>CALJLK010000117.1 GCA_937982655.1 uncultured Sandaracinus sp.
CCGACGTCACGTGAGCGTCGCCGTCAGGCGACCGAACCAAGCCAATTGACGTTTTTGGAGCCGGCCGCCAGGCCGAGCGACCCGACGTCACGTGAGCGTCGCCGTCAGGCGACCGAACCAAACGAACTGCCGAGCGGAGCCCGCGCTCAGCGACCGGTTCGCGCGCGGGGCGATCGCACTTCCTTCGCGCGCGTCTCCAGCTCGGCGATCGCATCGGCGTCGGGTGCAGAGCGATCGTAGACCGCGCGTTCGACGGCACCGCCGAGAGAGCGGAGGGTCGCGTCGGCCGGCGCGACGACTTCTCGGATCGTCGAACGCTCCCAGCCCGGCAGGCCCGCGCGTTCCACGGCGCTGCGCAATATCGCCCACGCGCGGTGGCGCCAGCTCTCGAGGCGCACCGTGACGCCCGTCCAATCGCCTCGGTGCGGAAGGGTCGCCGTGACGCGCTCGATCGCGTGACCCGGCGCTTCGAAGCGCACCTCCCACGTACCGGCGGTGAGCTCGAGCTCGAAGCGCGCGTCGGTGTCGGTGTCGAGCGAGCGCTCGCTGCCGTCCACGCCTCGCGCGACGACTCGGCCGCGGAGCGCGCGGGCCTCGCGGTCTTCGAGGCGTCCCGAGATCACCGTCGAGCGCTCGCGGCCACGACGCGGCTTCCCGAGCTCGACGGGGCTCGCGGGAGGACGAACCGGTCGCGCGACCACGACCTCGCGGCGCCAAAGCGAGCGCGCGAGCCAGATCGCGACGGCGCAGAGCGCGACGGCGAGCAGGGCCCATCCGCTCGTGGCGGCCGGTACGTCCACGCGGAGCGTGATCGGCGCGCTCTCGCTGGAGGGATGCCCAGGCTCGTCGCTCTCGTAGCGTGCGACGAGCTCGAGCGAAGGAGCGTCCTCGCGCGCGACGTCGAGCGTCCACTCGAACGCTCCATCGGCGCGTGTGAGCACGGAGCCGCGATGCTCACCGTTGGCGAAGATCCCGATCGCGCGCTCGGGCAAGGGGCCGCTCACGTCGCGGAGCCGCCCGCTCAAACGTGTGCTCGCTCCCACCGCGACCCGGTCGGGCGACGTGAGGTCGATCGTGCTCGCGCGGGTGCGCACGATGGGAATCTCGGTGCGACCCGGCGCGCGAGTCGTGTCCCCGTCGGTGCGCAGCGCGAGGCGACCGGCGCCGGGACCCCCGAGCGATTCGGAGCGCACCTCCAGCTCGAGTCGACCGTCCGCGTCCGTGGTGCCCACGCCGAGCGAACGACCGAGCTCGTCGAGCAGCTCGAGCTCGAGGCCTGCGCCTCCCGCGCTCGACTCGGCGCGCACCCGCACGCGGTGCGTCGGTGCGTCGAGCGAGAGCTCGTTGGCGTCGAGGGCAAGACGCAGCCGCACGTCCGCACGTCGACGGTCGACGACCCGCTCCACCTCGAGGCGCTCGTGACCCTCGTCCCCGCCGAAGATCGCGCGCGCTCGCACCACTTGGTCTTCTTCCAGCGGGAGCGCGACGACGAAGCGTCCTTCGCGATCGGTCCGTACGCGCGTGCGGGAAGTCGGCTCCTCTCCGCCGCTCGAGATCTCCAGCGCGACGTCGCGCGACGCGAGCGGCTGTCCGAGATCGTCGAGCAAGGTGCCGCGGAGCCGAACGCCCGTGCCCGTGAGCTCTCGCGTGAGCTCGAGCCGCGTCTCTGCACGCACGCGAAGCAACGGCTGCGCGTGTGCGACGCCCGTGAGCGCGAGCGAGAGCACGAGTACGACGAGGCGGAGCGGCTCGGTCATCGCGGCGCGTGAAGCGTTTCAGCTTCCTCGAGGGGCTGTCGCCAGCCCCTCCCCCACGGGGCATGAAGCCCCGATGGGGCCCCCTCCCACGAGCCTTCGCTCACTTCGTTCGCTGCGCGCCGTCCGGTAGGGCGGCTTGCGGTAATCGGCCATCAGCGTCTCTTCAGCATCTCTTCCTGGCCGTCCACCCGCAAGCTCGAACCTGCCTCCCGAAGCGGCGAGAGGTCGGGGTGCGCGTCCGTGTCCGACAAACCCCGTTGCTCCATGGGGGGCCTCGAAGCGATACTCGCGCCGCGGGTGAAGCTTCGGGTCCCCGCGGCGTCGAAGGCCCCGCTCCGCGAGGTCGGTGGGTCGCGGAAGAGGAGTGGCGCGTGGGATCGATTCGCAGACGGCTGGGGAGGGCACTGGGGATCGCGGCGTTGTTCGCGTCGTTGCTCTCCTCGTTCGCGGTCGATTCCGCGACCGCCCACGCGCAGGACCAGCGCGTCGACTACCTCGTGCGGCTCCTTCAGACCTCCGATCAGTTCCGTGTGCGCGCTCAGGCCGCGATCTCGCTCGGCCGCGTCGAGGCGAGCGCGCCCGTGATCGCCGCGCTCACGACGGCGCTTCGCGACGATCACCCTGCCGTTCGCACGGCCTCGGCGTCCTCGCTCGAACGGCTCGCCGATCCGAGCGCCCTCGACGCGTTGCAGCCGCTCAAGCGCGATCGCGATCCCGCGGTGCGACGCGCCGCCACCGCTGCGGTTCGCACGCTCGAGCGGATCGCCCGCACCGCCCCGCGCGAGGATCCCACGCCGAGCACGGGCACCGCGCTCTACTACGTCGGCATCGGCAACCCGGGAGCACAAGGAAACGCCGCGAACGCCGCCACGCTCCGCCGCGCCAAGGAGATCCTCGCTCGTCTCGCGCGTGAGCTCGAGGGAGTCGAGGTCGCGCCCGACGGTGAGACCAACGCTGCCGCGCAGCGCGTGATCCAGCGCCGCAACCTGACGGGCTACTACCTCGACAGCTCGGTGGTGAGCCTCGGCGAAGCAGGAGGCGGCACGCGCGCGGTCGTCTCGGTGATCCTCAACACGTATCCGGGTCGCGACATGCGCGCGATCCTCCAGGGCTCCGCGACCGTACCGGGTGCGACGGGCCCGGCCGCTCAGGAGCAGGCCCTCGAAGGGGCGCTGCGCGGCGCGTTGCGACGTCTGCCGCAGGCCATGGCGGCCAGTCGGCGCTGAACCTTCGTCGGCCGCGGACCCGGCCGACCGAGAACCTTCGTCGCAGATTTGTATTCGAGCGAGCGCACGACGTACGATCGGTAGCAAACGGGAGACATTGCATGTCGGCCAACGCAGAGACCCGGCCCGTTCCGCAGGGCGCGCCGCCCAAGCGCCGCCTCCGGAACTACCTCCTCGATACGCGCTTTCAGCTCAAGTACACGGGGATGGTCATGATCGTGACCGTGGCGGTCGCGAGCGTGCTCGGGTGGTTCGCGTACGATCACTCGCGCGGCCAGACCGAATCGATGTCGCTCACGATCGCGATGCAGCCGGATCTCAACCCGGATGCGGCGGCCGATCTCGAGGGCTGGGCGCGCGCCGAGGACACGAAGGTGCTCTGGAGCATCATCCTCGGCATCCTCGGCCTCGCGATCGCCCTCGGCTTCACCGGCATCATCGTCACCCACAAGCTCGTCGGGCCGGCCTACAAGATGCGCCTGCTGCTCAACCAGGTCGCCGAAGGCAAGCTCAAGCTCCAAGGCCGCCTGCGAAAGGGCGACGAGCTCCAAGAGCTCTTCGAGGCCTTCGCCAACATGGTGGAGTCCCTCCGCGAGGCGCAGGCTCGTGAAGTGGCCGAGCTCGACGCCGCGATCGCACACGCGAAAGAGGCGGGCATCGACGAGCGCGATCTGCGAGCGATCCAAGAGGTCCGCGATCGCATGAACGCCGCACTGGACTGAGGGCGCGGCCGCAACTGGACATCGACCGCGACGCTCGGTCGACGCCTGGTCACTCGACGACGCAATGCTCGTCCGGTGGTCGGCCGATGCTCACCCGGTCGACGTCACGTCGGCGCGCCGCTCACGCTCGATGGCCGTGCGATCGCGGTCGATGCGATCGCGGTCGATGCGATCGCGGTCGATGCGATCGCGCGACGGCGAGGACGTGAGAGCGATGGTCCGCGCTAGAACGCGTCTTCGCACCAATCGAGCTCGAGGCGATCGCCGCGCGCGACGATGCCGACTGCGTCGAAACGAACGCGGACGCCCCGCAGGTCGGGTCTCGCGGCGAGCCACGTCGCGGTCGCCCGCCGGATCCGGGCGACCTTCTTGGCGTCGATCGTCTCGAGCGGCGCGCCGAAGGCGTCGGTCGAACGTGCGCGCACCTCGACCACCACGAGCAGATCGCGCTTGCGGGCGATCACGTCGAGCTCGAGGCGGCCGACCCGAACGTTGGTGCCCAAAACGAAGAAGCCGCGCCCCACGAGGAGCGCGGCCACTTCCGCCTCGGCGCGACGCGCGAGCGTCTGGCGTGCTTCGGTCACTCCGCGGGCGCGGTGCTCTCGCGAACGCAGTAGCCGCCGCGGATACCGTCGCCGCCGAGCACGAGGAGATCCTCGACGCAGGTGAAGCCCGAGCCGCAATCGCAGGTCGGGGTGTCGGAGCCCGCGGGAGCCTGGCAGCGGCAGGTGCAGTACACGCGCTCTTCGATCTGGTCCTCCGAGGGGAACCGACCGCAGTCGGGCTGCATCGCGGCCTCGCACTGCTCACGCGACGTGGAGGGATCGAGGGTCGCCGGAGCGCCTTCGCCGGCCATGTAGACCATGCAGACGCGCGTACGGCACTGGACCGAGCTCGTCTCGAGGTAGGCCTCGCCCTGGAGGAAGCCGCCCGGCGGCGTCGCCTCGGGGATGCACGGGTCGCCCACCGGCGCGTCTGCGCATCCGGTCAGGACGAGAGAAGAGAAGGCGAGAACGCAGAACAGTCGCCGAAATGTCTTCATTGGCTCCTCACGTGGGACCCCACAGCAGCCCCAAGGATCGAGCCCGCCCAATTCGCGGCGGGGTGGTGGGTCCATCGGCTACGTCGGAACGGGCCGGCGGCTTTTCCACGGGCGGGGACCCTACTCAGCGCGCCGACGCCATGTCAAGCGTGCAGAATCGCGAAGTTGGCTCTCCAAAGACCCCCTTGACAATCGAAACGGGCGGTTTCTATCATCGCCGCCCGACTGAGGTGCAAGGCTTCGACTTCGTTGAACTTTTTGGTTTCTCTCGCGATTTGGGCTCCGGTGTCCGGGGCGCGAGGGGTTCCAGAGCGGGGCGAGCGCCGATGCATCACGAGGAGCGAACGATGAGGCGTAGCGGACGATGGACGTGGACGGCCGTGACGGTGGCCCTGCTCGCAGGAGCCGTCACCTCGACCACGGCTGCGCAAGACATGCAGTTTTCGCTGGACGAGACCGGTCAGCCGCCGGCGCCTCCGGCGGAAGGACCGCCGAGCGAGGCTTTGGCCAACGCGCTCCGGCTCTATCAACAAGAGCGCTACCAGGAAGCTGCCGTGCAGTTCCAGCGCGTGGTCGAGGGTGAATCCCAAGACGCGCCGGCGAACGTGCAGAAGGCGCAGTTCTTCCTCGGGAAGTGCCTCTATCACCTGCGCTACTACCAGTCCGCGCTCGCGATCTTCGACGAGATCGGTCAGCAGGGGCAGGGCCACCTCTACTTCGGTCAAACGCTGCAGTGGCTGGCGCAGCTCGCCTCTCAGTTGCCGGAGCCCGCGGGCATCATCGAGAAGGTCGGCCGCTACGGCGTCGATCAGCTCGAGCAGTTCAACACGGCGGAGAGCCAGGAGCTGTACAACGAGCTGCTCTACATCATGGGCCGCTACAAGTACGGCCAGGGTGAGTTCGAAGAGGCGATCGCCCTCTTCCAGCGGGTCGCGGCGGAGTCGCCGTTCTACGTGAAGGCGCGCTTCTTCGACGGCATCGCGCACATCCGCATGCGCCGCGCGCGTCCCGCGATCGCCGCCTTCCGCGCGATCATCGACGCGATCGACGAGGGCAACGTCGAGGGCGTCGAAGACGAAGATCGCATGCGCAACCTCGCGTGGATCTCGCTCGGACGCGTCTACTACACCGCCGGAAACCGGACTGACGCGGAGACGGGCGACCGCACGATCGACGGTCGACTCCTCGGTCAGGCCGTCGAGGCCTGGAACACGGTCGACCAGGGCAGCGAGTACTGGCTCGACGCGCTCTTCGAGACGAGCTGGGCCTTCTTCCTCGCGGACGAGTACAGCCGCGCGCTCGGCAACATCCACACGATCTTCTCGCCGTACTTCGCCGACTCGTACTACCCCGAGGCGCTCGTGTTGAAGGCCGTGACCTTCTTCGTGAACTGCCAGCTGGAGAACGCGGAGGCGATGATCGGCCAGTTCCACGAGCGCTACGATCCCGTGCGCACGGAGCTCGAGACGATCCTCGGCCAGTTCCAGGACAACACGCAGTTCTTCGGCTTCCTGCAGCAGGTGCGCGCGGGTGAAGCGAACCTCTCGCCGACCGTGCGCGGCATCGTCTCGTCGGCGCTCGCCGATCGCGACGTGCTCCGCAACATCGAGTACGTCCGCGTGCTCGAGGGCGAGGAGCAGCGCCTCTCGTCGTCGCCGCAGGAGTTCCAGAACAGCTCGCTCGGCGGCCGCATCCTTCAGGACGTCGCCGTCGCGAAGTCGTTCGCCGTCGATCAGACGGGTGACATCGCGCGCGGTCGTTACACCCGTCTCATCGACGAGCTCGCCGACCTGAGCAACCAGATCGACACCGTCGAGCTCGAGATCGCCACCGCGATGCGCGGCGAGCTCGACCAAGAGCTGCAGGACCAGATGACGGACGCCACCGGCTCTGGCGGCGGCGACGTCGAGGTCGACGAAGAGCACCAGCTCTGGCCGTTCCGCGGCGAGTACTGGCGCGACGAGCTCGGCTTCTACCGTCAGCAGGTCACGAACCGGTGCGGGAGGTGATCGCGATGCGTCCGATGCTAGGAAAGACCCTCACGATCGCGGCCCTCGCAACGGCTGCGCTCGCGCTGGGCGATACGGCGTTCGCGCAGGAAGCCACGCGGAACGCGTCGAGCGGCGGCGTGTGCATCGCGAGCACGGTGCAAACCGAGATCAACGCCTGTCCTTCGGGCGCTCCGAGCGGGCGTGCGGCGGGACCGGGGGCGTCCGAGGCGCCGCGAAGCCGTCTGCGTACGGCGGCGCCGGAGAAGCAGGCCGAGACGAAGCAGGGACCGACCGGTCCGGGCTTCGAGATCGACCCGTCGACTCGCCGGAACCGTCAGCAGGTCCAGGCGCGCCAGCAGGAGCTGCTCCAGCGCGAGGTCCGCATCCTCAACCGCCTCGTGCAGAACACGCGGCAGAACAACCCGCAGCGCCCGGACATCCTCCTGCGTCTCGCGGAGACCTACTTCGAGATGCAGACCGCACTCAACGCGCGTGTCCGCAGCTTCGACGAGCCGATCTTCAACGCGTGTCAGCGTCAGAAGAACGCGGCCCAGTGCCGTGAGCAGCGGCAGGGACAGCGGACGGCGACCGAGCAGCTCGCCGAGGCGCGTCAGCAGGCGATCCGCACCTACGCGATCCTGGTGAACGATCACCCGGACTACGCGCGTATGGACGAGGTGCTCTTCTCGCTGGCCTTCGGTCTCGAAGAGCTCCGCGAGCACGAGCGCGCGCGTCAGGTCTACCACCGGCTCATCAAGGGGTATCCGCAGAGCCGATTCATCCCGCACGCCTACCTGAGCTTCGCGGAGTTCTTCTTCGCCGAGGGCGACATGACCCCGGCGCTGCAGTTCTACGGGAAGGTCACGGAGTTCCCGCCCGATCGGAACCCGATCTACGGCTACGCGCTCTACAAGTCCGCCTGGGCCCACTACAACCAGGAGAACTTCCGCGGCGCGCTCCAGTCGTTCGTCGAGACGATCGAGTTCGCGACCGCGAACCCGAACGCGACCGACGCGGCGAACCTCGCGCGCCAGTCGCGTCGTGAGCTCGTGCTTCCGTACGCGATGGTCGGCACGCCGTCGCGCGCGCTGGAGTTCTTCCGACGGTACGCGACGAGCGACGAGCAGGCCCTCGAGATGCTCGAGAGCCTCGCCGAGCTCTACTTCGACACCGGTCAATGGCAGAACACGATCGCCGTCTACCACAACCTCATGTCGACGGCGCCGAACAGTCACAAGCTCTGTTACTGGCAGTCGCGCGTGACCAACGCGGTGATCTCGAGCAAGCCGAAGGACGATCAGGTGACGGAGCTCCGTCGCATGGTCGACCTCTACGACAGCTTCGTGAGCGGCAGCCATCCCGCGGAGGCGGTCAACGAGTGCAAGTCGGCGACCGCGCAGATCCTCGCGTGGCTCGCGACCAGCTGGCACCGTGAGGCGATCGGCACCGAGCAGCAGCCCGGAACGAACGACCGCAGCACGATGCAGCTCGCGACGCGCCTCTACGAGCTGCTCATCCAGCGCTTCCCGGACCTCGAGTCCCTCGAGTTCCCGGAGATCGCGCGTGAGGATTGGCCGACTCAGTACAAGGTCGCCTACTACTACGCCGAGCTCCTCTGGAAGATGGAGGACTGGGCGCGTTGTGGTCCGGCGTTCGACAAGGTCGTCGAGCTGAACCCCTCGGGCGAGTACACGAGCGACGCCGCGTACGCGGCAGTGCTCTGTTACAACAACCTGTACCAGCAGCAGTACGAGGGGCGCGAACGTCAGACGCGTGAGGAAGCGGCCGCCGCGTCGTCGCGAGGCAATCGTCGCGGTCGTCGCGGTCGGCAGGCGCAGGAAGAAGCGCCGCCCGAGAACCAGTATGCCCAGCGGGAGTTCACGGACCTCGAGCGCGGCATGCTCAACGCCTTCCAGCGCTACGTCTGCTTCGTGAACAACAGCGAAGATCTGCCGCAGATCAAGTATCGCCGCGCGCGTATCTACTACGAGGCGAACCACTACCAAGAGGCGGCGGTCTTGTTCAAGGACATCGCCTGGAACCACCGCGACAGCGAGCTCGCCGAGTACGCAGCGAACCTCTACCTCGACTCGCTCAACGTGATGGGATCTCAGATCGAGCCCAACCGCGTGGAGTGTCTGAACGAGCTCGAGGCGGCGATCGATCCGCTCAACGGGTTCTACTGCAACACGGACGCGGCTCGGGCGTCGCACCCCGACCTCTGCGGTGTGCTCACGACGCTGAAGTGCAACGTCTTGCGAAAGCAGGCCGAGGCCTACGGGAACAACGACCAGCACAAGCGCGCGGCCGGCCAGTACGTCCGCATCTTCCGCCGGCACCAAGAGTGCTCGGAGGAAGAGGGCTTTGCGATGGACGAGGTCCTCTACAACGCCGCGATCCACTTCGAGGCGGCGCGCCTCCTCGGGCGTGCGATCCAGGTCCGCAACGTGCTCATCGAGCGCTTCCCCGAGAGCCAGTGGGCCAAGCGCGCGCTCTACCTCGTGGGCGCGAACTTCCACGCGCTCGCGTTCTACGAGCAGGCGGCGAGCTACTACGAGCGCTTCGCGACGCGCTTCCCGGGGGAGGACGGATCGTCCTGCACCGAGGAGCAGATCGCGGGCAACGCGTGTCCGAAGGCGCACGAAGCGCTCGAAGCCGCGGTGTTGTTCCGCATCGGCCTCGGCCAGACGGAGCAAGCGGTCGACGACGCGCGGCTCTTCGAGCGCAACTACAAGCGCAACTTCCCCGCCGAGACCGCGCGCGTGAACTACGCGATCGGGACGATCTACGAGCGGGAGGCCAACTGGCAGGCGGTCGCGCGTCACTACCGCGACTTCCTCCGGAACCACCGGCGGCAGGCGCTCCCGAACCAGGTGGTTCGCGCGAACGTGCTGCTCGGTCGCGCACACTGGGAAACGAACGACAAGAACACCGCAGCACGTCACTTCCGCGACGCGATCGCGGCGTTCCGTGATGCGGCCGGCGAGATCAGCCGACTCGAGGTCGATGACGCGACCAAGGTCACGTACCTCAAGGAAGCGCTCGACGCGGCGGCGGAAGCCACGTTCTACCTCGCGGATCTGAAGTACGCCGAGTTCCGAGCGATTCGGTTCCCGCGTTACTCCGGCGGCCGCAGCCTCGAGCGGGTCAACCGCTGGGCGCAGACCGAGTTCATGGCGTGGATCCAGCAGAAGCAGACGTCGCTCCAGGCGACCGAGGCGGAGTTCAACAAGATCGCGGAGCTCCAGGTGACCGTGCGTGAGGGGCTGCCGCCGCTCACGTCGCCGCCGTGGCTCATCGCGGCCGCCGCTCGAATCGGTCAGATGTACATCTCGATCATCGACGCGGTTCAGGAAGCGCCCATCCCCGAAGAGATCGAGAACGACCCCGAGCTCTTCGACATCTACGTCGGTGCGTTCGACGAGCCGCTCGAGCCCGTCCGTGCGCAAGCGGTCGACAAGTTCGAGTTCTGCTTGAGCACCGCGACCAACGTCCGCTGGTTCAACGAGTACTCGCGCATCTGCGAGTCCGAGCTGAACCGACTCGACCCGCGCCGCTACCCGGTGGCTGCGGAGCTTCGTGGCGGCGCGACCTTCGTCTACGGCGGCGTCGGTCGCCCGGGCACGGTCGAGCTCGTGACGACGGAAGACGACGCCGACCTCGGCGGAGACTCGGGCGGGGATACCGCCGCGGGAGGTGCGCAATGAACCGTTGGCTTCAAAGCGCGCTGATGCTCGCGCTCGGAGGCGTCGTCGCGTGTGGCGGCGGCGGAGAGAACGGCGGCGGTGGCGGCGGTGGACCCGCGGCGACCACGGAAGGTGGCGACACCATCCGCTCGGCCACCGGTGACGCAGTCAGCGTGCAGGCCCACAACCACTGGACGGAGGCGGTCGCCCTCGTCCAGGCGGGTCGCACGCAGGGCTGGAACGCCGAGCGTTGCGATGCGGCGCTCGGGAAGCTCGACGACGCGATCGATGCGCAGGGCAACTTCGCCGAGGCGCTCTACATGAGCGGCATGGTGACGGAGGACTGCGGTCGCGACGGCGCGCGTGGCTTCTACGAGCGCGCGCTCGCGGCGGCCGAAGCGGCCCGGACCCGCAACCAGAACCGAACGGTCGGCAACGGTCCGCTCTGCAAGTCGCGCGTCGCACTCGGTCTGATGGACCTCGCGGGCGGGAACCAGGCCGCGGCGATGGCGGCGTTCCAGCGTGCGGTGCGTGAAGACGCGCAGTGCACGTCGGGCTACACCAACCTCGCGATCATCCAGCGTCAGCAGGGTGGGCAGCAGGAGGAGGAGGCGCTCCGCAACCTGCGTCGCGCGCTCGCCATCGAGTCGGACTACCTCCCGGCCTTCAACCAGATGGCGCTCCTCTACTACACGCGCGGTCGCGCGCGCGGAGGCAAGGCGTCGCTCGACCTCGCCGAGGTCGTGTGCCGTCAGGCGCAGCTCATCGATCGGAACTACGCCCCCATCTACAACACGTGGGGTCTGGTCAAGATCGAGAAGGGCGACGTCATCGAGGCGCTCCGGTTCTTCCAGCGCGCGATCGAGCTCGACTCGAGCATCTTCGAGGCGCAGATGAACTTCGGCGCGATCACGCTCTCGTTCCGCGGCTATCAAGACGCTCAGCGCGCGTTCGCTCGCGCAGTCGAGCTTCAGCCGCGCAACTACGAGGCGCACATCGGTCTCGGAGCCGCGCTTCGTGGGCTCAACCAGTTCGCGGAGGCGAAGGCGGAGTACGAGCGAGCGCAAGCGATCGACGGCAACCGTCCCGAAGCGATCTTCAACCTCGCGCTGCTTCACCAGGACTACCTGGGTGGCAGCTCGATGGACGAGACGATCGGCAACCTCAACCGCGCGAAGGAGCTGTATCAGCAGTTCCTCGCGAAGGCGGGCGCGGCGCCGCAGTGGGCGGAGACGGTCGAGACCGTGAGCCGCCGCTGTCGCTACGAGCGTGATCGTCGGGGTCGCGAGAGCGTGCGTCCCGCGGGCTGCCGGCCGGGTCGCGTGCAGAACATCGAGCGCACCATCGAGGCTCTCCGCGAGGCGGCCGCGATGCAGGCGGAGGCGGATCGGATGCAGCGCGAGGCTGCGCAGCAGCAGCAGCAGCAGGCGCCCGCGCCGCAGTGAGTCGAACATCGGCCCCGCGAGAGCGCGGAGCCGATGAGTTGAATGAAGAGAGCCCGCTTCGGCGGGCTTTTTTCATGCGCTTGCGTCGCAGGCGATACACCCCGGCCGAGCCTCGCGTGACGGCGATCTAGAGCCTGATCCAGGATCGGCGTCGGCGCTTCGCGCCCTGGGCACGCACCCTGAGGCATCCACTCGCGCTCGAAAATACCCGGCATTTCCTTCGGCGAGCGGATGCCCCATGGCACGCACCCAGACCACGAATCACTCAACGCCGATCCTGGATCAGGCTCTAGAGCACGAGCCCATGCCGTCCGACCGACATCGGGAAGCACTTCCGGAAACATCCCTCGACGAGCGTGCAGTGCGTGGGTATCGCGAAGAACCCGAGCATCGGCGCGCACGCGATCACCGGGCAGGATCCCGAGCGACCAGGGAACACGATGAACGCACGTTCGCTCGAGCTGGGGGCAAGTCTCGCCTTGGCGAGCTTGCTCTCGATGCGCGTGATGGGGGCTCACCCGTGTGCTTTCTCAAGGAGCGCGGAACCTCCGCGGAATCCGAGTGTCGGAGCCGGTGAGAACTGTGCAGGTCACGGCCGGTGGTCGTTGACCGAATCGAATGGGCGAGGGTAGGATGCGCCGGCTTCCGACCCTGAATGCAAGCGCAGGGCTCGAGCCCGTGAGAGCGGGCGGTGCTGGAGGTAGTCGTGGTGAAAATGCTCCGAATGATGGCGATGATGGCAGTCCTCGGCCTCGGCCTCGTTGCTCCGGCGAGCGCGCAGGACGCGGCGGGCGGTGGCGATGCCACCACCTACGACTTCGACGACGATCTCGTCGCGGGCGACCTCGTGCGCCCGGATGGCGAGCTCCTCAACGTTCGTCGTCGCGGTCGCCGCTCGTCGCTGATCCGTGTTCGCGAGCACTTCATTCCCGAGATGCTCAAGTCCGTCGAGGACCTCTGAGCCCTACCTCCGAAACACGGAGCTGAACGCAGCCGCAAGACGGCCCACCGGAGGCGATGGTGAGCAACAACATTCCGATGACGTTCCGGATCTACTCGGGAGACGAGTTGGTCCGGACGGAGACGCTGACCCAAGACATCATCAAGGTCGGCAAGCTGCCCTCGAGCCACCTACGCATCGACGACGACAACGTCTCGCGCATGCACGCGGTGATCGAGGTGACGGGGCCCGACGAGATCTTCATCATCGATCTCGGCTCGGCCTCCGGCACCGTCGTGAACGGCAAGAAGGTCAACAAGTGCAAGCTGCAGCATGGCGACGAGGTCATGCTCGGTGACACGCGCGTCGTGGTGGAGATCGGCGCGGCCGGGGCGGAGGACGATCCGACGATGGTCGCGTCCGACGCGCCCGCGACGCCCCCGCCGGCACCGGCGGCGGCTCCGAAGCCGGCCGTGCCGAACCCGTTCGCGGCGAAGGCGCCCGCGCCTCCCTCCGTCCCCAACCCGTTCGCAGCGGCGGCGGCGGTGATGAACCCGCCGGCTTCGTCGGGCGGTCACGGTGGCCACGGCG
>CALJLK010000118.1 GCA_937982655.1 uncultured Sandaracinus sp.
GGTGCCCGCCTCGAGCCGCACGCGTGATCCTTCGAGCCACCGGAAGCGCGGCGCCTTCACCGCGTCCGCGATCGACTCGCCGAGATCGATCGTGCGCACGAGGAGCTGCACCTGCGCCTGCGGCTGCTGATAGCCGCCGACGACACCGAAGACGAGCCACGGCGCGTCGTGGCGGAACACCATCGCGGGCAGGATCGTGTGGTACGGGCGACGACCCGGCGCGAGCGCGCTCGGGTGCGCGTCGTCGAGCACGAAGAGCGCACCGCGGTTCTGCAGGACGATCCCGTCGACCGCGATCGCGCTGCCGAAGTGCTCGTAGATCGACGCGATGAGCGAGCACGCGTTGCCGTCGGCGTCGACGACCGCGACGTAGACGGTGTCGCCACCCGTCGCGAGATCGCGCGGCAGGCCCGTGCGTGGCGCGTCGTTCGCGCGCTCCGCGTAGCTCAGCAGCGTCGCGCCACGTCCCTCGAGGTAGACCGGATCGAGCAGCCGCAGCACGTCGCTCCGATCGGGATCGCCGACGTGCTCGAACGCGTCTGCGAACGCGAGCTTGAGCGCCTCGATCTGCAAGTGCGTGCGCGTGACCTCGTCGAGATCCGCGAGCGGATGCTCTTCGAGCAGCGCGAGCGCTTCGAGCACGACGACGCCCTGCCCATTCGGCGGCAGCTCGTAGATCGGATGCCCGCGGTACCAACCTTCGAGCGGGACCACCCACTCGCCCGCGTGGGCCGCGAGATCCTCGCGCCTCAGCCAGCCGCCGGCCGCACGCGACGCCGCGTCGATGCGCTCCGCGATCGCGCCGCGGTAGAAGACGTCGACACCGCCCTCCGCGATCGCCGCGAGCGACGCCGCGAGCGCGGGATTCCGGAAGCGTTCTCCCACGCTCGGCGCAGGCAAGAACCCGGTCGTGCCTTCGCCGCCCTCGAGGACCTCGCGCGCGGCCGCCCAATCGCGCGCCACCACCGGCGTGACCTCGAAGCCCTCGCGCGCCGCCTCGATCGCGGGCGCGAGCGCCTCGGAGAGCGTGCGCCGACCGAAACGTGCGAGGAGCCGTGCGTACGCGTCGAGCGCGCCCGGCACCGTCACGCTCGCCCACCCACGCGTCGGCACCTCGGAGAGCCCACGCGCGCGCAGCTCGTCCGCGCTCGCGAGCGCGGGTGCGCGGCCGCTCCCGTTGAAGCCGTGCAGCGTCCGCTCCGCCGCGTCCCAGACGATCGCGAAGCAGTCGCCGCCGAGGCTCGTGCTCATCGGGTCGACCACTCCGAGCACACACGCCGCCGCGACCGCCGCATCGACCGCGCTGCCGCCGGCCTCCAGCGCCGCGACGCCAGCCTCGACCGCGCGAGGGTGGCTCGTGACCACCGTGCCTCGTCGCGCGCGCGCCACGCGCTCTTCGGATCCGTCGACGGCGTCGGTCACTCGGCTCATGCGAGGAGCTACTACACCGGGCCCGGAGATCAACGTCGGGCCGTGACGAGCCGCCGTGATGCGGTCGTCGACCTCGCGCGGAGCTCCGCAACGAGAGCGACACCTCACGCCCTCCCGCACCTCTCCAAGGGTCGCGCGCCGCCCACGAGCCCCTCCGAGAACTTCACGCCCGAAACCTCGATCGCCTAACCTCGCCCACGTACATGGCGTCCGCCGAACACCACGAGGGGGGCCCGTGGCCCGCTGCCCTCGCGGTCGGCGTCCCCTTGGCCGCGTGGCTCGCGTCGACCTCCGCCCACGACTACTGGCTCGACTCCGGCGAGCTCGTCGCGCAAGCGACCGACTTCGGCATCTCGCATCCGCCGGGTCATCCGCTCTTCGGGATCGTCACCACGCTCCTGGGTTGGCTGCTCCCCATCGGCCCCCTCGCGTACCGCGTCGCGCTCGCGAGCGCGTTCTTCACCGCGGGCGCCGCGCTCTGCGTCTTCCGCGCCGCACGCGCGACCTTCGACCAGGCGGGTGCGCCGTCGCGTGCCGCTTCGGTGCTCGCGATCGGGAGCACTTGGCTCGCGTGCGGCAGCTACGCGTGGTGGATGCAAGCGGTGCGACCCGAGGTCTACGCGCTCCAAGCGTTCCTCGTGATGCTCGCGATCGAACGCCTCGTGCGCCTCGAAGCCTCGTGGCCGACGAGCGACGCGCGCCCGCTCTACCACGCGAGCTTCGCGCTCGGGCTCGCGCTCGCGAACCATCACTTCCTCGGCCTGCTCTTGTTGCCCGCAGGCGCCGCGACCCTCGCGCGTGTCGTGGCGGCGCGTGGTCGACGCCCGTTCCTCGTGGGCGCCGGCCTCGTGCTCTCCGGCCTCATCCTCTACCTCTACCTGCCGCTCCGCGCGGGCCGCGCGTTCCTCACGCTCGGTGAGCCCGACACCGCCGCGCGGGTCTGGTGGGTGGTCAGCGCGCAGGCCTTCCAGAAGAACCAAGGCGCGGGCGTCCCCGATCCGCTCGGCGACCGAACGCTCGACGTGCTCGTGCAGCTCGGCGAAGGGCTGCACGTCGTCACGCTCGCGCTCGCGATCGCGGGGGCCTACGTGTTGATCCGACGACCCGGCGGGCGACGCGTCGGCGTGCTCTGGTCGCTGGTGCTCGTGATCTTCGTGATGGCGCGCGCGTGGCTCGGCTTCGTGCGCCACAACCCGGACGCCCTCGGCTACCTGATGCCGGCCTTCGCGGCCGCGGCGATCCTCGCTGGCGCGTTCGTCGCGACCCTGGCGAGCTTCCTCTCTCCACGTGGCGCCTTCGCCCTCGCGGCGCTCACGCTCGGCCTCGCCCTCGTCCCGCCCGCGACCCTCGGCCGCACCGCGAGCCTCGCGGGCTTTCGCGACACCGACCTCTTCGACGATCCGATCCGCCGCGAGCTGCCGCCGCGCGCGATCCTGATCGCCCACGATCCGAGCACGATCTTTCGTTTCTGGGGCGGCGAAGCCACGGAGCGGATCCGCCCCGACGTCACGCTCGTGCCCGTCCCCTTCCTGACGTACCCGGGTCTCGTCGAGCGCCTCGCGCACGAGGCCCCCGAGCTGCGCGCGCTGCTCGGTGACTACCTGCTCGAGGGTCGCTTCGGGCTCGCCGCGTTGCAGACCGTCGCGGGCGAGCGCCCGGTGATCGTGGAGCTCGATCTGCGGGTACCGCGCGACGTGTACGAGACCCTCGCGCCGCACGAGCTGCAGTTCCGCGTGCTCGCGGCCGGCGCGACCGAGACCGACGTGCGCGAAGGCGAAGCGACTCAGCTCGCGCGCTGGACGGAGCTCGAACGTCTGCTCGGCGAGCCGCGCGATCCGGAGACGCGTCGTCGGGTGCTCTGGCACAGCTACCAACACGCGCTCTTCGCGGCGGAGGCCGGCGAGCGCGACGCCGCGCGCGTGCACTTGGCGCGTGGGCTCACGATCGCACCGAACGAGACCGCGCTGCGCGATCTGCTGCGCGCGCTCGGCGAAGGAGAAGGCCCGCTCGACACGAGCGCGTTCCGCGTCGACGCCGCGACGGAGTGAGCGCCAGTTCGCTTGGTTCGGTCGCCTGACGGCGACGCTCACGTGACGTCGGGTCGCTCGGCCTGTCGGCCGGCTCCAAAAACGTCAGTTCGTCACGCGCCACCCTCGCAGAGCGACTTCGCATGCAGCCGCTCCGACGCCGTCGGTGCGCGAAGCTGGACGCAGGCGACGAAGGCTCCATGATTCCCGGCATGGACGGATCGGACGCGCCCAGCTTGCCCCCGCGACTCGTGCTCTACGACGGCATGTGCGGGCTCTGCGACAAGTCCGTGCAGTGGCTCCTCGATCACGATCCCGACGGCAAGCTCCGCTTCGCGCCGCTCCAAGGTCCGACCGCGGCGTCGATCCTCGAACGACACCCGTCGCTGCCCCGCACCCTCGAGACCGTGATCTTCGTCGAGCAGAGCGAGTCCGGCGAGCGCGTGCACGTGCGCAGCCACGCGATCTTCCACGTCTGCAAGCACGTCCGCGGCTTCGCGCGCGCGCTCGCGATCTTCCGCTTCGTGCCCGCGTTCCTCACCGACCTCGGCTACCGCGTCGTCGCGCGCCTGCGCTACCGCATCTGGGGCAAGCTCGATCAATGCCGCATCCCGACCCCGGACGAGCGCGCACGTTTCCTCGCGTGACGACCGCGTGGATGGCGAGTACGGGCGCGATTCGTCACGCGATTCTTCACACAAACTTCGCGTTCGGTCGGTCCTATCGTCTCGTGGATCGCACGCGATCACGCGCGCTCGATCAACGCCCCTCCGCGCACCGCGGTGACCTTCGCGCCTTCGAACGAGCCCGCCGCGACGGCTTCGGCCAAGCGCGCGCGCAACTCGGGCTCCGTCGCGAGGGCGTCGAGCGCGGCCGCGTTGGCGGCCTTCACGCTCCCCGACGCGTCGAGGATCCACGTCGCTTCCTCACGCGCGTCGAGCAGACGCAGCAGCGACTCCTCGCGCGGATCGATCGATTCCAGCTTCGGCTTCGCGCGCTCGATGCGGTCGAGCAGCTCGTTGACGTTGCCGAGCACCTCGCCGAGCTCGCCGCCTTCCGTGCGCGGACAACGACGGTGGCTTCCACCGCGCGCGTGATCGGTGACGACGTCCGCGAGCACGCGCAGCGGCGCCACGAGCCGACGCCGCGTGCGCACCACCGCGATCACGCTCCCGAGCAGCCCGATCACGCCGAAGAGCGCCACCACCCATGCGCCCGCGAGCCCGAGCCGCTGCGCCTCTTGGTTCGAGCGCTCCATCGCGTCGCGGTTGATGCGACCGAGCCGCGACAGCGCTTCGGCCACCCGATCGTGCGCGCGTCGATCGCCCGCGAACGCCGCCTCGTGGCGGTCGCGCAGCGCGCGCAGCTCCACGCGCTCCTCTTCCTCGGTGACGTTGCCCTCCGCGATCTCGAGCGCGGCGACGAAACGCGACCGCGCCTCGGCCACGTGCTTGGCATCCGCCAGCGCGAGAGCCATCCGCTCCACGGCCTCGAGGCTGCGTTCGTTCTCCACGAGGATGCGCTCGACGGCGGGGGTCATGCGGCCGAGCAGCCACGCACCCACGAACGACGTGAGCACCTGGAGCACCACGAGCACCGCGAGCGTGCGCAGCACCTGTCGGCCGACGGTGTTCACGCGAGGCTCTCCATGAAGCGACCGACCTGACCGGTCTTGGCGACCACCACGAGCAGATCGTCGGCCGCGAGGCTGCGCTTCGGATCCGGCATCTCCACCGCGCCGTTCTCGCCGTGCCGCACCGCGACCACCGTGATCCCGAAGCGGCGTGGGAACGCGAGATCCGCGAGGCTCCGACCGACGCAGCTCGCGGGCGGACGCAGCTCGGTGAGCACGAGATCGTTCCCGAGCTGGATCTCGTCGACCACCAGCGGATGCAGCAGGTGATTGGCGAAACGCTCGCCGAACGCGGCCTCGGGGTTCACGACCTCGTGCGCGCCGATGAGCCGCAGAATGCGCTCGTGCAGCGGGTTGGTCGCGCGCGCGACGAGGCGCTTGGCGCCGAGCTGCCGCAAGAGCGCGGTCACGATGATCGAGCTCTCGCGCGACTCGTCGCCGATCGCACACACGCAGAGGTCACGTCGCTCGGGCAACGTCCGCGCGAGCGCGACTTCGTCGGTCGCGTCGAGCGCCACCGCTTCGGTCACGAACGCCGCCGCCGCGCGCACCGTCTCTTCGCGACGATCCACCGCGAGCACCTCGACGCCTTTGGACGTGAGCGCGCGCGAGAGCGCGAGCCCGAACTGACCGAGGCCGACCACCAAGGCTTGTTTGCTCATCCGACGTCCACCTCTTCTTCGGGGTGCTTCCAGAGCTCGTCGCCCTTCTGCTCCGAGAGGAACAAGAAGAGCGTGAGCGGGCCGACGCGACCCGCGAACATGCCGATCATCACGAGCACCTTGCCGACCTCGTCGAGCTGCGCGGTGCCGCCGATCGAGAGACCCACCGTCGCGAGCGCCGACACCGTCTCGAAGACCGCGACGTGCAGCGCCATCGCCTGCGTGAGCTGGAGCGCGGCGAGCAGACCGACGGCGGAGAGCACCCCCACCGTGAACACCGCCGCCGCGCGGTAGATGGTCGCGTGCGGCACGCGGCGGCCGAAGACGTCGACGAAGGGACGCCCACGCATCGCGGCGATCACCATCAGCACCAGGAGCGCCGCCGTCGTGGTCTTCGCGCCGCCCGCGGTGCCTCCGGGGTTACCGCCCACGAACATCCAGACGATCATCAGCGTCTGCGTCGCGGGGCGCGTCTGCGCGAGATCCACGCTGTTGAACCCCGCGGTGCGGAGCGTGACCGACTGGAACCACGCGTTGTGGAGGCGATCGACCGCGCTCATCCCGGCGAGCGACACGTTCCACTCCAGGAACGCGTAGAGCACGAAGCCGCCGACGAGCAGCACCGCGGTCGCGACGAGCCCGAGCTTGATCTGCAGCGCGACCGGTCGACGCCGCACGAAGCTCGGGAACGCGAGCGCGGCGGCGGGCGAGAGACCGCCGAGCACGATCACGATCGCGATCACGTGGAGCACGAGCGGGTCGTCCTGGTACCCGACGAGGCTGTCCGACTGGAGCGCGAAGCCGGCGTTGCAGAAGGCGCTGATCGAGGTGAAGACGCCGCGCCAGAGCGCGCCGAAGAACGCCTCGCCCCGCAGCACGAACGCGAGCGTGAGGAGCGCCGCGCCCACGAGCTCCACCAGGAAGGTGAACGCGAGCAGACGCACCAACGTGCGCACGAGCTCCTGCCGCTCCCGCACGTTGATCGACGCCGCGATGGTGCTCTCGTGCCGCAAGCTCAGGCGCTTGCCGAGCGCGGCGAGCGCGGCGGTGTAGAAGGTCATGATCCCGAGGCCGCCGACCTGGATCAGGAAGAGGATCGCGCCTTCGCCGAAGGGGCTGAACGTGGTCGGAGTGTCCACCGTCGCGAGGCCGGTGACGCAGACCGCGCTCACCGCCGTGAACGCCGCGTCGACGATCGAGATCGGTACGCCCGACTCCGTCGACGCCGGGAGCGCGAGCAACACCGCACCGCCGAAGCAGAGCACGAGGAAGGTGACCACGAGCATGCGCGGCGGGTGCTCCAGCACCGACGACGCGGCCGAGGCCACCCACGATCCTTCGTTGCCGCGCACCACCAGGAGCGGGAGCAGCGCCGCGGGCAGCGCCGCGCTGAGCAGCGCGTCCAGATCGCGCGCGAACGCCGCGAGCAGGACGAAGAGCGCGAGCGACGCGACGCCGAAGACGCGACGGCGCCGCGGCTCGCGCCAGGTCCAGATGCCGACCCCGAGCAGGGAGAGCGCGAGCGTGGCCGCCGCGACGCTCTGATCGAGCAGCGCGTCCCGCTCGAGCGCGACGACCACGAACCACCCCGCGAGCGACGAGAGCGCGAGCGTGTGCAGCACCGGCGGTTGCCACTTCGGCGGCCGCCGCGCGTGATGCTCGGGCGGCGTCGCCAGCGAGGTCAGCACGACGACGACCACCACCGCGAGCGCGAGCACGACCGCGTGCGGCTTCGTCGCGAGCGCGAGCGCGTGCGCCCCCACCGTGCCGAGCAGTCCGAGCGTGACGAGCGACGCGCCGAGCACCCAGCGCCGCACGAGCAGCGCCGCGCCGAGCACCACGAGCGACGCGGCGCCGATGCGCGCGGGCGTCTCGAAGGGCTCGCCCGTCGAAGGAAGCGCGCCACCGAGCAAGAGCACCGCGGGCGCGCCCACCACGAGCGCGAGGCTGCGGACACGTCGATGCGCGCGAGCGAGCGGGCCGATGGGATCCGTCACGGCGCGACCTTCCTACGCCTGCGCGCCGCGCGCGTCGAGCACGACCGACGAACCGACGCACCTCGCGCGCCGAGGGTGCAGCGGACGCACGCGCGGTCCAAGCTGCGCGCATGACGCTGCGGACGTTGGTGGTCGACGACGAAGCTCCGATCCGCAAGACGCTCGGCGCGTGCCTCGAGAGCACGGGCGCCACCGTCGAGCTCGCGAGCGACGCCGAGAGCGCGCTGCGTGCGTTGCGCCGCGCTCCGGTGGACGTCGCGTTCGTGGACCTCCGGCTCGGCGACCAAGACGGGCTCGCGCTCGTGCCCGAGCTGCTCGACGCGAGCCGCAGCACGTCGATCGTGGTGATCACCGCCTTCGCGACCTTCGAGACCGCGGTCGAGGCGATGCGGCGCGGCGCGAGCGACTTCTTGCCCAAGCCCTTCACGCCCGCGCAGGTGCGCCACGTGCTCGCACGCCTCGTGAGCCGTCGCAAGCTCGAGGATCGCGTGCAGACGCTCGAGGACATGCTCGACGCGACCCAGCCCTCGCCGGTGCTCACGACGCGCTCGACCGAGATGCGCAACGCGCTCGACGTGGCGGAGCGCGCCGCGGACTCGGACGTCGCGTGTCTGCTGCGTGGCGAGAGCGGCACCGGCAAAGGGGTCCTCGCGCGGTGGATCCACGATCGCAGTCCACGGCGCGAGCGACCCTTCGTCACCGTGAATTGTCCGACGCTGACGGGAGATCTGCTCGCGGCGGAGCTCTTCGGCCACGCACGAGGCGCCTTCACCGGTGCGGTGAAGGACACGATCGGGCGCGTGGAGGCCGCGGACGGAGGCACGCTCTTCCTCGACGAGATCTCCGAGATCTCGCCCGCGATGCAGGCGAAGCTTCTGCGCTTCGTGCAGGACCACGAGTTCGAGCGCGTGGGTGAGTCCCGCACCCGCCGCGCGAACGTGCGCATCCTCGCCGCGACGAACCGCGACCTCGAGGACGCGGTGAAGGAAGGCGCGTTCCGGCTCGACCTGCTCTACCGCCTCAACGTGGTGGAGATCGACGTGCCGCCGCTGCGAAGGCGCCGCGACGATCTGCCCGCGCTCGCGCGCCACTTCCTCGCCTTCGCCGCGAAACAAGCAAGTCGCCCCGAGCCGGAGCTCTCCCCCGAGGCGGAGGCGGCGCTCGTCGCCTACGACTGGCCGGGCAACGTGCGCGAGCTGCGCAACGAGATGGAGCGCGCGCTCGTGCTCACCCGCAGCACGACGCTGCAGCCGACGTCGTTCTCGCCCCGCGTGAGCGCCCGACCGCACGAGGTCACCGCGATGCTCGGAGTCGGTGGCGACGTCACGCTCGAGGCGCTCGAGCGCGCGCACGTGCAGGCGGTGCTCGCGCGCACGACGACTCAGGAGGAGGCCGCGAGCATCCTCGGCATCGACCCCTCGACGCTCTGGCGCAAGCGCAAGCGTTGGGGGATCTGACGGCACGCCTCGCGTCGTTCCGCGCGTCATCCTTCGCGGTCCTCCCGATCTTCGCGATCGAACGCGAGCAGCGCGACCAACCCCAACGCACCGAGCAACGCCAACCACCGACTCACGCAGGTGCTCGCGACCACGAGCGACGCGACGATCGCGAAGCGCACGTTGACCGCGACGACACGCGCGGGATCGGGCCGCGGTGTCACTCGTCTCCCCAGAGCGGCGCTCGCGCAGCCCCGAGGCGCGTGAGCCGCGCGAGGCTCGCGTGCGCGGGTGGATGCGTCGGCGCGAAGACGAGTGCCGCGCGAAGATACTCCTGCGCCTCGTCGGTGCGGTTGCGGCACTCGGCGATCGCGGCGAGCACCACGAACGCCTCCGGCCGCGTCGGGATACGCGCGAGGGCGTGACGCGCGAGGGACTCCGCCTCGTCGAGCCGACCCGCGCGCCCGTGCTTGGCCGCGTCGCGCCAGAGGGAGTCGTAGTCGTCGTTCATCGCACGTGCCCCACGACACCCACCGTGATCGTGTCTTGCGAGCGCACGCTCGGATCCGAGACGTCGCCCTCGTAGAACACGCCCGCCTCCGCGTGGTCGTGGCGGTACTCGAAGTAGAGATCGAGACCCTGGGTCGGCGTGAACCGCGCGGTCGCCGTGACGCTCGACACCCACTCCGCACCCGCCCAGTAGAGCGGGGACGCGCCGTCGGGCGACGCGTCGCGGAAGAAGTCCCCTCGCGCGGCGAGGCCGAGCCAGGACGCGGGCCGCACCTCGACGTCGAGCGCGGTCGCGAGCCACCAATGGCGCTCGTCGCCCATGGTCGCCTCCGTACCGCCGTCGAGCTGTCCGCGAAACGACACGAGCTCGGTCGGCGTCCAGTCGAACGCGAAGTCGAGCAGGTGCCGCCACGCGCGACCGGGCGTGCCGTGCGGCTGCTCGTGTCCGCCGAGGTAGAGGAGCGTCGCGTGGGCGCGCTCGGATCCCCAACCCACGTGCGCGATCACCGACTTGTTTCGGTTGTCGTCGACGATCTTGTTGATGCCGTTGAACACCCCGACGCCCAGGGTGAAC
Organism: uncultured Sandaracinus sp.; assembly: GCA_937982655.1. Lineage (GTDB taxonomy): Bacteria > Myxococcota_A > Polyangia > Polyangiales > Houyiibacteriaceae > JACKEH01. The sequence continues at coordinate 10,271 of CALJLK010000118.1, forward strand.
GCCCCCACCTCGACGCGGCTGCGTACACCCGAGTGATAGAACGGAAGCCCGTAGAAAAGATTGCTACGAGAGAAGTGCCATTGACCAGCGATGTTGAGGCTCTCGTTGCCGACGGGAGAGAGGAAGACACCCGCTTCGACGGGGATCTCGTACGAGCCGAGCCTCGCGCGGTAACCGACGTAGGCTTCCTGAACGACCTGCCACAGGTCGGGCCCCGTGCTGCCGACCCCCACACCACCGAGGTCGGCGGGCTCCGCGCCGTAGTAGCTGGCCGGGGTGTGCCCCCATTGGAGCGCGATGCGCGCGTAGGCGTCGCGGTACGCGAGGTCGGCACCGAAGACGACGTTGGCGAGGGTGAAGCTGGCGTGCCGGTTGTCGAAGCCGCGCAGCGCGACGATCCCGTTGTCGGGGTCGCGGAAGCTCCAGAGGAAGAACGCTTCGACCATGCCGAAGGGTGCGAAGTCGACGCCCCCCTCGTCCGCAGAGTCGTCCGCAGAATCGTCCGCAGAGTCGTCCGCAGAATCGTCCGCAGAATCGTCCGCAGAATCGTCCGCAGCGTCGTCCGCAGAATCGTCCGCCGCATCGCCTGTCTCCTCCGTGGGCTCGTCCGCGGGTTGCGCGACCTCCTGCGTGCCCACGGATGACGGGTCCACCGGCGCGCCGCGCGCCTCACGTTCGACCGCGGAGTCGGCCTCGTCGCTCCCGTCCGCTGGCGCAACGTCGGACGGCGGCGGCTGATCCCGCCGAGTCGGTGAAGACGTGGCGCCGACCTCTCCACCCCACGCGCCCTCGCCCCCCGTCGCATCCCCCACCCCACCGTCGGCCGACGAACCGACCCCGCCGCTCGCATCGGCCTCCGTCGACTGAGCGGCGGCCGGTGATGCGATCGCGAGGAATAGCATCCACGTCCAAACACGAGAGCTGAGCATGACGACCTCGACGGCGATCGGGCCCTCCGAGTTGGGGGGCTCGCGTCGTCGACCGCGACCTTTTCAGCATCCGTGCCGCGATGAAATCCCCGCGGTTCGCGGCTCCCACGCGCGGCGTCTTGCGAAGTGCGGCGCCCGGAGGCCGCGAGGCTTGCGGAATGCAAGACGACACCGCGAACGAAGCGTCGACCGGGCGCGATCACCCGCGTTTCCGAGCCCGCCGCCCCTGGCACGAGGGTCGCAAATGCAGCCCGCACACGCCGCCGTTCGAGTGGCGTCGGAGGACTTCATGACGATCCTTGCGTCCGCGACCGCCCTCGGCGTCGCCGTGTACCTCTTGATCGCGCTCTTGCAGCCGGAGCGCTTCTCGTGACCGACACGCTCCTCGTCTTCGCGCTCCTCGCGCTCACCGCCGCGCTGTCCATCCCCGTCGCGGTCCTGCTCGGTCGCGCGCTCGACACCACGGGCGATCGACTCGACGCCGTCCTCGACCGAGCGCTCGGCCCGCGGCGGTTCCAGGATCTGCGCGGCTACCTGGTCGCGCTCTTCCTGTTCAACGCGACGCTCTTCGCCGTCGCTTGGCTGGTCTTCGCGTTCCAGGGATCGCTACCGCTCAATCCCGATGCGATCGGCGGCATGCCGCCGGATCTCGCGTTTCACACCGCGTCGAGCTTCACGACCAACACCAACCTCCAACACTATTCGGGCGAGGTCGCGCTCAGCTATCTGAGCCAGATCTTGGGTGTCGGGTGGCTCCAGTTCACGAGCGCGGCGTCCGGTATCGCCTGCCTCGCCGCCCTCGCGCGAGGTCTGCGCGGCGAGCGCCACGACGGTCGGCTCACCCTCGGTGACTTCAACCGAGACGTCGCGCGCGTCGTCGTCTTCGTGCTGCTCCCGCTCTCGCTCGTCGTCGCGCTCCTCCTGATCGTCGGCGGCACGCCGATGACGCTCGAAGGAGCCGCGGTCGCGGAGACGCTCGAAGGCAGCGTCCAGCGGATCGCGCGCGGCCCCGTCGCGGCGATCGTCGCGATCAAACAACTCGGCACCAACGGCGGCGGCTACTTCGGTCCCAACTCGACCCACCCCTTCGAGAACCCGTCGCTCTTCACCGCGTTCGTCGAGGCGTCCGCGATCCTGCTGATTCCGATGGCGTGCGTGTGGCTCTTCGGCCGCATGACCCGCCGGCCCGGCGACGCGCGCGTGATCTTCGCCGCGATGACCGCGCTCTTCCTCCTCTTCTCTATCCCCGCCACGCAGATCGAGCTCGCCCCGAACCCCGCGGTCGCCGGGCTCGACGTCGCCGCCGGGCCAAACCTCGAAGGCAAGGAGCTCCGCTTCGGCGATGCCGTCGGCAGCTTCTGGGCCGTCGCCACCACCTCGACCTCCAACGGCTCCGTCGCCGCCATGCACGACAGCCTCCAGCCGCTCACCGGCCTGATCGCCCTCGGCGGCATGTTCCTGAGCTGCATCTACGGCGGCGTCGGGGTCGGCATGATCAACATGTTCCTCTACGTGATCCTCGCGGTCTTCCTCGCGGGCACGATGGTCGGCCGCACGCCCGAGTACCTGGGTCGCAAGGTGGAGGCGCGCGAGATGACGCTCGCGACCCTCGCGCTCTTGTTGCCACCGCTGCTCATCCTCGGCGGCACGGCGGTCTTCGCGGCCACCGATCTCGGCGCGTCGACGACCTCGAACCCCGGCCCGCACGGCTTCTCGCAGATCCTCTACGAGATGAGCTCGGCCGCCGCGAACAACGGCAGCGGCTTCGAGGGTCTCGGTGACGACACCGTGGCGTGGAACCTCGTGACCGGGCTCTGGATGATGCTCGGGCGTTACCTCCCGATCGTCCTCCCGCTCGCGATCGCGTGGAACCTCGGCGGCAAACGCCTCGTCCCCGAGACGAGCGGCACCCTGCGCACGAACACCTTCGTGTTCGGCGCCTTCCTCGTCGGCAGCGTGCTCTTGCTCGGCGCCCTGCTCTTCCTGCCCGCCGCCGTCCTCGGACCGGTCGCCGAGCACCTCCGCTTGGGCTGAACGCCTCGTTCCCGACGCGACGACACGAAAGGTCGACGATGCAACGCGCACCCTCCAGGCTCTTCGAGCCCTCTCAGCTCCGCGCCGCCCTCCGCGACTCCTTCGTCATGCTCTCGCCTCGACGCATGGCGCGGAACCCCGTGATGTTCACGTGCGAGATCGGCGCCGTGCTCACCACGATCGCGATCGTGCTCTCTCCCGGCGACCGCCTCTACGCGAGCGTCGTCTCGGTCGTGCTCTGGCTCACCGTGCTCTTCGCGAACTTCGCCGAAGCGCTCGCCGAAGCACGCGGTCGCGCCCAGACGAAGTCGCTGCGTACCGCGCGCGCCAAGACCCGCGCCCGCCGCGTGCGAGACGACGACGCGATCGAGGAGGTCGACGGTGACGCGCTGCGCCCCGGCGATCTCGTTCGCGTCGCCGCGGGCGAGACCATCCCCGCCGACGGAGAGATCGTCCGGGGTGTCGCGAGCATCGACGAGTCCGCGATCACCGGCGAGAGCGCGCCCGTGGTGCGCGAAGCGGGCGGCGACCGATCGAGCGTTACCGGCGGCACGCGCGTGCTCTCGGACGAGATCGACGTGCGCGTCACCGCGGAGCCGGGTGGATCCTTCCTCGACCGCATGATCGCGCTCGTCGAAGGCGCCAAGCGGCAGAAGACACCCAACGAGCTCGCGCTGACGATCCTCCTCTCGGGCCTCACGCTCGCGTTCCTGCTCGTCACCGTCTGCCTCGAGCCGATGGCGCGCTACTTCGACGCGCACCTCGACGTCCCCACCCTCGTCGCGCTCCTCGTCTGTCTCATCCCGACCACCATCGGCGCGCTGCTCGCCGCGATCGGCATCGCCGGCATGGATCGCGCGCTCGCGGCCAAGCTCGTGGCCAAGAGCGGCCGCGCGGTCGAGCTCGCGGGCGACGTCGACACCGTGCTCCTCGACAAGACGGGCACCATCACGAAGGGCAACCGCCAAGCGACCGCCTTCCACCCCGCGCCCGGCGTCGCGCGTGAGCTCCTCCTCGAGACCGTCCTCGCGGCTTCGGAAGGCGACGACACGCCCGAAGGTCGATCGATCGCGATCCTCGCCGGGAAGGAGAGCGACGCGCCCGCGATGAGCGCCGGTACCGTCGTCCCGTTCAGCGCGCGCACGCGTCTGTCGGGCGTCGATCTCCCGGACGGCACGCGCCTGCGGAAGGGCGCGATCGACGCGGCCGAGCGCTTCCTGCGCGAGGCGGGTGGCGAGCTCCCGGAGGCGGTGCGCAAGAGCGCGCATTCGGTGGCCGAGCGCGGAGGCACCCCGCTGGTCGTGGTGCGCGACACCCGCGCGCTCGGCGTGGTCGAGCTCTCCGACGTGCTGAAGGACGGCATCGCGGAGCGCTTCGCGCGTCTGCGTCGCATGGGTCTGCGCATCGTGATGGTCACGGGCGACAACCCGATCACGGCCGCGTTCATCGCGAAGGCCGCGGGCGTCGACGACTTCATCGCCGAGGCCACCCCGGAAGAAAAGCTCGCGTACATCGAGCGCGAGCAGCGCGACGGTCGCCTCGTCGCGATGATGGGCGACGGCACCAACGACGCGCCCGCGCTCGCGCAAGCCGACCTCGGCGTCGCGATGAACAGCGGTACCCAGGCCGCGAAGGAGGCCGCCAACATGGTCGACCTCGAGAGCGATCCGACGAAGCTCATCGAGGTCGTCGAGATCGGCAAGCAGCTCCTGATGACGCGCGGCGCGCTGACGACCTTCAGCATCGCCAACGACGTCGCGAAGTACTTCGCGATCGTGCCTGCGCTCTTCGTCGCGGCGCTGCCGGAGCTCGCGGCGCTCGACGTGATGGACCTCGGCTCGCCCCGCAGCGCGATCCTGAGCGCGCTGATCTTCAACGCGCTCGTCATCCCGGCCCTCGTGCCGCTCGCGCTCCGCGGCGTGCAGTACCGCCCGGTCGGCGCGAACGCGCTGCTCCGCCGCAACCTGCTCGTCTACGGCCTCGGCGGCGTCGTCGCGCCCTTCGTCGGCATCAAACTCATCGACCTCGTCGTGAGCCTCCTTCCCGGGTTCTGACCCGGTTCCGCCCTTCTGGAAAGGCACCTCATGTCCTCCACACGCACCACCCTGCGCGCCCGCGACCCGCACCCCCGCGACCCGCACCCCCGCGACCCGCACGCCCGCGACCCTCACCACCGTTTCGAATCGGAGATCCCCATGCTCGGCTCCAGCCTCCGTCTCACCCTCCTCACCATCGCGCTCTGCGCCGTGCTCTACCCCGCCACCCTGCTCGCCTCGGGGGCCCTCTTCGCCCCCGAGAGCTCACGCGGCTCGCTCGTCGAGCGCGACGGTCGCGTGGTCGGCAGCGCGCTCGTCGGGCAGACCTTCACCCGCGACGCGTACCTCTGGGGCCGCCCCTCCGCGGTCGGCTACGACGCGTCCGCGACGGGCGGCAGCAACCTCGCGGTGAGCAACCCCGCGCTGCGCGAGCGCGTCACCGCCACCCTGGAGCAGCTCGACGTCGAGCGTGCACCGGTGGATCTCGTGCTCGCCTCGGGCTCCGGTCTCGACCCCGACGTCACGCTCGAGGGCGCGCTGGCCCAAGCTCCACGCATTGCGGCCGCGCGACGCGTCGACGTGGCCGACGTGCGTTCGACGATCGCGGAGGTCTCGCGTGCGATCGGCCCGAGCGACGCCCGGCTCGTGCGGGTCCTCGAGCTCAACCTGCGCCTCGACGAGCGCTTCGGGCGTACGCCGTGAGCGAGCGATCCGACGACGGTCCGCACGATGACGATCCGCACGATCCCGCGGCACCGAGCGCGCGTTCGCGTCGCTACCTCGACGCCGCGCGGCGTGCCCGCGAAGGACGTCTGAAGGTCTACCTCGGCCCGGCCGCCGGCGTGGGCAAGACCTACCGCATGCTCCAAGAGGCGCACGAGCTGAAGCGCCGCGGCGTCGACGTCGTGATCGGCTACGTCGAGACCCACAAGCGCGCGGAGACCGAGGCGCTCGTACACGGCCTCGAGCAGGTGCCTCTCCGCACGTTCCACTACCGCGGGCTCGACCTGCACGAGCTCGACGTCGACGCGGTGGTCAAGCGCGCGCCGAAGGTCGTGCTCGTCGACGAGCTCGCGCACACGAACGCGCCCGGCTCCGCGCGGCGGCGGCGCTTCGAGGACGTGCTGGCGCTCCTGCGCGCGGGGATCGACGTGATCGGCGCGCTCAACGTGCAGCACCTCGAGAGCCTCAACGACGTGGTGCTCCGCGCGACCGGGACGCGCGTGCGCGAGACGGTGCCCGACTCGTTCCTCAAGCGCGCGGACGAGATCGTGGACGTCGATCTCCCACCCGAAGACCTGCTCGCGCGTCTGCGCGCCGGGAAGGTCTACGACCGCGAGCGCGCCGAGTGGGCGCTGGCCAACTTCTTCCGACCCGAGAAGCTCTCCGTGCTGCGCGAGCTCGCGCTGCGCGAGGTCGCCGAGTCGCTCGAGCGCACCTCGCCGCGCACGCGCGAAGCCGATGCGGCGGTCGGACGGCTGATGGTCTGCCTCTCGTCGCGTTCGCCTCGCACGCGCCAGCTCCTCCGTCACGCTTCGCGCATGGCGGGTCGCCTCAACACCCATTGGTTCGCGGTCTACGTGCGCACGCCGAGCGAAGCGCCCGATCGCATCGACGCGACGACCCGACGCATCGTCGCGGACGCCGCCGACCTGGCCCGTGAGCTGGGCGCGGAGGTGATGGTCGTCGAGTCGTCCGATCCGGTGGTGGGCATCCTCGACTTCGCGGCGAGCCACGGGGTCCGCGACATCGTGATCGGCGCGTCGAGCGCGAGGGGATGGCGCGCGTGGCTCCGCCGCACCGTGCCCGAGCGCCTCGTCCGCGAGGCCGCGGGCTACGACGTGCACATCCTCGGCGCCGACGAGCCACGCTGCGCGACCACGTCGACCGGCCTCACGGATCACTCGCCTCCGTCGATCGATTCGAACGATTCGCTTCACGCACGAGGAGGCCGCGCATGAAGCTCCAGACCCACCTCTGGATCGCCCAAGCGCCGCTCCTGGTCGCGCTCGGGGTCACCGCCTCGCTCGGCGCAGTGGGCCTCGTGTCGCTCGGCGCGGAGCCGGCCGCGATCGTCTACGAGAACAGCCGCACGATCGACGCGATGGACGCGATGCTCGACGGTCTGGGCGACGTGCGCGCCGCGATTGACGTCGACTCCGTCGACCGCGTCCCGATGCGGCGAGCGCTCGCCTCCATGGAGGAGGCGCTCGCGCTGCAGGAAGAGAACGTCACCGAGCGCGGCGAGCCCGACCTGACACGGGAGCTCCGCGCGCGCTTCGAACGACTTCGTGATCGAGTCGGCGGGGTCAGCCGCCGACTTCGCAGCGCCGCCGACGCGGCGGCCGACGCAGCCGCCGACGATCCCGAAGGCGCGGTCGACGCCGCCGAGCGCCTGCGCGTGACCGCACGTGCCATCCGCGACCTGAACCGCCGCGCCATGGCCGAAAAGAGCGAGCTCGCGAAGGCCAACGCGGAGGATCGCGCGCGCGTGTTGGCGATCACGGTCACGATCGCGTCGCTGGTCGGGGTGCTGCTCGCGTGGGCGCGCGGTCGACGTCTGCTGCGTCCCATCGCAGTGCTCGACCTCGGAGTCCGGCGGCTCGCGCAAGGCGATCTCTCCGCCCGCGTGCGCGTGAGCGGCAGCGAGGAGATCGCGGCGCTCGGGCGCTCGTTCAACGCGATGGCCGAGCAGCTCGAGACGTATCGACGGTCGAGCGTCGGTGATCTGATGGCAGAGCGCGAGCGCCTCACCGCGATCATGAACTCGCTCGCGGACGCCGTGATCGTCTTCGACGCCGATCAGCGCGTGTCGTCGACGAACGCGCGCGGGCGGGCGTGGGTCGAAGCGGCCTCGCGACACCCCGCGCTCCAGGAGCTCTGCGACGTCGTGCGCGAGACCGGCGAGCCCAAGCACGTCGCACGGCTCGAGGAGGCGCTCGAGCTCGTGACGTCCGAAGGCACGCGCCACGTGCTCGCGGGCGCCACCCCCATCCCGAGTCCGAGCGGCGAGCCGAGTGTCGGGACGGGCGCGCTGCGCGGTGTGACCCTCGCGCTGCGCGACGTGACCTCCCTGCGACGGATCGACGCGTTCAAGCGCGACCTCGTTTCGTCGGCCGCGCACGAGCTGCGCACGCCGCTCACGTCGGTGCAGATGTCCGTGCACCTCTGCCTCGAAGGCGCGGCCGGCCCCGTGACCGAACGGCAGACCGACCTGCTCGACACCGCGCGACGCGAGTGCGAGCGCCTGCAGTCGATCGTCGACGATCTCCTCGAGCTCGCGCGCCTCGAGCGGCGCGTGGTCGAGCCCAAGCGTGCGCCCTTCGGCCTCGACGAGCTCGTGACCCAGGCACTCGCGCGCGCGGAGGACGAGGCTGGGCGGCGACACGTCGCGCTCAGCCGCGAGCCCAGCCCACTGCTCACCCTCGACGCCGACGCCGAGCGCCTGCGCCACGTGATCGACAACCTGATCGCCAACGCGATCCGCCACGCGGGCAGTCGTGTGGTCGTGGCGTGGCGCGAGCGGGGCGACGTGGCGCGAATCGAAGTGCGAGACGACGGCCCCGGCATCCCGATCGAGCACCGCGAGAGAGTCTTCGAGCTCTTCCATCGCGTGCCCGGCACCGAAAGCGGCGGCGCCGGGCTCGGCCTCGCAATCGTCCGCGAGGTCGTGGCCTCGCACGGCGGCGACGTCGGGGTCGAGGACGCGCCCGAAGGCGGCGCGTGCGTGTGGTTCGAGGTCCCCGCCCCGTCGCGCTGAAACGCAGCGGACACTCCGATGCAGTTGGCGTCGGGGGAGCGGTCACTCGACCGCGAAGCAGTCGAGGTCCTCCGCGAGCTCGAGCGGACCGGAGTACTGCGCGCGCAGCGCCGCTTCGCCTTCGGTCCACCGCTCGAGGCTCCGGCGCATGTGGTGCGAGAGGACGAGCCGCCGCACCCCGGCCCGCGCCGCGAACGCGCCGATCTGCGAGGGCCGCGCGTGCAGTCGCGCCGCGACGCCGGCGTGGGTCTCCGGGACCGCGTGGTGCGCGATCAAGAGATCCGCATCCCGCGCGAGCTCGAGGAAGCGGGGGTCGTCGAGCCGCTGGTCGCCCCCGAAGGCGACGCGTCGCCCCGCCGCGTGCACCACGAAGCCGAGCGCGGGCACCGGGCCGTGCGGTACGCCGACCGCTTCGATCCTCAGCTCGTCGATCGAGGTGGTCCTCGCCGCGCCGCGCACGTCGAGCTCGCGCAGATCGAGCGCGAACGGCTCGCCTTCCCCGAGAAAGCCTCCGAGATACGACCACGCGCCGCCCTCCCCGATCTGCGCGTGGACGAACGCCGCGATCGCGGGGAAACGCGTGTCCCCGCTCGGTCCCAGCACCGGCAGCGGCGCTCGTCGTTCGGAGAACGACGCGCTCTTGAGCAGCGAGATCAGATCGGCGGTGTGGTCGACGTGGACGTGGGACACGAGCACGGCGTCGAGTCGCTCGGGCGACACGCCCAGCTGCCCGAGCCTCAGCGCGATCCCCGCCCCCGCGTCGATCAACAGACGCGGCCGCCCTTCGACGATCAACAGATAGCCCGTGCTCGCGCGCGCGTCGTCGACGATCGGGCCGCCGCTGCCGAGCACGCGCACCGCGACCTGCGCGTTCGGACACGGGTCGACGTGCTCGGCCTCACCGAGCGTGCTCGCCCCGTCGTTCGCCGACGCCGTCGCGCTTCGCGGGACACCGCGAGAGCTCGCACACCCCCACACCAGCACGTGCGCCAGCACCACGAGGTGCCTCCAGGTCGGTCGCATCACCGTTCCTACGCCGCTCCCGCCGGGTCGTCACGCGCGCTCGCGCGTTCACGACCCTCGACGACGGAAGAACTCCGCCGAGTCCGCGTCGGCGGGGTGGAACATCTCGATGGTGAGCTCGTCGGTGGTGATGTCCGTGGGTGTCCCGAGCGCGGTGAACGTCGTGAAGAGGCGCACGACGCCACCCTCGAGCCGCAATCCGATCGGGACGACCACGCGCGACCGCTCCGACCCGATCGCGCGGGGCGTGCCCACCCACCGCTCGAGGCGCCGCGCGATCTCCGGCTCGCGGGACGCCTCGCGGCGGAGGCGAGGCAACACGTGGGAGAGCACGCGTGCGGGTCGTTCAGGAACGGCGCGTAGTGCACGAAGAACGCGTCGATGAGGTTGGGGCCGCGCTCGAGCGACGCGTACGGCGGAAGATCGACGCCCGTCATCGCGCGGTGCAGAGCACCGAAGCCTCGGTTGACGCAGAGGATGCCCCACGCGCGGTTCATCACGACGACCGGGAACGGCTCGTGGCCCGTCATCAACAAGTGAAGCGCCTGGCGCACGTCGGCCATCGCGTCCGCGTCCAGCGGGGTCTCCGCGTAGGCCGGCGCGAAGTCCGCGGCGAGCAGCAGCTGGTTTCGCTCGCGCAGGGGCAGGTCGAGCGCGCTCGCGAGCACGAGCACCATCTCTCGACTCGGGTTGGCCTTCCCCGTCTCGAGCCAGCTCACGTGACGCGTCGACACCTCGGCCTCGGCCGAGAGGCGTCGCTGACTCGTCCCTCGCGACTCGCGGAGCCGACGAAGAAGCTCGCCGAACGAAGAAGACACGCGACGACGGTACTACGGCCATGACGGACGGCGATGACCTCGGAGGTCATCGCGCCGCGTCCGCGGTGCGCCACGTTGCGAGGGCAGGAGGTCTCATGTCTCGACGACACCACGCGCTCTGGCTTCGCGTCACCGCGATCCTCATCGGCGTCTTCGGACCCGTGTTCGCCCTCGGCTCCACGGAGTCGACGAAGGAGCCGGCGCGAATGAGCCTGGACATCTTGAGCTGGCCCATCGACGGCATCCCCACCTACGCCTCGCCGGACACCCGCTTCCTCTCCGCGCTGACCGGCGGCTTTCTTCTCGGCTGGGGCGTGATGATCTGGTGCCTCGCCACGCGGGTCCATCCGCACGCGCCCGACGCCGTCCGTCGCGCGGTGGTCACCGGTCTGTGCTCGTGGTTCTTCCTCGACAGCGCGGGCTCGATCGCGTCGGGGAACCCGTCGAACGCGGGCTTCAACGTGCTGGTGCTGCTGACCCTCGTCGGACCGCTGTGGGTCGCCGCGACGGAGGACCGCCGCGGCGCGCCCTCCGTCGCCGTCACCGACCCGTCGCACGGCGGGGCGTAACGAAAGTCCGAGAGGGCGATACGTCCGGCCAACCACGGAGTTGGACCCCGATGCTGCCCACGTTTCGATTCCTCTGCTCGTCGCTCTTCGCCCTCGTCGTCGTCGGTTGCGACGAAGAGCCGAGCACGCCCGCGGCGCCCGAGACGCCCCCGCTGGAGGCGCAGGAGCGCCCCGAGACCGCGACCACGCGCGTGTTCACGATCGACACCGCGTCGAGCGCGGTCGACTTCGTGATGATCGCGCCGCTCGAGAACATCCACGGCGTCTCCCGCGAGTCGATGTCGGGAGAGCTCTACCTCGACCTCGCGAACCTCTCCGCCAGCCGCGGTCTCGTGCGCGTGGACCTCGATCCGCTGGAGATCTTCCAGCGCAAGCGGGCCTCGACGGCGGAAGAGCTCGGGGAAGAGACGAAGAACGACACCCAGAACGAGCACGCGCGCACGTGGCTTCAGATCGCGGGCGACACTCCGCAGGAGGTCCGCGACGCGAATCGTTACGCGCAGTTCAACGTCGTCGAGGTGACGAACGTCTCCGCGAACGACGTGTCGGCGATGGAGGGCGCCGAACGGGTCGTGACGCTGAACGCGACGGGCGACTTCCGCCTGCACGGCCGCACCACGCGCAAGACCGCGCGCCTCGAGCTGCGGTTCCAGTTCGACGGCGACACCCCGCGGGCGGTCGCGGTGCGTACGCTGGAGCCCGTGAACGTCGGTCTCGCGGAGCACGACGTTCACCCTCGCTCCGCCTTCGATCGTCTCGCGGAGGCGACGCTCGCCACCCTCGGCGAGAAGGTCGCGGAGGCCGCGCCGATCACGTTCGAGCTGCGCGCGACCGCGGGTCAGCCCGTGCAGACGGCGCCGGAGCTTCGGCTGGAGGAGTCGGAGGCCGCCGCGGCGGCCGCGCGTCTCGGCATGCCGGACCCGGGCGCGGCGCCGGGCGCGGTGCCGAGCGCGCCCCCCAGCCCGGCCGAGTGAGCCGATCCCACGCCGACGAATTCACGACTGACTTGCCCCTGCAGCGCACGGAAACGAACGATGAAGCACCAGACGAAAACAATTTTGATTGCGATGGCCACCGCCTCGCTCGGCCTCGGCGCGTGCAGCAGCTCGAGCCAAGGCGAGACGACGCCCCGAGCGACCGAGTCCGCGTCCTCCGGCGCCGAGTCGAGCGCGGGCGAAGCGAGCTGCAGCGAAGGCAGCTGCGGTGGGACACACGCCGCCGACGAGCGCGCGGGTGAAGGCAGCTGCGGTGAAGGCAGCTGCGGTGCCGGAGCAGCGGAGGCTTCGGGCGAGGCGAGCGGCGGTGAGAGCGGGCACGCCGCGTCGACCGAGCCCACCGAGCCGGCGCCGAGCGACCCGGCCGCGCCCACGGAGGCCGCTCCGGCGGCCGCTCCGTCGAACACGACGACCGCACGCCGACCGCGCGCGCGACGTGCATCGCCGACTGCGATGACCGAAGCGGCGAGCGAAGCGGGGTGCGGCGAAGGCACCTGCGGCTGAGACGCCGCCTCGCTGCCACCGCTCGTCGCGCGGTGGTCCCTCGCGCAGCCACCTCGCCCTGCCGCGCCGCGCTCGCGACGCCGCACCGAGCCCGCACGCCGCGGGCGTGGCGTTCGGACGCGCCACCGCCGGCACGAAGGTGAGGGTCGAGGCCGCGCGTCCGACCCGACCCTTCCGCTGCCCCCGGTCGCGACCGCACGGGGAGAGCAGCAGACCTCCGTCACCAGCTTCCTCGCGTTCCAGAACGGGCTCGTCACCGTCGCCGGGACCGGCAACGACACGTACACGAGCATCGCCGATCGAGGACCCGCACGCTCACGCGTCGAACGCGCCCACGCAGTCCGAGAGGAGCTCGAGGCAACGGGCCACGCGACGAAGCCGTGCGCGCCCCCGTGGGGTAACTGCGAAGACGTCGAGCGGAGGGAACGACCACCGAGGGAGCACGCGCTCGAGGCCATGCGTCCGAACGTCGGCTGACGACCGAACGCCGATGCCGAGCCCGCGGTCGCACGCGAGAGCGAGGGTGCGACTGTCGTCGCACACGAGTCCCGAGCCGAGAGCAGAGACCTTCTCACGCCCGCGTGCGTCTCGAAGCACCCACGACGTCTCCACCGTCGGATTGGCGAATCGAAGGCACGCGTGCGTCGCCAGCTCGTCGGGGGACCGCGGCCGCCCGCGACGGTCGAGGTACTCCGGCGTCGCTGCGAGGATCCAGCGCGTGCTCCCGAGCCGCCGAGCCACGTGATCGGAGTCTGGCGGCGAGCCGACGTGGACGGCGACGTCGAGCCCTGCCTTCGCCGGATCGAGAAAGCGGTCCGTCACGCGGACGTGGACCTCGAGAGCTTCGGCCACGAGGCGGCCGACGAAGGCATCCACCAACGCCGAGGGGAGGGCGACGTGAACCGTGGCTCCGGCCACGTTCACCAGACCGTCGGCGGCCGCGTCCAGCCCCTCGAGCGGCCCGCGGACCAGCGTGTAGTAGCGATGCCCTTCTTCGGTCGCGGCGACGTGCCGCGTGGTGCGCACGAAGAGTGGCACCCCGAGCGTCGACTCGAGCCTCCGCACGCGCAGGCTGATCGCGTTCGTCGTCACGCCGAGTCGGCGTCCGGCGGCCACGAAGGCCCCGGACTCGTAGACGGCGACGAAAGCCCGGATCTCGTCGAGGGCCGGCGCGGCGCGTTCGATCATCACGTACTACGTGATGAACTGACTCCGTTCATCACGCTAGTCCTCACGGTGCCGATTCCTCACGCTACCTCCCGAAGGCCACGAGACTCGCCTTCGAGGAGACGATCCATGAGAAAGCTATCCCCCCTCTTCACGTATTCGTTCTCGCCCAACGTCGGGCGGTGGGACCGAGTGTTTCGCGTCACATCGGGCGTGGCCCTCGCGGCGACTGGATGGGTCGCTGGGCTTGGGCCCCTCGCGTCCGTGGTGCTGACGGCATGCGGGCTCGCGTGGGCTCTCACCGGGGTCGTGTCGCGGTGCGGCGTGTACTACCTGCTCGGCTACTCCACCTGTCCGGTCTCCGGACGCGCTCGCCACGCGGTCTCGTCCGAGGAGTCCGCGTCGTGACGGTGGTCGTGGCCCGAAGGCCGATGTCCGCCTCCGCCGACCAGGTGTGGGCGATGCTTCGCACCGGCGAGCGGATGGACCGTTGGGTCCCCGCGATCACCCTCTGTGAGGTCACGGGCTCCGGGGAAGGCGCGAGTCGCCGCTGCGTGCTCGATGGCCACGAGCTCGTCGAACGAATCGAGTCCGTCGACGACGAAGGTCGTGTCTTCCAGTACCGCATCTTGGAACAGTCGGTCTTGCCAGTCCGCGACGTGCTCGGAACGCTGTTCGTTCTCGAGCGCGGCGAGTCTTGTGAGGTCGTCTGGCTCACCTCGTTCGAGCTGCTCGACCCGTCGGCGCGGGAGGTCGTGCGGAGCGCCATGAGGGGCATCTACGAAGCCGGCCTCGAAGGGCTCGAGGACCTCGTGCAGCCGCCGGGTCGAGAGGGGCGTGGTTCGAGCTGACGATGCACCGAGGGGCGTGGGTCGGACGACCGGGCATGACTCGGCACGTCATGGTCGCGATGTTCCCGCACGCCCAGGGTCCTCGCATGGAACACGCCCGTTGGCTGCGCATTGCTCTTCGGCTGAACGCGATCTTCTCGCTCGTGACGGGTACGGCGGCCATCGCCAGCGCCGAAACGGTCGCTCGGCTCCTCGACGTCCCTCCCGCCGTACCTCTCTTCGGGGTCGGCTTGTGCCTCTACGCCGTGTTCTTGTTGGCACTGTCGCTTCGCCGTCGGGTCGCGTCGATCGGGGTGGTCACGGCGAGTGGGATGGACGTCGCGTGGGTCGTCGGGAGTCTCGTCTTCCTCGCGGTGCATGAAGTTCCGTCTCCCACGTTGGTGCTAGGAACCTCCGCCTTCGTTCTCGCATTCGCCATGTTGCAGCTCGAAGGACTTCGCCGCGCCGTGTTCTCGAACGGACGCGGGAGGTTCGAGCTCGCACGTGACGTGAACGCCCCCGCCGAAGACGCGTGGTCCGTCGTCTCCGACGTCGGAGGCTACGCCGAGTTCGCCTCGACGCTGCATCGCTCGGAGGTCGTCTCCGGAAGCGGGCTCGGGATGGTGCGACGCTGCGAGGACGCCGACGGCATCTGCTGGACGGAGACCTGCGCGCGTTGGGAGCCAGGCCGGGGCTACGCGTTCGAGGTCGACACCACGGCGCCCGGATACCCGCTCCCGCTCCGAACGATGCGAGGCGACTTCGAGGTCGACGCTCTCGGCGACCGGCGATCGCGCGTTCGCATCCGCTTCGCCTTCTCGGCTCGCGGTGGCGCCCTCACGGAGCTCCTGCTCGCGTCCGTCTTCGCGGCGCGCGGCGACCACCTCGTGGGCGACGTCCTGCGACGCTGGGCGGAGCGCATCGAACGCGCGGGCGCGAGCGCGTCTGCTCCGAGTAAGCCGCACGCTCACGACGAACCCGACTCCCACACCAATCTCAAACCGGAAAAACAAACACGCATCTCGGGCACGTAGAAGTTCCGAAAGGACCGCGTCTCGACCGCCGCGTCGGTGACGAAGCTCCCCCCCTTCATCACGCGATGATCTCCGAACCAAGGCTCGGAGTAGCCGCGGTAGGGGAACGCGACGAAGCCCGGGCGCGGGAGGAAGGTGTCCGCGCTCCACTCCCACACGCGATCGGTCGGGATCGCCGAGAGGGGCCCGTCGAGCGGCCGGCGCGCAGGTTCGAGCGGACGCTCCGCGAGGGCGCCGAGGCTCCGGGCGAGCTCCCACTCCGCCTCCGTCGGCAGGCGCGCGCCGCGCCAACGCGCGTACGCGTCGGCTTCGTGGGCCGAGACCCCGAACACCGGCGCGTCGGGCTCGAACGCTCGCCAGCCGGCCGGCGTCGCCACCACGTAGCGAAGCGCGTGGTTCGCTCGAGGCTCGTCGCGACGCGCGCTCGGCCCCGGCACGCCCCACGACGAAGGAGCCTCGACGCCGCTCCGCACCCGCCATGCCCACCCTTCGCGGGTCCAGAGCGCCTCGCGCCGATAGCCGTCGTCCCTCACGAACGCTAGCCATTCGCCTGCGCTCACGAGGCGCGTGTCGATCGCGAACGGCCCGACGTCCACCTCGGTCGCGGGTCGCTCGTTGTCGTAGGCGAGGCGCTCGTCCGTTCCGACGCGGACGCGTCCACCTTCGATCTCCACGCGAACCGCCGGCCGCGACGTTCTCTCCAGGAACGGTGACGCGGGCGGCTCGGTCGCGGCGACCGTCCGCGCACGCACGATCGCGATCGTCTCGCGGTGCTGGTGCTCGTGACACGCCAAGAACCACGCGAGGTAGCCGTCTCGAACGAGCTCGTGCTCGGCGTTCAGCTTCGGCCACGCCTCACGCACCGCCGCGCGCACGGTCGCGAGGTAGTCGAGCAGCTCCGCGCGGTCGAAGCCCTGCGCGCGCTCGTGCTTCGGACGGCCGTCCTGTGCGAAGCGCGTCGTGAAGGGCGCCGAGAGCCGCGCGTCGCCGAGCGAGCGCTCGAGCACCCAGGAGGCCTCGGTGAACGCGAGATGTCCGAGGTGCCAGGCGATCGGCGAGAAGTCCGGATCCGGCCACGCGCACCACGCGTCGTCGTCGAGCGGGAGCACCCACGCCAGCGTGCGCGCGCGCGCCTCGTCGAGCTGCGCGAGCTCCGCGGCGGCGTCGGAGACGAACGAGTCCACGCGCGCGCTCACGGGCCGGCTCCCCCGAGCGCGCGCTCGCTCGTCGCCCCGACGCGCAGCTCCAACGCCACGCCGCGCGGGACCGGCTCCCACGCGTCGTCGTCGAGCGGCTCGCTCGCCACGCGCACCACGTCGTCGCGTCGCACGCGGTAGAGGCTCGGTGGCTCTCCGTGCAGCGCGTGCGTGACGGCCAACACGCGCTCGCCGTTGGTCGCGAGGATCGAGAGCAACGCACGCCGCCCCGTCGCGAGCGCCGCCAGCCGCTCGAAGCTGGCCGCCAACGCGTCGAGGGGCGCGTGCGTCTGCAGCGCGTCGAGGAAGAGACCGAAGAGCGCCTCGCTGTCCGTCGTCCCGCGCATCGCGCTCCACGCGCGATCGGAGAGCGAGTCGCGGATCGCGCGCGCCGGCCCGTCGTGGAAGCCTTCGACGAGGCCGTTGTGCGAGAAGACCCAGCCGCCGGCCACGTACGGCGGCGTGTTCGCGGGCCCCACTCCTTGCCCGGGTGTCGCGCTTCGCGCGTTCGCGATGGCGGCACGCGCCAACACCGCGGGCGCGAGCTCCGCGAAGGTCTCGTCGCCCCAGAGCGGCAGCGCGCCTCGATAGCGCGCCGGCTCGTCGCGGTGGGGCGCGAAGAAGCCCACCCCGAAGCCGTCGGCGTTCATCAGCGCGCCACGCATCTCGCGTGGAGCCCAGCTCTGCTTCTCCAGCGAGTGCTCCCCCTGGAGCATCAGCTCGGCGAGGGTGATCGGAGGGCCGAGGTACGCGACGTGCCGACACATGGCGGCGGAGCGTAGCGAGATCGCCTCTCGGACGTCGAACGACGGCGCGAGCCGGTGCCGCACGCCTCGACGAAACGTCGACCGCCCCGACGCGTACGTGCAGCAGCTCCGAGACCCGACGTGACGATCCCGCAAACGAAACGCTCCGCGCGCCGCGCGACCTCTCTCCGAGGTTGGATCTCGCGCCCACATCCGCGAAGGTGACCTCATGACGAACGCCTCCGAGCTCTCGCTTCCCGAGCTGCACGTCGACGTGCTCGTCGCGCCGGGAGCGCGCTCTTCGCTCGTGGACGACGTGCTGGCCGGGCTGGTCCACCGACCGCGTCACCTCCCGCCGAAACACTTCTACGACGCGCGCGGCTCCTTGCTCTTCGACGCGATCTGCGATCTGCCCGAGTACTACCCGACGCGCACCGAGCAGCGACTGCTCGAACGCATCGTCGACGACGTGCTCGAGGTCGCGCGACCGTGCACCCTCGTCGAGCTCGGCAGCGGCGCCGCCCGCAAGACCCGCACGTTGCTCGAGGCCATGCTGCGTCGTGCGAGGACCTCCACGAGGTCGACCGCGACCACCTACGTCCCCATCGACGTCAGCGAGTCCATGCTGCGCCAGAGCGCGAAAGGGCTCCGGCGCGACTACCCGAGCCTCCACGTCCACGGCCTCGTCGCGGACTACGACCAGGGACTGCGCGCGTTCTCGTCCGCGTCGGCGGGGTCAGCCGCCGACTTCCCCGCGCGCGGCCGCAAGATGGTCGCGTTCCTCGGCAGCTCCATCGGCAACTTCGAGCGCGACGACGCGGTCGCGTTCCTCCGGCGCGTGCGCGGCGCGCTCCGCGACGACGAGCACCTCTTGCTCGGTCTCGACCTCGTCAAAGACGTCGCCACCCTCGAGGCGGCCTACGACGACACCGCCCAGGTCACGGCGGAGTTCAACCGCAACGTCCTCTCGGTCTTGCGTCGCGAGCTCGGCGCCGACGTCGACCCGACCACCTTCCGCCACGTCGCGTTCTTCGACGCGCAGAGGTCGCGCGTCGAGATGCACCTCGAGTCGACGCGCGACCAACGCGTTCGCATCGCCGCCCTCGATCTCGAGCTCCAGTTCGAAGCGGGCGAACGCATCCACACCGAAATCAGCACCAAGTACACCCGCGAAGCCGCCGAATCGATGTTGGCCGACGCCGGCCTCACGCTGGCGCGCTGGGATGAAGAGGGACCCGCTTCGGGCGATCCCGCGTGGCGCGAAGGCGTGCCCTTCGAGCCGTGGTTCGCCCTCGCGCTCGCGCGCCGCGCTTGAGCGCACACTCGAGCCCCGTCACTTCACCAAATCACTCGACCGTTCAATCGTTCTTCCTACCGATCATCGCACCGACGATCATCGGCACGATCACTCCGCCGAGGGCGAGCCCGAGGGCGACCGCAGGGTTCTCGGTGATGGAGCTCCAGGTGTCTTGCACCGCCGTCACGCCCGAGCTCGCCGACGCATCACCGAGCAGCACGCCGCCGCCGTAGCCGACGCCCGTGCCGAGCGCACCGAGGATGCCGATCGCGGCGGGGGCGGGCAGCTTGTGAAAGAGCGTGCCCAGCAGACGCAAACCAGGAATGAAGAAGCTCGTCGCCGCGAGGAAGTTCGGAAAGAACATCGCCAGCGTCATGATGCCGAACCACTGGGCCCGTTGGCCGACCGGCCACTCGGGCGGCGGCGTCGGATCGACCGGGCCGATCTCGACGTCCCACGTCTGCAGCAGCACGATCGCCAAGTACGTGAAGGCGAACGTGAACGACGCCTTCACGGGCCGGGAGTCGATGCGCATCCACAGCGGCAACGACGCGAGCTGCTCGCCGTAGTCGATGCGGCTCTCGAAGTAGCCCTCGATGAAGATCAGGGCGAATGTCGCGATCAGGAGGCCACCCGCGATGCCCGCCGGGAGCTTCTGGGCGACCTCGTCGAACCGCGTCGCCACGCATGCCGCGTGGAAGAGCGCGGTGAGTGCGAAGAACGGCGCGAGCGTTCTCGGGGCGAAGGATCCTGGTCGCGAGGTGGGAGCGTCCGACATCGGCCGAGACGATACCGGAGCGCACACGCTCGAGACGCGGAATCGGCGTCCTCGGAGCCCCCGCGAGGAGCGACGCGAGGTCACGAGGGCATGCGTGGCTCGAAGGCCGACGCACTCGTTCTCGCGCACTGCGCACGCCCCAGGTGCCGCCCGACGGGCTCGTCACTCGACCGCGAAGCAGTCGAGGTCCTCCGCGACCTCCAGCGGACCAGAGTACTGCGCGCGCAGCGCCGCCTCGCCGTCGGTCCACCGTTCGAGGCTCCGTCGCATGTGGTGCGAGAGCACGAGCCGCCGCACTCCAGCGCGCGCCGCGAACGCGCCGATCTGCGAGGGCCGCGCGTGCAACCGTGCGGCGACACCCGCGTTGGACTCCGGTACCGCGTGGTGCGCGATCAAGAGATCCACATCCCGCGCGAGCTCGAGGAAGCGTGGATCGTCGAGCCGCTGGTCGCCCCCGAAGGCGACGCGTCGCCCCGCCGCGTGCACCACGAAGCCGAGCGCGGGCACCGGGCCGTGCGGTACGCCGACCGCGTCGATCCTCAGCTCGTCGATCGCCGTGCTCGTCGCTGCGCCGCGCACGTCGAGCTCGTGCAGCTCGAGCGCGAACGGATCGCCCTCCCCGAGAAAGCCTCCGAGATACGACCACGCCCCTTCCTCCCCGATCTGCGCGCGGACGAACGCTCCGATCGCGGGGAAGCGCGCGTCCCCGCTCGGCCCCAGCACCGGCAGCGGCGTTCGTCGATCCGAGAACGACGCGCTCTTGAGCAGCGAGATCAGATCGGCGGTGTGATCGACGTGCCCGTGGGAGACGAGCACTCCGTCGAGCCGTTCAGGGGCCACACCGAGCTGCCCGAGGCACAACGCGACCCCTGCGCCAGCATCGACCAACAGCCGCGGCCGTCCCTCGACGATCAACAGATATCCCGTGCTCGCACGCGCATCGTCGACGATGGGGCCGCTGCCGAGCACGCGCACCGCGACCCGCGCACTCGGACACGTCGGTGCTTCCGCATCCGAAGCCGTCGAAGCCGAGTGGCTCGCGGACGAGGGTTCCGGCACGACGCCTCCACACGCGACGAGCGCCGACGTGAGCGCCAAACCGATTCACCTGGAGATCCGCATGCCGTCGTCGTACGCGTTCGATCCGCCGACGTCACGACGTAACTCATCCCTTGGCGCGACATCCGAGCGACATGCGCGCGTTGCTCAGCCTGGTCGTTCTCTTCGCTTGCGCCACCCCTCACTCGGTGGCCACGACCGTCGCCTCCGCGCCGAGCTCCGAACCGAGTGACATCGAGTGGCGGGACTGGGACGCGGACGTGTTCGCGCTCGCGCGCCAGGAGGACCGGCTGGTGCTCGTGGACGTCGGCATCGCGGGCTGCACCGCGTGCCGATT
>CALJLK010000119.1 GCA_937982655.1 uncultured Sandaracinus sp.
AGACGGAGACGGAGACCGAGACGGAGACGGAGACGGAGACGAAGACGGAGACGGAGACGAAGACGGAGACGGAGACGAAGACGGAGACGGAGACGGAGACGGAGACGGAGACGGAGACGGAGACGAAGACGGAGACGAAGACGGAGACCGAACGGAGACGGAGACGGAGACGCGTCGGGGCTCAGGCCGGCTCAGGGCGCTCCTTCACCTCCACGGGCTTCTCGAGCCCACGCTTCGGTCGCCACTTGCCGGCCAACTCGCAGTTCGTCAGCGCATCGAGCAGCGCGCGTGCGTCCTCGAAGCGTTCCTCCGGTCGCTTCGCGAGGCAGCTCATCACCACGCGCTCGAGGTCTTCCGGCACGTCCGCGTAGCGCGATGGCGGCGAAGGATCGTGCGTGAGGTGCGCGAGGAAGAGCGCGGGTCCATCGGTCGCTTCGTACGGAAAGCGCCCCGTGAGCAGTTGGTAGAGCACCATGCCGAGCGCGTACACGTCGGCCGCCGCGCTGGCCTCGCGTCCTTCGATCACCTCCGGGGCGATGTACTGCGGCGTGCCCGCCACGAGCCCCGTCGCGGTCAGCGACTCGCCCTCCGCGCGATCCCGTCGCGCGATCCCGAAGTCGAGCACCTTCAGGAAGTCGCCCTCGTCTCCAGCGCGCGTGACGAAGAGGTTCTCCGGCTTGATGTCGCGGTGCACGATCCCACGCGCGTGAGCCTCCGCGAGCGCACGTGCAGCCTGCAGCCCGAAGTGCAGCGCACGCGCGGAGGGCAGGGCGCCTTCGCGTTCCATCAGGCGCGCGAGCGTCTCGCCTTCGAGCAGCTCCATCGCGTAGTACGTCAGACCATCCTCGGTCGTCCCGAAGTCGAGGACGCGCACCGTGTTCGGATGCGTCAGATCCGTCGTCGCGTGCACCTCCCGCTCGAAGCGCGCGATCGCCACGTCGTCCGCGTCGAGGCGCATGACCTTGAGCGCCACACGTCGCCGCAGCGTGCCGTCGTACGCGGACCACACCTCGCCCATGCCGCCGCGACCGATCCGTCGCTCCACCCGGTAACGCCCGATGCTTCGCGCCTCGAAGACCTCGCGCCGCAGCGCCCAGAGCACGTGCGCGGCGCTGATCAACACCACCACGGTGCCCATCAGGATCGCGGTCTCGATCGCCAGATCGATCGCGAAGCGAGGCTCCGACAGCTCCGCGTGCGCGCGCTCCCAGACCAGCGGCGCGAGCAGGAAGGTCGCGGGCAACGCGAGCACCGTGATGGCGCCGCTCACGACCGCGCGCGTGTAGCGCCGCGGCACGAACGCGTAGGCGGTCGCGGCGAGGTTCACCGCGTCGGTGTAGGTGCTTCCCACGCCGTCGATGCAGAGCGCGAGCAGCGCGATCATCACGATGATCACCGGCGGCAGCGCGTTCACCCAGAAGTCGATCTCCCGCTCGCTCATCACCGCGCGCGAACGGATCCGCAGCAGCGCCGCGCCGGTGGTCAACGTGCCGATGACGCGGAGCACCAGCGCGATCGTCAGCTCGATCGAGCCCGGCCACACGTAGGCCTGCACCAAGTCGGTCACCGCGAAGAGCGGCGTCAGCACGGTCGCGATCGAGTAGGCGGTCACGAGCCGCCGCCGGTTCGTGGCGAGCTCTTCCGTCGCCACGCGCGACGACGCGTCGACGAGCGGCCCCGGCGTCAGCGGAGTGGCCGCGCGACGCGCGCCTCCCATCGATCCGGTGGTCGAGCGGCCTGCGCGCGTCGAAACGCCCGTCGCCGAGATCGACCTCGAAGCCACGACCGACTCGGAAGCCGCGACGGGTTTCGAAGTCGCGATGGACGCCGAAGTCGCAACGGACTCCGACGTCGCAGCGGACGCGACGGACTCCGAAGTCGCAGCGGACTTCGAGCTCGCGACGGATTCCGAAGTCACCGCCAATCGTGAGTCCGTCCGCGAGGATCCCACGCTCGTCGAAGGCGCCGATGCCGCCGCCGATACCCGCACGTCCGACGTCGTCGCCCCGCGCGGCTCCGCCGCGGGACGGGCCACGCGAGTCTCCGGAGCGTCCTCGTCACCCACCACGGCGCGAGCATAGCGCGCACGCCTCGCGGCACACTTCGGGCCGAGCCCCGACGCACGGCCCCGACGCACGAACCCTTGCGCCCCGCGAACGACTCGATTACCTAAGCGCCTCCCCAGGACCCTTAGCTCAGCTGGATAGAGCGTCGGCCTCCGGAGCCGAAGGTCAGTGGTTCGAATCCACTAGGGTCCGCCAGCACTTGCGCGTTTCGGTGGGGAGCAGCGGGGAGCGACTCCGCAGGCCCAGCCGGCTCCTCTCCGCCTCGCGCGCTCCGTCCCATGCGTCGGCAGAGAGTTCGCTGCGGGTGGAGAGGTTCGGCTCGACGCCACCGCTGCCTGACCCGCCGCGCTCCGGTAGTCTGCCCTCAACACCTCACGCACTGCAGGAGAGGGCACATGAGCACGTTCGAGAAGCTCCGTTAGAAGCTCGCGCGTAGGCTCGATAGCGAGGTCGCGCCGTGGAGCTCGGAGCTCGCTGGGCACCTCGGTGAGCTGGCGCGCCCATGCTTGGCCTTGGTTCCCGTGACGCGCGGGAAGGCGGCCGCGCGCTTCGGAGGTCCGACGCTGCTGTCGAAGGGGACGCCGTGGCCGAAGAGCTCCGACGGCAAGCACTTGGACTACCTGGGTTGCCTCGATCTCGCGGCGCTGACGGCGGCGGGAGGGCCGGCTCTCGAGGGCGCGTGGCCGTCCCGTGGTGTGGTGTCGGTGTTCATCGAGGACTTGAGCGGGGCCGCGGCGCCGGTGGTCGTTCGCTGCATCCACACCGACGTTGGCGTCGATGCGCTCGTGGAGCAGCCCGAACCGAAGACACGCGTGGGTCACGAGGCGCTGATGGACCTTCGTCCAGTCTCGCTGAAGGCGGTGCCCTCGATCTCGATTCCGACCACGCTGCGTTCCGTGAGGCGCCTCGTGGAAGCGGCCGACGAGCCTGATGCGGAAGTCATCCTCAGCGAGCTTCTCTGGGGCATCACGCCGGATGATGCCATCGGCCACGTGGGCGGGTGGGCGAGCTCGCACGACGGCGCCGACCTCCATCGGGAGATCGCGCTTCGATCGATCGGACGCGCGGAGCTCGTGTACTCGGACTACTGGGACAGCGTCGAGGACTACGAGGCGAGCATCAGCACGCATCACGGGGCCGCCATCGAGTATCGCCGCATGCGACCCGACGTGCTGTGGCTGATCGAGCACGCGCAGGAGATCGCGGCGGAAGCCGCTCGATGGTCGCTCTTCTTTCGCCTCGACTCGAACGGCGAGATGAATCTGCAGATCAACGACGCGGATCCGCTCTTCGTCTTCGCACCGACGGACGACCTGCGTGTCGGTCGTTTGGACCGTGTCACCGGATGCGTACTGCAGAGCTGACCCGTAGGAGGCGTGAGCGCGAGCGGAGCATGACGACGTCGACCGACGTCTCCGGCGATGCATCGAACCGCGAGGCGACTCCTCGAGGCTTCGAGGTGTCGGGATCGATCGTCGGTTCGACGCGCACCTGGCTCGCGTGACCGCGACGTCAGCGCGCTCGTGCGAGCAGCCAACGCAAGCGGTCGCGGTCGACCCGGAGCAGGATCGTCTTGTCGTGCGTCACGGTCACCGCGCCGGGCGCGCTGCCTTTGCGCTTGTGGACGTGGCGCCGGTCGGCGTGTTGGATCTCCACGCGGTCGTCGGCGTGGGCGTCGCTGAAGTGGGCGGCGAGGAGCGCCGCGTCGAGGAGGAGCGCCGGAGGACACGCCTCGTTCTTCTCGAGCGGGACGATCACGTGCGCGCCCTTTCGTCCGCGCGCGTGGAGCCAACGATCGTGGGGGCGCGCGTGGGTGGTGAGGGCGTCGTTGTCGGTCGCGCGTCGACCCACGTGGATCGGGCGATCCCCGTCGCCGAGGAAGACGCGATACGGACGACGCGGTTCGTCGTGCGCACGGGGGCGAGGCACGACGGGATCGAGCGCGAGGGTGATCGACTCGGGAGGTGCACCGGCTTCGAGCGAGGCTTCGACGACGGCGAGCGCGGCGTCCTCGGCGCGCACCTGCGCGAGGCGTTCGGTCGCGATCGCGGCGCCGCGCTCGAGGCGGCGTGCTTCGTGGAAGAGGCGCTCGGCGTGGGCGCGCGCGCTGCGGGTTGGATCGAGGGCGACGCGGCGTGTGCGCGGTGGATCGACGGAGGTGTCTTCGGCGACGAGCTCGGCGGCGCCGGGCGTAGCCTCGGCGAGGTGGGCGAGCACGAAGCTCGCGTCGTCGCGGAGGGTGTCCACGCGGCTCGCTCGCGCGGCGTCGGCTTCGATTGCTCGAATCTTGCGGGCGAGCTTGCGGCGCGCGTCGGCGAGGCGACGGCGGAGCGCGCGATCCGCGGGCTCGACCGCTCGGGGCGCGGCTTCGGTCGATGCCGCGGGTGACGTCGGCGTCCAGTCGTTCGGTGGGAGCTCGGTCGCGAAGCGACGGCGTCCGGCGAGCGGGAAGCCGTCGAGCGCGCGACGAAGACACGGCGCGTGCTCGTGATCGGTGAGCAGGACACGCTCGCCCGCGCGGGTCTGCAGCACGAGCCTACGTCGGGCGCCGCGCGCTTCGGCCGCGAGCACGGAGGCGCCTGCGAGGAGCGTGCGGAGGCGGCGCACGAAGCCGTCGGCTGCGGCGCCGCTCGGACGCTGCGCGATCCACGCGAGCTCGCCCGCGCGTGCGTCGAGCAGGAGGAGCCGACGCCCGTGACGCGGGTGGTAGAGCTCGAGCACGACACGGTCCGCGTCCGGACCGTCGACTCGCTGCACGCGCCCGAGCGTCTCGTCGACGTCGTCGGGGTCGGACGGGATCCTCTCGTCGTCTCGCATCGCGTTCTCGGACGCCTCCACCGCTCGGCCGTTCGCTCGTCGCTGCGACGGCTGTGTGCCGAACGTTCCGCCGCACGCGGACGGTGCGTCAGTCGTCGTCTTCTTCTTCGTCGTCTTCGTCGTCTTCGAAGTCGCCGCCATCGTCGAGGTCGTCTTCGTCGTCGAGGTCACCCTCTTCGTCGCTCTCGTCCTCGTCGTCTTCGTCACGGTCCTCGTCGAGATCCTCGTCGAGATCCTCGTCGTCTTCGTCGTCCTCGTCCTCGCTGGACGCGCCCGCGAGGAGCTGGAGCATCTTCGCCTCGCGGAACGAGCGCTCCGACTGGATCGCGACGTAGGTCTTCTCGTGGTCGGCCTCGTCGAGGGCGTCGAGCACCTCGCTCAGCAGGCCTTCACCGAAGCGTTGGCGTCCGCCGAGCGCTTGCAGACGCGCGTAGCCGATCGGGCCCGCGGGCACGTCGTCCTCGAGCGGATCGAACGCGCAGATCACGCCGAGCTCCTCGGCGAACGGGCGCGCGAGCTCGGACTCCCAGATGCCCGTCGGAGCCCAGATCACGTGGCGGTCGGGGCGACGCGGAATGCGCGCGAGCCACGCCGCGAAGCGCTCACGATCGCGGGTGCTGGTGCTCAGCTCGGTGCCGGTGGGGATCACCAGATGGGCGTCGGTGGCCGAGAGCGCGCCGACGAGCCACGCGATGTTCTTCTCGAGCTCTTCGTCGAAGCGGAAGGCGCCGAGGGCCGAGATGCGCGTGGCGCGCGGCGCGACCAGGGCGACCTCGAGCTCGGCGGGGAGGCTCTTTCGCCAGCGCTGGAGCGTGGCGCGCTTGGGGCGAGAGGACGGAAAGGTGAGCTCGGCGAAGCGGAGGGCTTCGACGTATTTGCGTCCGGGAGGACGTTCGAGGGTGGCGCCGGCGACGATCATGGAGGTCGGTGCTCATACCACGCGCGCTGCGACGTGCAGCCCTCCACGCGCCGAGGGCCCTCGAGCGGGTGGCGCGGGCAGGTGGCGCGGCAGCGTTCGTCCCGCGCGCGCCATCCGCACGCCATTCGTCGCGCGCTCGGTGTGCGAACCCGTTGCGTTGCGGCCCTCGACGACCTGCATCGCGTCCGCGGTTGAGGCGTTCTTCCGCGTGCTGCTACGCTCGCGCCCGTGCGCAGCTTCGTCTTCCTCGCGTGTTCGACCCTCCTCGCTTGCGGCAGTGACGTGCCGAGCTTCCCTGAGCCGCCCGTCGATTCGGGGGTGGAGTGTGGTCCGTCCAGCGACGGAGGCGGAGCGGGGAGCTGTCCCGGCGACCAAGTGTGTCTGAACCGTCGTTGCTACGACCCGTGCACCTCCCAGGCGCAGTGCGCGCGCTCGCAGACCTGCGAGGACGGCGTGTGCGTGGAAGGTGAGCGGCCCGACGGAGGCACGCCGGACGCGGGGCTCTGCCCGGGCGGCTGCTCGGGCGCGACCCCGATCTGCCACCCCACGGGCGTGTGCACGGCGTGCGCGGAAGGAGCGGCGGGGGAGTGTGGTGCCGCCGCGCCGATCTGCGAGCTCGCGTACGGTGCTTGCGTCGGCTTCGTCGCCGATCGGATCTGCGCGCCGTGCAACACGAGCGTCGACTGCGACGGCGGGCGTACGTGCACCGAGCGTGGCGGTGAGCGCGTCTGCCTCGCGCCTTGCGCGGAAGGTGGCGTGTGTCCGCGGGGCTTCACGTGTGGCGCCGACACGCTCTGCGCGCCGAGCTTCGGGACGTGCACCGGCATCCGCAACGGCGTGACCTCGCAGGCGTGCGCGACGGACACCGACTGCGAGCCGCTCGGCGTGACACCGCCCGCGGGTGTGTGTCAGGGCGCCAGCGAGGGCGTCCCGGGCGTGTGCGTGCAGGCATGCAGCATGGAGACGGATTGTCTCGACGGCCGGAGCTGCGCGGCGGGCTACTGCCGACCGATCTGACGCGCTCCACGGAGTCGAGCGCGCGCCGTCGAGCGCGCCGCGCGTGATCCCACGCACGCTTCCGCGCGCGCGGTCCTTTCACGCGTCGCGCGCATCGCATCGCGTGGTCCCAACGACGACGCGCATCGAGTACCAAGGAGCGGTCGCTCGGAGGTCTCATGCGTCGCTGGCTCTTGCTCTCGCTCTTCTTCCCCGCGCTCGCGAGCGCGCAGAACCCCGCGTGGCCCAATCGCGCCGCGACCGTCGAGTCTCTGCGTGATCCGGCGAACTGGCCGGACGACCCCGACTACGGCTACGACATCTCGGGCGAAGGCTCGTGCATCGGCGAAGGCCTGCGGTGCTGGACCAACGACACCGGCGGTCAATGGAACTTCTGGTCGTGGGTCCCGCCGCAGACCACGACGCGTCCGGGCTGGCGCACCGAAGAAGAAGCGCTCGGCGCAGGTACGTGGACGGATCTCGCGTGGACGCGGACCACCGGCGATCGCCGCGTGGTGATCGCGATTCTGGACAGCGGCATCAACTGGGATGAGCGCGACCTCGTCAATCAGCACTACATCTCGTTCGCGGAGCTCGACGCGGACGGGCTCGACGAGCGCTGTCTCCCGCAGCCGATGCCGGGAGGGCCGCCCGGCTTCGCACGCCACGACCGCGACGGGAACGGATCGCTCTCGATGCGCGATTGGTTTGCCGGATTGACGGCGGAAGAAGCCACGACGCTCTCGGCGGAGATCGACGCGATGGGCAACCAGAACGGTCTCGCGGATCCGGGCGATCTGATCACGTTCTGCTCGGATGGGGTCGACGACGACGACAACGGCTACGTCGACGACATCAGCGGCTGGGACTTCTACATGGACGACAACGACCCGATGGACGATACGCGGTTCGGCCACGGGACGGGGGAAGGGCGCTGGAGCGCGGCCGAAGGCAACAACGGGATCGGGCGCATCGGGTATTGCCCGAACTGTTCGGTGCTGATGGTGCGCGTGGGTGAGAGCTTCATCGCGGACGTGCAGGACTACGGAGAGAGCGTGGTCTTCGCGGTCGACTCCGGCGCGAAGGTCATCCAGGAGGCGCTCGGCACGATCAACCACTCGACGTTCATGCGTCGCTCGATGGACTACGCGTACGAGCGTGGTGTGCTCACGATCGCGTCGGCGGCGGACGAGAACTCCTACCACCACAACTACCCCGGCACCGCGGATCACAACCTCTACATCCACGCGATCCGCTTCGCGGGCTCGAACGCGCAGACCTCGGAGTCGTTCCTCGCGTTCAACAACTGCACGAACTACGGCGGCCAGCTCGCGATGAGCGCGCCGGGGCTCGGGTGCTCGTCGGAGGCGACCGCGGTCGGCGCGGGCATCGCCGGGCTCATCGCGGCTGCCGGGATCGCCGAGGATCGCCCGGGCGGAGCGCTGGATCCGGAGCTGTCGGCAGAGGAGATGCGGCAGCTCATCACGATGACGGCGGACGACATCTACTTGCCCGAGAGCGACCCTTCGCATCCGGAGCACGACGCGCGTTACTACCCGTCCCGCGAGGGCTGGGATCAGCGCTTCGGTTGGGGTCGCATCAACGCGTTCCGATCCGTCGACGCGGTGTGGCGCGGCGCGATCCCGCCCGAGGTCGATCTCTACTTCCCGGATTGGTTTCGCGTGCTCTACCCGGAGCGCGACGGCAGCGTCTCGCTGCGCGGAACGATCGACGCGCGCCGCGCGGAGAGCTTCGACTACGTGGTCGAGTGGGCGGCGGGCATCGAGCCGGACGACGAGGACTTCGAGGTGCTCGCGATGGGCACGGGACAGACCGAGCGCATCGAGGGTGTGCTCGCGACGTGGGACATCTCGGACCTCGAGATCGACAACGACCCGTCGCAGGGCCCGCACAACCGCTACACGGTCACGGTCCGCATTCGCGCGACCGCGCGTTACGGCGGCGCGATCGGCGACGTGCGGGGCGAGCAGCGGCGTGTGTACAGCATCGTGCGCGACCCGACGCTCAAGCCGGGCTTCCCGATCGCGCTCGGCACCCGCAACGAGGTCGATCTGCACCCGGGCGCGTCGGGCGAGGGCTCGCCGAAGCTCGCGAACCTCGACGACGACGCTGCGCTCGAGATCGTCTACGGCGACGCGGACGGTCTGCTGCACGCGATCAACGGCGACGGCACCGAGCTGCCGGGCTTCCCGGTGCGGCTCGGCACGCTTCGCTCGCTGACGCCGAGCTATCCGGACAACGTGCTCGGCTCGGAGGCTTACGCGAGCGGCGCGGTGCCGACGGAGGATCTCGCGTCGTCCGTGCTCTCGACGCCCGCGATCGGCGATCTCGACGGCGACGGGACGCTCGAGATCGTCGCGGTGACGATGGAGGGCGACGTCTACGTGGTGGAGCCGAACGGAAGCGTGCGCGAAGGTTGGCCGGTCGGTCTGCCTGAGGTGCTCTCGGGCGATCCGCGTCGCGGCGGACCGCCGACCCGCGACTCGGTGGTCGAGCGCGGCGCGTTCGCGTCGCCCGCCCTCGTCGACCTCGACGACGACGACGCGCTCGAGATCGTGTTGCCCGCGTTCGACGGTCAGGTGCACGTGTTCCGCGCGGACGGCTCGGTGCAGCCGGGCTTCCCGGTGCGCATCGTCGCGCTCGAGCTCTGGCGCGACGACGACGACGCGGCGCCGAGCATGATCATGACCTCGCCCGCGATCGGCGACGCGAACGGCGACGGCATCCCGGACATCGCGGTGGGCTCCAACGAGTACGGCGACGACTCGAACACCGGGGCGATCCATCTGATCCACGGCGACGGCAACATGCACGAGGGGGGCG
>CALJLK010000120.1 GCA_937982655.1 uncultured Sandaracinus sp.
GCCGAGGCGTGGATCGGTACGCGACCAGCACGAGACGGGCGGAGAGGGAGCCCGACAGCGTGTTGGAGACGCCACAGCGACGGCGACAGAGACAGAGACAGACACAGAGGCAGAGACAGAGACAGAGACGGAGACAGAGACGGAGACAGAGACAGAGACAGAGACGGAGACGGAGACAGAGACAGAGACGGAGACAGAGACAGAGACAGAGACAGAGACGGAGACAGAGACGGAGACGGAGACAGAGACAGAGACGGAGACGGAGCTGAATCCGAGATCTCTCAGCCGCGAAGGTGCTCCACCAACGCGTCCGCGAGGCGCGCGTACTCGTCGCGGGTCGAGTAGGCCATCGCGCTCACGCGCACGAGCCGCGCGGGGGGCGCGGGCCACGGCACGATCGGCACCTCGATGCGGCGCGCTTCGAGCAACCAGGTCTGGAGCGGATCGGCGTAGAGGTGCGAGGTCGGCGCGCCACCGCCGGGCGGGAGCGGGACCGCAGCCATCGAGCCGAGCATCGCGTCGGGTGCGGGGGGCGCGACGTCGAGGCGCTCGCAGAGCAAGTCGCGCGCGAAGAGCGTGAGCGTGTGGTTGTGGGTGCGCAGCGCGTCCCAGCCGCCGAAGCGACGCGCCACGAAGTCGAGCGCGTGGGGGACGCAGAGCCACGGCGTCGGATCGCCGGTGCCGGTCCAGTCGAAGGTCTCGAGGAAACGCGAGCGCGCGCGGCGGCTGTCGAGGCCGTGGCTGATCACCGGCGGCACGACGGGGCCTTGGCGATCCGCGCGCACGAACAGGAACGCCGCGCCCTTCGGCGCGCACACCCATTTGTGGAAGTTGCCCGTGACGTAGTCGGCGCCGAGCGCGTCGATCGCGAGCGGCACCATGCCGGGCGCGTGCGCGGCGTCGACGAGCACCTCGACGCCGCGCGCGTGGAGCGCCCGCACGATCGGCTCGATCGGGAGCACGAGGCCGGTCGGGCTCGTCACCCAATCCACGATCGCGACGCGCGTCTGCGGCGTCACGGCGGCCACGATCGCGTCCACGACCTCGTCCGGCGAAGCGAGCGGGAAGGGCAGCTTCGCGACGTCGACGCGCAGTCCCTCGCGCTCGGCGACGTAGCGCGCGGCGTTGTCGACCGCGTGGTAGCCGTGATCGGTCACGAGGATCGCTTCACCCGCGTGCCACTCGCGCGCGCGCAGGACCGCGCTCACGCCTTCGGTCGCGTTGCGCACGAAGACGAAGTCCTCCGGCGGCGCCCCCACGAAGGCGGCGCACGTCGCGCGTGCGGCCTCGAGCATCGGCTCGAGCTCGCGCACGAAGAAACGCACCGGCTCGCGCTCCATCTGCAAGCGGAGCTTCGACTGCGCTTCGAGCACTTCGTAGGGGCACGCGCCGAAGGAGCCGTGGTTGAGGAACACGAGCTCGTCCTCGAGGGGCCAGAGCGGTCGCGCGTGGGTGCCGTGGGGCGGCGCGTCCTCGGCGTCGTGACGGACGTCGTCGATCGTCATCTGCGCGAGCATATCGTTCGGCCTCGTCGGCGGGTGGAGCGGTTTGGCGGCGCGAGGGCGACGACGTCGGTGATCGCGCATCGAGGATCGTGCGTCGCGGGTCGCGCGTCGGCGATTCGCTCGACGCGACGAAATGCCACATCGCGATCGACGCGCGCGGCCGACACAACTCGTTCGATGCTTCGGGTCGTCCTGGCGTGCTCGCTCGTCGTGCTCGCGATCCTCGCGGACACCCCAGCGGCGCGCGCGTGCAGCACGTGTACGGTGGGCGATCCGACGTTGACCGTGATGGGCGCGGAGCAGCCGACGGATGGACGTCTGCGCTTCTCGTCGTCGCTCCGTTGGCGTCGCGAGCGCGTCGAGCAGGGGCACGCGTTGGTCGAGCGACGCGTGGAGCTCGGGGTCGCGTGGTCGCCGATCGCGCGCGTGACGCTCTCGGTCGGCGTGCCGGTGGTGAGCCGGCGTGCGCGCTTCCCGAACCTCGCGGAGGAGCGGAGCCTCGGGTTCGGCGACGTCGACGTGCGCGCGCGGGTGCTGCTCTTCCGTGATCGAGAGCTCGCGCCGCGGCATCTCGTCGCGGCGGTGCTCGGGCTGGAGCTACCGACGGCGGTGCGGAGCGCGGGGCCCTACGACGACGATCCGGAGCACCAACCTGGCACGCGCTCGTGGGATCCGATCGTGGGGCTGACTTACGGTGCGTTCGTCGGCGACTGGTCTCTGAACGCGCTCGCGGTCTTGCTCGCGCCGGCGAGCGAGGGTGTTGCGAACGTGCGCGGCGGGCCGTCGCTGCGTGGCTCGCTGCGCGCGCAATGGCAGCCCTGGAGAGCGCTCGGCTTCGCGCTCGGTCTCGACGGACGCGTGGACGGTCGCGAGCACGTCGACGGCGCGCGCGACGATGCGACGGGCGGCGCGGTGGTCTACGGCGGCGCGGGCGTGGTGCTCGCACCGCGCGAGGATCTGGTGCTCGATCTCCGGATCGCGGCGCCGCTCTGGCAGCGACTGCGCGGCGGTCACGTCGAGGGATGGGTCGCGTTCGTGGGAGCGACGATCGATGTCTGAGCGGCGCAGGACGCGGCTCTCCCGCCGGGTGTCCCTGGCGCTGCTCCTCGTCGGTTCCGGCGCGTGCCTCGGCTACGACGCGGGCATCGAGATCGCGATCGAGCTGCGGGTCGCTCCGCCCACCGCGCGGGTGCCGATGGGCGAAGGCTTCGCGACGCTCTCGGACGCGCGGCTCCGCATGAGCGTGGTCGAGCTCGTGGTGTGCGACGACGTTCCCGAAGGTTCTGCGGGCGCCGTCATGGCCGCGCTGACGTCGGTTCGCCGTGCGTGGTCTTCGCGCGCCCTCGCGCACGTCACCGACGTCTCGGGCTCCGCGCGCACGATCGACGCGCGCCACGCGAGCGGGACCCTCGAAGGATGGACGATTCGCCCGATGCCCGGTCGCTACTGCGCGCTGCGCGTGCACCTCGAGCCGTCCGAGGACGACCCGAGCTTCGCGCTGGTCGGAGAGGCCGACGCTCCCTTCGCTACCGTCCTCGACGCGCCGCTCGACGTCGACCTGCCGATGGAGCTCGTGCTCGAAGCGCCGGAGGACGGCCGCACGATCGCGCTCCACGTCGATCCTGCGTGTTGGCTCGCCAGCGGTCCGCCGAGCCATGCCGAGCTCGCCGAACGGCTCGCGTCGTGTCTTTGAGCGGCGACGCTTCCTCCAGTGGAGCTTCGACTCGCGCGTCACCGGCGCAGCGGCCGACGCGAGCCGCTCACGCCAGCACGCGCAGGGTTCCCTTCACGACGCCGTAGCCGCCTTCGGTGCGGAGCTCGCTCAGCGTCGCGCGCGCGTCTTGCTCGCCGCGAATCAGCGCGCGGTACGCCCGCACCAGGCGCGTCACGTCGTCCGCGCGCTCGCGCACGAGCTCGATGCGGAAGCGCGCGACACCGCGCTCGACGAGCCGCGGCACCAGATCCGCCGCGCTCTGCGCGCGCCCGTGGAAGACGGTGTTTCGGCAGCCGACGTCGGCCTCCACCGGGTGCTCGATGCCCGCGCGATCGCGCAGCGACACGCGGTGTTTCTCGCAGGGTCGACCGCACGTGCGGTAGTCCTTGCCGTCGCTGAGCAGCGCCGCGATCACACAATGCTCCATGTGGAAGAGCGGCATCGGGTGATGCAGGACCACCTCCGCGCGCGGCGCGAGCTCGTCGTCGAGGAGCGCGAGGAGCTGCGCGGCGTCGAGATCGAAGCTCGGCGTGAAGGCGACCAGGCCGCGGCCCAGCACTTCGCGCGCCGTGACGTGATTGGTCACGTTCAGCGAGAAGTCGCCGATGCGCACGAAGCCGTCGGTCGCGTGGGCCGCGTCGCGCAGCGCGCCGAGGCCGCGCACGTAGAGCAGCGAAGGCGCGAGCGAGCCGAGGAAACGATCGATCTTCTCTTCGCCTGGCTTGCGGATGCGCGGCGGCGCGAGCGCGATCGTGCTGTCCGGATGACGCGCGCGGATCGCACGGACGGCTTCGCCGGTGCCGGTGAGCTCGAGAAAGTCGAGGCCGATCGTGTCCGCGCCCGCGTCCAGCGCCGACAACGCCTGCTCGAGGTTGCGGCAGAGGACCGTGAGACCACCGGGCGGCGGCGGCGCGAGCGCGGGCCGCGGGAGCGTCGAGGCGGTGACGTCGGTGGTGGCGTGGCCTCCGAGCTGCGAACGATCGAGCGAGCGGGCGAGCGCGTCGGTGAGCGCGCGGCGTGCACGATTCAGCGAAGAGATCGGCAGGATCGCGTCGTTCGGGAGCTCGACCTCGAGCCGACCGAGCTCGAAGGGCGTGTCGCCGAGCCGCGTCATGGCGTCGCGCACCCGCGCCTCGTCCAGCGGGGTCTTCTGTGCGCGCTCGAGGATCGCGTCCGCTTCCACCTCCGCGTGGTGCCCACGCGCGCTCGTCGCCGAGAGCCGCGGCGCCTGTCCGATCGCGCCGCGCACCGTCACGTCGATCGGCACGCGGCTCGGGTCGCGCTCGATGCGCGCGAGGGTCTCGCGCTCGCGCGTGGGATCGCTGGTCTTGAAGACGCGGTGTCCCACGAGCGAGTCGGCGGAGCGATCGATCGCGACGTCGGGGCCGAGCCAGAGGCGTGTCCTTCGACCGCTCGACTCCACCTCCCACACGCGCCCGCCGAGCTCGCCTTCGCTCGCGCGATGCCCTTCGATCAGCACGCCGTCGCCGCGTCGAATCGGCTGTTCGGACGCTTCGAGCACGAGCCACGCGCGACCACGCTCGCGCGCGATCGACGAGAGCGTGCCGAGCTCGAGCCCGCGGTGATCGCACGAGCGACCGTCGACGAGGCGCTGGTGGTCGACCCCCGGAAAGAACCCGGGTCCGGAGCCGCGCGAGAAGGCTTGCAGCGCGTCGAGGCGCGTCTCGTCCTTCACCGCGCCGTCGCGCGCCTCGCGGTAGAGCCGCACCGCGGCGGAGACGTAGTCGGGCCCCTTGAGGCGGCCTTCGATCTTCAACGACGCGATGCCGAGGCGCGCGAGCTCGGGCACGACCGCGGAGGCCTCGAGATCCTCGGGCGAGAGCAAGTGCGCGTGCGGGCCCAGATCGCGGAGCTCGCCGTCGACCACGAGATCGTAGGGGAGGCGACACGCCTGCGCGCATGCGCCGCGGTTCGCGCTGCGTCCGCCGATCGCCTCGGAGGTGAGGCATTGCCCGGAGTAGGCGATGCAGAGCGCGCCGTGCACGAAGACCTCGAGCTCCGCGTCGGGGGCGCCGGCGCGGATCGCTTCGAGGTCCGCGATCGAGAGCTCGCGCGCGAGGATCACCCGCGTGGCGCCCAGCTCGGTCGCGAGCTGCACGGAGCCAGCGTCGGTGCAGGTCATCTGCGTGGAAGCGTGAAGCGGCAGGGTCGGTGCGATCGCGCGCACCAGCCTCGCGACACCGAGGTCCTGCACGATCACGGCGTCGACGCCGGCCTTCGCGCAGTCGCGGATCGCGGCTTCCAGGGCGGGCAGCTCGGAGTCGAAGACGAGCGTGTTGAGCGTGACGTAGCCGCGGACGCCGTGCGCGTGCAGGAACGCCATCGTCTCCGCGAGCGTCTGCGCGTCTTGGTTCTGCGCGCGTGCGCGTGCGTTGAAGCCGACGTAGCCGAAGTACACGGCGTCGGCGCCGGCGCGCACCGCGGCGCGGAGGGACTCGGGACTACCGGCGGGGGCGAGGATCTCCACGAGCGGAGGTGTAGAACGCCGCGCGTCGGCGGGCGAACGCACGACCGGACGTGACCGCACCGGCTTCGGACGGCCGGCGCCGAAGGTCGCGGCGGGCGTCACGAGCTGGGCGTCGCTGCCGCATCGACGCTGCCGCTCCCGCACGCTCGACGCAGCGGGGGCGCGCGGAGATTGCGATCACGCAACCCCTGCGCGCCCCCGAGCGCGAGACGTTCGTTCAGTCGTTCGCGTCCTGGCGGGCCTTGCCCTTGGCTTCGTTCGTGCGGCCCGACTTCTCCATCGCTTCGCTGTCGACCGCGTCGCCGACCCCCTGCTGGAGCTTGCCGGCGAGCTCTTGGGCCTTTCCCGCGACCTTTCCGGCCGCGCCCGCGACGACTTCCTTCGTCTTGCCCGCGATCTGCTGCATCTTTCCGCGATTCTCCAAGGATTTGTTGCCGGTGACCTTCCCGGCAACCTCCTTCACTTTGCCTGTGACCTTCTCGACCTTGCCTTCTTGATGCTTGTTCATCGACATATGCAGTTCCCCCGCGTGGATGGTTTGAATCCACGACTCCGAGAGAAAGCAGGATTCGAGCCGCGTCGGGATCACGTCCGGTCCGGTTCGTGCTGAGTCTCGCGCCGGGTGACGCGCCGACGCGCGCAGGGCGCATCGGTGAAGGGGGTTCTCATGCTTCGCTGGGCCATCGTGTTCTTCGTTCTCGCATTGATCGCTGCGGTTCTGGGTTTCACCGGGATCGCTTCTTCCGCGGCTTGGATCGCCAAGATCTTCTTCATCGGATTCATCATCGTCGCATTGGTCACGCTGGTCTTCGGTTTGGTGCGCCGCACACCGGCCTCCTGAGGTCGCTCGGAGTCCTCCGAGCTCGGGGCGCGAGACCTCCGGCCGGACCCGGCTGGAGGTCTCGCGCGAGGTTGGACGTTTTCTGGACCTCGACCGCGCGCGTGATCTACCCGACCAGGGTGGCTCTTCGTCGCACGCTCGCGCTCGCGCTCGGCGTCGCGCTCCTCGGCTCGGTCGAGGCGCGCGCCGATCGCGTCGTGTGGCGCGTGCAGGCGGGCGACATGCTCAGCGCGCTCGCGATTCGCTTCGGCGTGACGGTCGACGAGCTGCGTGCGTGGAACGGGCTCGAGGGCGATCGCATCCTCGTGGGGCAAGAGCTCGTGGTGGCCCGCGATGGGTCGACGAGCTCGGCGCCGAGCGTGCCGTCTTCGGCGAGCGATTCGACCAGCGCATCGGAACGCGTGGCGGCGGCGGAGGCGACGCGGCCGCCGAGGGATCGGGCCGAGCGCGCGCGCCGCGCTCAGGAGCCGACGCCTGCGGAGCCGGCGAGCGAGCCGACGATCGCGAGCGACGCCACGAGCGCCGCGGCCGACGCGCCGGACGATGCGCCGTCGACACGCGAGGCCGCGCGCCCGGCCGAGACGCGCACGCGCGCTCGATCCACGGAGACCGCCCGAACTGCGGAGCCTCGAACCGAGGTCCGCACTGATCTACCGACCTACGTGCTCCAGCGCGGCGACACCCTCAGCCACGTCGCGCGCCGTCACGACACCACGGTGGAGCAGCTCCTCGCGATCAACCCTGGCCTGCGCGCGGATCGGGTCGCCGCGGGCCGTCGTGTCCACGTGCCGGTCCCCGAAGGCACGCTGCGCATCGAGCACGTCGCGCGCAGCGGTGAGACCCTAGCGCGTCTGGCCGAGCGGCATCGCGTGTCGGTGCGCGACCTCGTGCGCTGGAACCCGGGGATTCGTCGTGGTCTGCGCGCGGGCCGCACCGTCGTGATCTGGTCGACCGTGCCCGCGAGCGTGTCGGCGTCGGTGGGCGCACCCAACCGCGGACGTCTGCTCGAAGCGGAGCCGATGCCGCCGCATCCGGGCTACTACGTGCGCGATCCCTCGCGCTCGTTCGGCACCCTCGAGACGGTGCTCTGGATGCAGGACGCGGTGCAGGAGGTCCTCGACCGGCACCCGCGCAGCCCACGCCTTCGCGTGCACGACGTGAGCCTCCGCGAGGGCGGCTTCATGAACGGGCACCGCAGCCACCAGAGCGGCCGCGACGTCGACATCTCGCTCTACCAACGTCGCTGCGCCGATCGCCTCTGCCCGATGCGGAACATGCAGCCCGACGAGCTCGACGTGGAGCGCACCTTCACGCTGCTCGAGCATTGGCTGAAGAACGATCGTCTCGAGGCGGTCTTCCTCGACTACTCGCTGCAAGCGCCGCTCTACGAAGAGGGCCGTCGGCGCGGCTATTCGCGCGCGCAGCTCTCACGCTGGTTCCAGTACCCGCACGGGCCCGCGTACCCGCTCGGGGTGGTGCGCCACTACCCGCGCCACCGCGACCACGCGCACGTGCGCTTCGTCTGCCCCGACACCGACGACGGGTGTCGCTGAGCGAGGCGCTGTCGCAGACGTCGCGCGGCTCAATCCACGATCGCGCCGAGGCGAACCGGCAGCTCCAGGCGCTGACCTTCCCGGATCACCGTCACCTGCACCACGTCGTTCACCTCGCGTCGATCGAGGATGCGGTAGAGATCGAGCGAGTCGGCGACCGGCTCGGCGTCGATCGCCACGATCACGTCCCCGAGGATCAGCGAGCCCGTCATCGGATCGCGCCGCGACGGAATCAGCCCCGCCTGCGCGGCGCCGCTCCCCTCGATCACGCCGAGCACCAGGAGCCCCCGCAGCCCGAGCCGCCGCGCCAACGTGCCCTCGTCGAGCTGCACCCCGAGCCCCGCGCGCTCCACCCGTCCGGTGCTCACGAGCTGCGTCACCACGCGACGCACGGTGTCGACCGGCACCGCGAAGCCCACGCCCGCGCTCGCGCCGCTCGGGCTGTAGATCGCGGTGTTGACGCCGATCAACCTTCCGGCACTGTCGAGCAGCGGACCACCCGAGTTTCCGGGATTGATCGCGGCGTCGGTCTGGATCACGCCTTGGATCGGGCGCTGCCCGATGCTCATGATCTCACGCCCGAGCCCGCTGATCACCCCCGACGAGAGCGTGTGATCGAGCCCGAAGGGGTTCCCGATCGCGAACACGTGTTGGCCGACCTGGAGGTCCGCGCTCGTCCCGACCGGGAGCGGCCGGAGCTGATCGGCGGGCGCGCGGATCCGGAGCACCGCGATGTCCTTCTCGGGATAAGCGCCGACGAGCGAGGCGTCCCACACGCTCGCGTCGCCGAGCGTCACTCGCGCCGCGTCGGCGCCCGCGATCACATGGTAGTTCGTGACGACGTGGCCGCTCGCGTCCCAGACGAAGCCCGAGCCGGTGCCCTCCGGGAAGGCCATCGCGTTGCGGCGGAACGGATCGACGCGCACCGCGAGCTTCGTGATGAACACGACGGAGGGCGACGCGTTCGCGAAGAGCTCGACCGTCGAGCGCTCGGCCTCCGAGAGATCGCCGCGCGGCGTGACGAGGACGGGCGCGGGCGGTGGGCTCGGCGGAGCGACGACCGCTGGCGCGCTCGTGAGGAAGAGAAACGCGAGCACGCCGCCGAGCGCCGCCGACAGCAGCACGACGAGGCCCACGAGGAGCGGGATGGCGTTCCGACGCATCGTGGCCTGGCATAGCACCCGCGGGCGCGGCGTGCGCCAGGGCCGCCCTTCGAACGAGCTCGCACGATCGTTCGACGCGCTCGTGCGCCGCGCTGATACGCTGGCGCCGTGCAGCTCACCCTGCCGCTCCCCGAGCTCGCTCAGCTCTCCTTCGGCGCCGCGCCGAGCCCGAGCCACCGCGTCTACTGCAACCGAAGCCTGCGCCTCGATCAGATCGAGTGGGTCGGCTTCGACATGGACTACACGCTGGCGATCTACGACCAGCGCGAGATGGACCGCCTGAGCATCGAGGCGACGCTCGCGAAGCTCACCCAGCGCGGGTACCCCGAGTCGCTCCAGACCGCGAGCTATCGGACGGACTTCCCGATCCGCGGGCTCCTCGTCGATCGCAAGCTCGGCAACGTCCTGAAGATGGACCGCTACAAGTACGTGAAGCGGGCCTACCACGGGCTCACCGAGCTCACGAAGGAGGAGCGGCGCCACACCTACCACACGCGCCGCCTGCGCGCGGACAGCGCGCGCTACCACTGGGTCGACACGCTCTACGCGCTCAGCGAGGTCGCGGTGTACGCGGCTGCGATCGATCACCTCGAGCGCCTCGGGGTGGAGGTCGATCCGGATCGCCTCTTCGGCGACGTGCGTGAGTGCATCGACCTCTCGCACCAAGACGGATCGATCCTCGATCACATCCTCGCGGACCTCCCGCGCTACGTGCAGCGCGATCCGCTCCTGGCGCGCACCCTCCATCAGCTCCGCTCAGCCGGCAAGAAGCTCTTCTTGCTCACCAACTCCCACGGTCCGTACTCGGATCGGATGATGAGCTTCCTGCTCGGCGACGGGCTCCCTCAGTACCGCGGCTGGCGCGGCTACTTCGATCTCGTCGTGTGCGCCTCACGCAAGCCGCGTTTCTTCACCGGCGACGCCGAGTTCGAAGAGCTGCTGCCCGACGGAACCCGCCGCGCGCTCCCGAACGGGATCCCACGCGTCGAGCGTGGGCGCATGTACCTCGGCGGCAACATCGAGAGCTTGCAGACCGCGCTCGGCACCACGCCCGATCGTGTGCTCTACGTGGGCGATCACATCTACGGCGACGTGCTGCGCGCGAAGAAGGAGACCGCGTGGCGCACGATGATGGTCGTGCAGGAGATGAGCGACGAGCTCGTGGCGCACGGCGAGGTCGAGCACAGCCTCGCGCGCCTCGACTCGCTGGAGGATCTGCGCCTGCGCCTGCTCGAAGAGCTCCGCGATCACCAGGTCGTGCTCAAGGCGCTCGAACGAAAGCGCGCGGCGAAGAAGGAGCTCACGCCCACCGAAGACGCGGAGCGCGTTCGGCATCGTCACGCCGTCGATCGCCTCAAGCAGCGCGTGCGCCTCGCGGAGCGGGAGCACGACGAGCTCGAGCGCGGCGTCGATCGCCGCTTCCACCGCTACTGGGGATCGCTCTTCAAAGCGGGCGGCGAGGTGTCGAGCTTCGGCGCCCAAGTGGAGACCTACGCCTGCCTCTACACGTCCCGCGTCTCGAACCTGCTCCGCTACTCACCCATGCACTTCTTCACGAGCCCCCGCGACCGGATGCCTCACGAGCTGCCGTGAGCCGCGATCCGCAGCAGCTCGCGCCCATCGAGGCCTTCCGCGAGCCCCGGATGCGATGCCTCCGAGTGCCACCAAGAGCACGTCCGGACTCGCTCTTCGAAGCTTCCTCCGGTTCACGAGACGCGCGAGAAGCCGAACAAGGAGGCGAGGGGATGTGTGGTGCCTTCGATGTCGGCTCTCGACAATCCTGCGCCGATCATGCTGTAGCTGATGCCGTTGCCGCCGTACGCCATCGCGAACAGAACCCGGGGTCCATGCTGCGGGTGAGCGCCGAAGAACGGCAGCCCGTCTTCGGTCTCGGCGAAGGTGCCCGCCCAGGAGAACGCCGGGCGAACTGGCAGCTCGGGGAACAGCTTCGCGACCTTCTTCCGCAAGCGTTCGGCCTTGCGCTCCACCTTCCGGTCGCGGCGCGCAGGGATGTCGAGGCCGTCGTCTTCCCCTCCGACGAGGAGCCGGCCGTCGCCCGTGGTGCGCACGTACAGGTAGGGTCTCGCCGACTCCCAGATCATCGTCGAAGCCAGCGGACCCAAGTCGGACTCCTCGATGGGGTCCGTGATGAACGCGTAGCTGCTGCGGTTCTTGGCGACGGAGGGCTTCAGCCACTTCTGGGAGGCGTATCCGGCGGCCATCACGACATGCCTCGCGACCAACCGATGACCTTCCGAGGTGCGCAGCGTCACGCGCTCCTCCGAAGTCTCCAGGGTGTCGATCGTGGTGCGGTCGAAGACTCTGCCGCCCCGCTCCGCCACGCCGAGCAGAAGCTTCGAGGCCATGCGGTAAGGGTCCACCCGAGCCGCCAGAGGGGTCAGGATCGCGCCGTGAGCGTCGAAGCCGAAGCGTGCTTTCACGTCGTCCGCGTCGAGCCATCGCGCGTCGAAACCGTGCTTGATTCGGAGCGCGTGCTCCTCACGCAAAGACGTCTGATCTCTCCGGCGACTCGCGTAGTACAGGCTCTCTTGCATCGCGAAGTCCACGTCGCCGATCTCCTGGGCGAGGTCGCGCAGATCTGTGATCGCATTCGCGCAGGCGCGGTAGGCCAACGCGGCCTGATCCTCGCCGAACGTTCGCGCCAGATCGGTCATGTGTGTGTCGATCTCGTACTGCAGCAGCGCCGTGCTCGCGGAGGTGCTGCCCCACGCGACGTCCCGCTGCTCGACGACCACGACGTCGAGACCGTTCTTGCTCAGCTCGTCGGCGATCAGCGCGCCGGTGATTCCACCACCCACGACCACCACGTCACAGTCGGAATCCGACTTCAGCCGAGGAAACGAGCAGAGAAGACCGTTCTTGACGGCCCAAAACGGGTAACCGCTCTTGAGATCCATGTCCGAGCCCCTCTCGATCGCCCGTCGGCGCTCGCTGCGCGCCGTCCAGTAGGGCGGCTTGCGAAATCGGCCGAGCTTCACTTCGGATGCTTCGAACGGCAGCCGCTCTGCAGAATGCGCGTAGCCGAGCGCGAGCGCTACCGTTCGCGCGACGATGCGCGAGCGTCGTCGACGCACGTGGGATTCGAAGCGGATTCGTTCGAAGCGAAGCGGAGATGCCCCGCGAAGGTGAACCATCCCCAGCTCGCGGGCCGTGACCTCTTTCTTCGGGTCCTTTGGCCTGACCCACTACGTGGGGCGTCTCGCGCCGCGGTCGGTCAGCTCACGAACGCGATCGCCCGTTCGAGCTCGACGAACGGGCGCATCGTCTGGCCCGACGCCAACGCCATCGTCCGCACGATCATGTGCCAGAGCGTGTTGGTCGTGACGATGCCGACCGCGTGGATGCGCTCGCGGTTCGCGCGGTGCCACTCGACGAAGAGCGCGCGCGCCTCGGGCGTGTAGGCGGTCATCGCGGTACAGTCGACGACCAGACCGATTCGCGTCTGCTGTTGGCTCAGGAAGCGCTCGAGCGCTTCGAACTGCGCCCTCAGCGCGGGCTCGGTCAGGGTGTCCGTGAACGTCAGGACGTGGTGGGGTCGAGGCACCCTGAAGTGTGACCGAACGGCGATCGCGCGCCGTCAGGGCTCCCACGACGAGGAGGGCCCGAGGCAGACGCTTCACGCAGGAGCGGCCTCGCCCGAGGAGGGAACGGAAATGCCTTGACGGTCCCCAGGGCCTAAGTCACACCTCCGGTCCCGCGAAACGCGGGAAGTTCTCGGGGCGGTAGCTCAGCTGGGAGAGCGTCGCACTGGCAGTGCGAAGGTCAGGGGTTCGATCCCCCTTCGCTCCACCCGAGCTTTGGAGGCGAGAGGAGCGATCCTCTCGCCTCTTTCTTTTGGCGTCGCTGCGAACGGTCCGCTTCAATTTTGACCCGCGGACGCCTGGCGGCGACGTTCGGGGCGATGTTCGCGCGTTCGCGAGGGATGGTGCTCGGCTTGGTCCTCGCGGCGTGCTCGCCGTCCCCCAGCAGCGACCTCTTGGTCGTGAGCGCGGTGGGCCCCGCGCGCCT
Source organism: uncultured Sandaracinus sp. (assembly GCA_937982655.1). Classification (GTDB taxonomy): domain Bacteria; phylum Myxococcota_A; class Polyangia; order Polyangiales; family Houyiibacteriaceae; genus JACKEH01. Next base: position 13,294 of record CALJLK010000120.1, read on the forward strand.
CGACGACGGGAGCACGCTCACCGTGCTCGGCGAGGGATTCCCGCTCGGTCGCGCAGGGACGCTCGTGCTTCGTGGCACCCACCAACGCCCTGGCGAAGCGCCGCGCGCGATCGAAGAGACGCTCGCGGTGCGCGTGACCTCGGCCGACCGCGCCGAGCACACGATCGACGCCGCGACGCTCGCCTCGCTCGGCGGGCGTGGCACCTTCGTCGGTCGCGCGGAGCTCGCGTTCGACGCCGCGCAGGGCGGCCGGGTGCTCGGTCGCGTCGACACCACGCTCGATCTCGGCGGCGCGTCCTCGGTCGACACGGAGGCGAGCGCGGCGTTCCTCGCGCGGCTCGGCGCGAGTCTGGACGAAGAGTTGCCGATCGAAGGCGGCGTCGTGCTGAGCGAGGTGCGGGCGGGTGGGCTCGCGGCGAGCCACGGCTTGGCGGAAGGCGACCGCATCGTCGCGATCGGCCAGCTCCGCGTCCGCGATCCGAACGAGCTGCGTGCGCCCCGCGGGGCGGAGTCGATCGTGCTCCACGTCGCGCGACCCGGCCTCGAAGGCACACGCGAGGTCGTGCTCTCGAATCGCGCGCCCACGTCGCACGGCGATCCGATCGTCGCGATCCTCCTCGCGCTCTTCGCGGCGGTGGTGGTGCTCTTCGGTCCCGGTGGTCGCGCGCTCGCGTCGCTGCGGCGGCCTGGCGTGGCGCTCGTGCCCCGGCTCGTGGCGCCAGCGCTCGTGACGGCCTCCGTCGCGGCGGCGCTCGTCGTGTTTCTCCGACTCGACCTCGTGCCGGTGGCGGCCTTCGTCGCGCTCCCGGTGCTCGTCGACGCGTGGATCACGCACCGACTGCGCGCGCTCCCCGCCACACTCTTCGCGCTCGGGGCCGCGCTCGTGGTGGGGACCTTCGTGCACGTCGACGGAGGCGCCGCATCGACGGTCGCGCTTCGTCATCCGCTCGCGCTGGTCAGCGCGCTCGCGGCCGCCCTCGCGTTGGGCTCGCTTCGCACGCACGACACGCCTTCGCGCGCGCCCACGACGCGTCCGCTCGTCGCGCTCGCCCAGGGCGTCGGGGCGGTCTGGCTCGCGAGCCTCTTCGCAGGCTCGCCCTGGCTCGGGCTGCCGCTCGCGATCGCGATCGTCGCGCTCCCTCGCGTCCCGAGCGCCCGCATCGCCGCGCTCGCGCTCGTCGCGGGGGTGGGCGCGCTCGCGCTGGCCTTCGCGACCGACCTCTCGCGGCCCGTCCCGCTCACGCCCGAAGAGCCCCGTGTCGCGTGGCTGATCGGCGCCGCGCTCGCCGCCCTCGCGCTCGTGGTGCGACGCCGTGATCCCGAGCGGCGTGCGCACGTGTTCCTTTGAGCAGCTTCTCCGAGGGTCCGCGTGGCCGGACAGTCTCGTCGAATCGTGCGACTGCGTGGACTTGCCTCCACTTCGCTCCGCACGATTCCACGTCGAACCGCTGGGCGCCGTCCGGTAGGGCGGCTTGCGAGATCGGCCAGCAGCTTCGTTTCCGCGGCTCGACTCCTCGGCGTCGCGTGACAGAAGCGAGCACGATGGCGGAGCCCGACGCGCCCAAACGCAAACGAGATCTCCCGCGCGCCGAGCGGCGAGCCCTCGCGCGTGCGCGACGCGAGGCAGAGCGCATGAGCCTCTTCGTCGGTGCCGCGCCGGGGCTCGAGCCGCTGCTCGCGGACGAGGCGCGCGCGCTCGGTCTCGCGGGGTCGGAGCCACGCGTGGTCGCGGGAGGCATCGAGCTCGACGGCGATCGCACCACGCTCTACCGCGCGAACCTGGAGCTCGGGCTCGCGACGCAGGTGCGGCTGCGGCTCGGCCGTTTCCACGCCGCGCACTTCTCGGAGCTCGTGCGTCGCGCGTCGGAGCTCCCGTGGGAGCGTTGGCTGTCGCCCGGTGCGCGCGTGCGTTTTCGTTCCACCGCGCAGCGCTCGCGCCTGCACCACACGGGCGCGATCGACGAGCGGGTGGCGGAGGCGATCGCGGCGCGGCTCGGCGGCCCGGTGATCGCGGCCGACGGCGAGGAAGACGTCGGCCTCGTGCACGCGCGCTTCGAGCGCGACGAGGTCACGCTCTCCCTCGACACCTCGGGCGCGCCGTTGCATCGACGGGGCTACCGGCTC
>CALJLK010000121.1 GCA_937982655.1 uncultured Sandaracinus sp.
AAGAAGAAGTCGGCGGCTGACCCCGCCGACTCGAAGAAGAAGTCGGCCCGCGCCGCATCCAAGCTCGCCGAGCGCACGCGTCGTGAGGCGGAGCGAGAGCGAAAGGCCGCCTCCGCGCGCGCCCGCAAGACGCGCCTACCCGCCCTCGAACGCCGCGCCCAGCTCGTCGCGGTCGGCCGCGCGGTGTTCGCCGAGCACGGCTACGAGGCGACGTCGGTCGAAGAGATCGCGGCCCGCGCGAACGTCAGTAAGCCCATCGTCTACGAGCATTTCGGCGGAAAAGAGGGCCTCTACGCCGTCATCGTCGATCGCGAGATGGACTACGTCGTGCGACGCATCGCGGAGGCGATCGGCGAAGGCAGCCCGCGCGAGCGCGTGGAGCGCGCCTCGCTCGCGTTCCTCGCGTACGTGCGCGACGATCCCGACGGCTTCGCGGTGCTCTCGCAAGACTCGCCCATCACGTCGGGAGGTGGGCGCATGTCGAGCCTGCTCAACGACCTCGCGCAGCGCGTGGGCCACGTCTTCGTGCGCGCGTTCGAGGGCGCGGGCTACGACGCGAAGGCCGCGCCGATCTACGCGCACGCGCTCGTCGGGATGGTGACCTTCGTGGGCCATTGGTGGACGGGCACGCGCAAACCGCCGATCGAGGAGGTCGCGCAGCACATGAGCGCCCTCGCGTGGATGGGCCTGCGGCATCTGCCGAAGAAGCCGAAGCTACGCGTCCGTTCGTGAGCGGTCCGAAGCGCACGATCGGAAGCCGTGCGATCGGAAGCCGTGCGACCGGAGGTGTGCGATCGGAGCGCGTGATCACGCGTGCGATCGGGAGCGCGTGCGATCGACGATCAGAAACGCGTGCCGAGGCGCACGCTCGCGCCGATCACGATCACGCCCTCGTTCGCGCTCAGGTACTGCAGCTCCGGCAACGACGCCTCGAGGTAGATCGAGCCGCCCGGATTCCACGCCACGACCGCGCTCACACGTCCGCTGAAGCTCGGCACGCGGTTGCCGCTGATCGACTGGAAGAGACCGGCCTCGACGCTCGCGCCGAGGTGGATCGGCGTGGTGAAGGGGCTCGCGAGGTACACGCCGCCGACGTGCACCGCGAAGCTGCTCGACGCACCGAACACGAGCTCGATCCCCGCGCGGAGCTCGAGTCCCGGCAACCCCTCGAAGCCGCGACCGCCGCGCAGCTCGAGCGTGCCGAGCACGCCGCCTTCGCCCGGGCTCCGCAAGATCGGCCGCACACCGACGCCGGCCTGGACCATCCAAAGTCCGTCCGCGACGCCGTAGCGATCGCGCGCCTCGAAGGCCTCGCGCTCGAGCCTTGCGCGCTCCTCGGCGTCCATCGCCTCGCGCTCGCGCCGCGCCTGCTCCTCCGCTTCGCGCTCACGCTCCGCCGCTTCACGAGCCGCCGCTTCTTCGGCCTCGCGACGCGCGCGCTCTTCGGCTTCGAGCCGCTCGCGCTCCGCGTCCGCCGCGTCGGCCGACGTCTCTTCTTGCCGACCGACCGTGTCCTCGCCCGCGAGCTGGAGCCCATCCTCCGACAACCCCTCGGGTCGAAGCAGCGCTTGCAACAGCTCGGCGAGGCGCGGGCCCTGACGAACGCGGCGCACCTCCGCGTCGAGCTCGTCGACGCGCGTCGCGGGCGCGTAGCCGACGCGCAGCGTGACCCAATACGCACGAGGACCGCCGTCGCGCACGATCGGCACCACCACGAAGGTCGCGTTCTGGAGCTCGGCGACCGCGCGCAGCTCGTTGGCGGTCGTGGGCACCACGTTCGTGCGCGCCTCGTACGCGCGCGCTTCGCCCACCGGCTCGTGCGCGAGCCCACGCACCGCCTCGCGGACCGCGTCCTCGACGGCGTCGAGCTGCATGGTGTCGACGTTGCCGGTCGCGCGCAGCACGACCACGCGGTCGGCGAACGCAGGGCTCGCGGTGAGCGCGACGAGGGCCGCCGCCGTGAGGAGCTGGCGCATCACGCGCCGTTTCGGAGAACGCAGGTTCACAGGCGACGACGGGAATCGCATGGAGGAGACTCGCAGAGCAAGAAGGCTGCCACCGACGACACGTCCTTTACAGCCGGTGAAGAGGCGTCGAACATCGAGCGATGACGCGTTGGGAATACCGTGTGGTGAAGCTCGCGATCGGCAGCTTCTCGGGCCCGAAGGTCGACACCCCCAAGCTCGAGCGCGCGCTCGACGAGCTCGGCGGGGACGGGTGGGAGCTGGTCTCGACGCTCGACACGAACATCGCGCAGGGCTCGAGCGACGAGCTGGTGCTCTTCCTCAAGCGCCCGCGCCTCGACGAGGGCATCGACGAGTGAGCCCGCGCGAGGTGTGACCGCCTCGGGGGACCGCCTCGGAGAAGCTTCGAAGGACCGCTTCGGGACCGCGGGGCGAGCTCTCAGCGCTGCCGGTCGAGGAGCCCGCGTCGCACCAGCTCCGCGCGCAATCCCTCCGCGTGCTCGAAGCGATGCGCGGCCAGGCCTTCGCGACGCGCGGCGACGCAGTTGCTCTCCCGATCGTCGACGAACAGACACTCATGCGCGTCGACGGACAGCTCGCGCAGCGGTACGCGGTACGCTTCCGGATCGGGCTTGCGGACCCCCGTGCGCCACGAGACGAAACGCCAGTCGAGGAAACGCGAGAGCCCGACGCGCTCGTCGATCCACTCCGACCACGTCGGGTAGTTCGAGAGCGCGTACATGCGCACCCCTCGCTCCGCGAGCTCGCCGAGCAGCGCCTCGACGCCCGGGAGCATCGCGTAGCCAGCCTTCACGTGCGCGCGAAACGCGTCGTGATCGAAAGAGCGGCGATCGGCGAAGAACGACGCGAGCATCTCGTGCTCGTCGATCTCACCACGCTCGAACGCGGGCCACGCGTGCGGATCCTTCGTCGCGATCAACGTCGGAAGATCCATGCCGAAGAACGCGGGAACGTCCTCGTAGAACGGGTCGCGGACGAGCGTGTCCATCACGTCGAGCAGAAGGACACGCATCGCTCGACTCAGCGACGGCGACGGCGACGCACGAGCGCGAGCCCGACGACACCGAACGCCAGCGGCCACGCGGCCCCCGACGATCCCGCGAACGCCGCGCAGCCTCCCTTGCCGCTCGGCATCTCGGGCGGCGGCGGCTCGGCCTCCGGGAAGCAACCGCTGACCTCGCCGGCAGGGAGACACGCGAACCCCTCGGGACACGCGAGGAAATCGCACAGCCGCGTGCAGGTGCCGGCGCAGAGACCGCTGCGGCACTGGTCCGAGCTCGCGCACGGATCGCCGAGCGCGAGACCTCCCGGCACGCAGCGCGAGCCCGCGTCCGTCGTCTCGCACGTGAAGCCCTCCTCGCAGCCCGCGCCACACTCGGCCGCACAGAACTGCTCGGGACCGACCGTCACGCACGACGCACCGCTCGCGCAGTCGTCCGGGTGCACGCACGCGTCGCCCGGTGCGCGCAGATCGCCGCGCACGCACGTGCCCGCGCGGCAGTGGAAGCCGCTCCCGCAGCCCATCTCGCCGCCGCACGCGCGCGAGCAGAAGCTCGATCCCGCGCCCTCGCCGCTCACGCACTGCATGCTCGCGCAGTCCTCGTTCGCCTCGCAGGGCGCGCCGAAAGGAAGCGGTACCGTGACGACGTCGTAGGGCGCACAGGTGCCGCACCCGTCCGCCTCGGGCTCGCACGCGAGGCCGCTCGCGCAGTCCTCCGCGCCGACGTTGCACTGACGCCCGCAGCGCGCGACGCCGCCCACGGTCGCGCAGCGGCCCGACGCGCAGTCGACGTCGGTCGTGCACGCCTCGCCTTCGGGCAACGCGCCCTCCCCGGGCGCACACAGGCCGGTGCCACAGCCGGTCGTCTCGCAATGGAAGCCGAAGGGGCAGGCCGCGACGGGCGAGCGCGGATCGCAGCCCCGCACACAGATCGACGCGCCGTCGACGCTCGTGCACATGCCCGTGCCGCAGTCCTCGTCGCGCGTGCAGGCGTCGCCGAGCGCGAGGCAGCCGGGATCGACCTCTCCGTCGCAGTCGTCGTCGATGCCGTTGCAGACCTCGGTGGTCGGCTCGCACGGCGGCTCGAAGGTCTGCGCCTCGCGGATCATCGCCGCGTGGCGGGGCACCGAGACGAAGAAGTGCCGGCTCCGGGTTCCGCAGCCACCGATGCCGAAGCTCGTCACGCCGACGAGGCGCTCGCCTACGAGGAGCGGTCCACCGCTGTCGCCCTGGCAAGTCCACGAGCCGCGACCGGCCTCCGTGAGCGCGCTGCCCGCCTGGAGGATCGTGGTGTCGCCCGTCATCTTCACGCCGCTCGCGTCGCTGCTGTCGCTCGTGCGGCCGAAGCCGACGATGCGCGCGGAGGAGCCGACGGAGGGGAGGCTCGTCGCGACCGGGATCGGCGTCACGCCCGTGAAGCGATCGCGCAGGAAGATCACCGCGATGTCGTCACCGTCGTTCAAGTCGGAGTCCGTGTAGACACCGGGCGTGCTGCGCACCGAGTGCACGAGCGCGCGCTGCATCACGCCGCTGCTCACGTTCACGTCGGTCGCGACGAGCACGAGGAGCTCACCGATCGGCGTCGCCTCCCAACGTCCGTCGCTGCGCTCGCGGTACACGCAGTGCTTCGCGGTCACGACGCCGTAGTTGCCCACGAGCGAGCCGGAGCAGAGCCCCGGTTGCCCCGTGAGGCCGAGGTTCACGACCGCGACCGCCCACGGGTCGCCCGTGTTCACGCGTCCGTTCACCACCGCGGCGGACGCGTGATCGATGGGTTCGATCGTCTCGCTCGCGCAGCCCACACCGATCCCCAAGAGCACCGAGAGCGCGCACGCCCGCGCTGCCCACGTCCACACCGTCCACGTCATGCGAAGCTCCCACCGATCTCGCGGCACCACCCCGACCGAGACCGAGCGCGTAAGGTAGGCGGACCGGACGGCCGAAGCCAGCGAGTCTACGGGCGCCCGGCGCGGGAGATCCCCCGGGACGCGACATCGACGCGCGAGCTCACGCCTCGACCGGCTTCTCGGGGTCGAGGTCGTAGCGCCGCAGCTTGTCGGCGAAGGTCGAACGCTTCAGCCCGAGGAGGCGCGCGGCCTCGCTCTTGTTCCCCGCCGCGCGCGCGAGCGCGTGCTCGAGCATGCGCTTTTCGACGTCCGCGTAGGTGCCGTCGAAGGGATCGACCGCCTCGACCGAGGTCCCCGAGAGCGCCGGCAGATCGCTCCGCCGTACCTTCGGCCCCTCCGCGCGCGCGACCGCACGATCGATCACGTGCTGGAGCTCGCGGAGGTTCCCCGGCCAATCGTGCGCGAGCAGCGCGTCGATCGCGGGCTGCTCGATGCCCACCGTCTCGCGGCCGAGCACCCGGCACGCGCGATCGATCGCGAGGAGCACGAGCGACGGAAGATCGTCGCGACGTTCGCGGAGCGGCGGCACCACCACCGAGGTCCCGAGCCAGCGCGCGAGCTCCGGATCGAACGCCCCCGCCGCCACCAGCAGCTCGAGCGGGACGCGACTGGTCGCCACGATGCGCACGTCGACCGCGTAGGGCGCCGCGCCTCCTTCGGCGCGCGCGAGCCGTTGTGCGAGCGCCTCCGCGAGCGCGTGCTGGGCGGCGAGCGGGAGCGCGGGCACGTCGGCGAGGACCAAGGTCCCGGTCTGCGCGAGGCGAAGCCACCCCGGCGTCGTGCTCGGCGTCGTGCTCGGCGTCGCGCTCGGCTCCACGCTCGCGCGCGACTCCTCCGCGCTCCCGAAGAGCGCGCGCTCCACGTCGTCGCGCACGCTCGCGCAATCCGCGACCACGAAGGGCCCCGCCGCGCGGCCGCTGCGCTCGTGGACCCTCAGCGCGATCGCGTCGACCGGGCTGCCCGGCTCCGCGACCACCACGAGCGGCGCCTCGGTGGGCGCGAGCTCCGAGAGCCGCGCCTCGAGCGCCTGCATCACCCCGGAGTACGCGATCGCGGGGGCCGCGCGTCGGCTCGCGCCTCGCCCGGCCCGCAGCGCCATCGCCTCGGTGCGGGTCTGATCGAGCGCCTCTTCGACGACCTCGAGCGCCTGGGCGATCCGATCGCGCTCGCGCGTGATCTCGCCGACGCGTCGCTGCGCGCGCTCGTTCTTCGCGAAGAGCGCCACCAGCGCGCCCACCTCGCGTCCGAGCGCTTCGAGCGCCGCGATCTCTTCGAGCGCGAGCCCCGCGCCGCGCCGACCGCGCGGCACCACCAGCGCGCCTTCGAGCGCCTCTCCGTCCGAGAGCGGCACCACGCAGAGCGCGTCGCACGAGAGCATCCACTCGCCGAGCGGCCGAAGCTCCGCGCGCCGCACCATCAGCGTCGTGATCTCGCGCGAGACCACGCGACCGGGAGCGCTCTCCAGCACGTCGCGCAACATCGCGGGCAGCTCGGCGGGCCGGATGCGCGCGTTCCCCGCCGCGTCGAGCCGCACCTCACGACCGGGATCGCTCGTGAGCAAGAGCGGCATCGCCTCCGGCGTGCCCGAGGCTTCGCGAAGCGGCACCAACACCGCGTCCGAGAGCTCTTCCAGCCGGGACGAGCGCACGAGCTCCGCACGCGCACGCACGATCGCGTCGAGCAGGCGTCCGCCGTAGGGCGCGAGCAGGCGATGGACCGTGCGCTCGGTGATCGCGTGGAAGACGATGGCGACGAGCCACGCGAGCACGAGCGTGACCGCGAGCGGCACGGGCTCGTCGGGGAACCGACCGTGCGCGAAGAAGCCCGCCGACCCCACGGCGAGCGCCGTGGCGCCATGCGCGACGTAGCGCCGGACCGAGCGGCCCGCGCGCAGCCTCCGTCGAGGATCGACGAGCGCGAGGTGACCGAAGAGCACGACCGCGCCCGCCGCCGTGAGGGTGGCGAGCGCCCAGAGCGCGAGGCCGCCCGGCGTGTCGTCCATCTGCCAGACGACCCCGACGAGCGCGAGCGCGGGCACCAGACCGAGCAGCGCCCACGCGTTCGCGGCGAGCGCCTCGGGCGAGCTGCCGAGCCGACGTCGTAGACCGCGCAGCACCAGCGCGAGCGCGAGCGCGACCATCACGGAGCGCGCGGGGAGCTGCGCGAAGAACGCGGGCACGAGCACGAGGTCGCCGAAGAGGGTCACGGGCGGCATCGAGGCGACGACCGCGAGCACGAGCACCACACCCGTCGCGAGCGTGAGGAGCGGTCGAGCGCGACGACGCACCGCGAGCACGTCGGGCGCCTTCCACGCGAGCTCGACCAGCGCGAACGCGACCAAGGGCAGCGTGATCGCGAGGGTCACCTCGCGCAGCCCCGAGAGCTGAAGCGGCTGCAGCACGGCCGCGAGCGAGATCCCGCCCAGCGTGCCGAGCGCGCCGACCGCGCGCGCGCCCACGACCTCGTCCCGCACGAGCCCCGCGACGAAGAAGGGCGTCAGCGTGAGCGCGAACGCCAGCCCCGCGAGCGCACGGCGCGCGCCATCGAGCCCTCCCCCGCCCGCAGCCGCGTCGGCCACGAGGTAGAGCACGATGGCCGGTCCGACCAACGGCAGGATGCGCGAAGTCCTCACGATCGTTCAGTTTTATTTACCGCACACACCGTGCGCGTGGAGGGCCGAGCATACGAGCGTTCGCGAGCGAGCGCCCGAAACGGTCCTCTATGAACCGCCCCCGCGAACGAGGCGAACAAAACCGCGGTGTTCTGTTCGCTTCGCTCACGGGGGCGGGGAAGTGTCCCCGCCGACCCCTCTCCTCGCACCGAGCTCTGCGCTTCGCCTGCGGCTTCGCTTCGGCTCGGCGCTCGGACGCTCCGCGGGCGAGGGGCTTCGCCCCTTCAAACCCTCATGCGAGCTACCGCATGTGCCTTCTCAGGTGAACGAAGCGAACGCGACGACGAGCGAGCGAGCGAGCGAGCGAGCGAGCGAAAGAAGTGAAGTAGAGTGCGCGGCGTGTCCACGCCTGCCGAACGCCACCGCTTCCTCTGCGACGAGATCGCGCGCCACGCGCACGCTTACTACGTGCTCGATCTACCGAGCGTGAGCGATGCCGAGTACGACGCGCTCTACAACGAGCTGCTCGCGCTCGAGACCGCGCACCCCGAGCTCGTCACGCCGACGTCACCCTCGCAGCGCGTCGGCGCCGCGCCGCGCGAAGGCTTCCGCAAGGTCGAGCGCGCCACGCGCATGTACAGCCTCGACAACGCGTACACCGAGGACGACCTCCGCGAGTTCGATCGCCGCGTGCGCGAAGGCCACGGCCACGACGAGCTCGTGGTCTACGTCGCGGAGCCGAAGATCGACGGCGCGTCCATCGAGGTCACCTACGAGGACGGCGTGCTCGTGCTGGCGACCACGCGCGGCGACGGCGCGGTCGGCGAGGACGTCACCACCAACGTGCGCACCATCCAGGCGGTGCCGCTACGGATCCCCGAGAAGCGCACGCTCACGTTGCGCGGCGAGATCTTCATCCGCCCCATCGATCTCGAGACGATCAACGAGCGCCGCCGCGCGGACGGTGAGCCCGAGTTCGCGAACCCGCGCAACGCCGCCGCCGGATCGCTCCGCCTGCTCGACGCGCGCCTCACCGCCGAGCGCCCGCTGCGCGCGGTCTTCTACGATCTCGTCGAGCGCTACTTCGAGCACCACCACGCGATGCTCGCGCACCTCGCCGCGATCGGCTTGCCCACGCATCGCCGCGAGCACCTCTGCCGCGGCGTCGACGAGGTGATCGCCTTCATCGCGCGCTTCGACACCGAGCGCCGCGCGTTGCCCTTCGAGACCGACGGCGTGGTGCTCAAGGTCGACGACCTGCAGCTCCGCGACGAGCTCGGCTTCACCGCGCGTTTCCCGCGCTGGGCGACCGCGTGGAAGTACGCCGCCGAGACCGCCGAGACCGTCCTGCGCGAGATCACCTGCGACGTCGGCCGCACGGGCGCGCTCACGCCGGTCGCGATCCTGGATCCCGTGCAGCTCAGCGGAACCACCGTCAGCCGCGCCTCGCTGCACAACCTCGATCAGATCGCGAGCAAGGACATCCGCGTCGGCGACACCGTGGTGCTACAGAAGGCGGGCGAGATCATCCCGCAGGTGCTGCGCGTGGTGCCCGAACATCGGCCCGAGAGCGCGGTGCCCTGGCAACCTCCCACGGTTTGTCCTTCGTGCGGTCGCCCGGTCGAACGCGAAGAAGGTGTCGCCGCGCTGCGCTGCGTGAACGCGCGCTGTCCCGGGCGCCTCGAAGCGGCCGTCTGGTACTTCACGCGCCGCGGCGCGATGGACGTCGATCGCCTCGGTCAGTCGTTGGTCGAGCAGCTCGTGCGCGAAGGCCTCGTCACCGATCTCGCGGACGTCTTCGCGCTGCCCGCCAAGCGCGATCGTCTGCTCGGGCTCGAGCGCATGGGTGACAAGAGCGTGCAGTCGCTGGTGGACGCGATCGAGAACGCGAAGACCAGCCGCCGCTTCGATCAGCTCCTCACCGCGCTCGGCATCCCGCTCGTGGGCAGCGTCGCGGCCAAGCTCGTCGCGGAACGCTACGGCGATCTGCGCGGGCTGCTCGATCGCGATCCGTCCGAGGTGCGTCAGGAGCTCGAGACGATCGACGGCATCGGCGCGAAGATGGCCGAGAGCGTCGCGCGTTTCCTCGCCGACCCGGACGTGCGCGCGATGCTCGAGAAGATGCTCGCGCTCGGCGTGGTGGCGAAGCAGCCAATGAAGGCCGCGCGCGCGGAGGGCGGTCCGCTCGCGGGCCTCTCGTTCTGCGTCACCGGCAGCTTCGAGGACAAACGCGAGGCGATCTGGGAGCGCATCGAGGCCGCGGGCGGCGAGGTACACAAGAGCGTGAAGAAGGGCACGACCTACCTGCTCGCGGGCGAGAAGGTCGGCAAGACCAAGACCGACGACGCCGCGAAGAAGGGCGCGAAGGTCATCGACTGGTCGGCCTTCCTCGCCCTGCTCGGCTGAGCCAGTCGAAACGTCGAGCTCCGCACCTCAGCCGATCCAGCTCGGCCGATCCAGCTCAGCCGATCCAGCTCACCTCGTACACACACTCCGCGTCGCCGAGGGCGGGGCTCGTCAGGAGGTTCACCTCGACCTCCGAGGCGCCGAAGCGATCGAGCGCGCGATCGAGGAAGCCGATCACGAAGACGTCGAACGCGAGCGAGGGCTCGCCGTGCTCGTCGAGCTCCAGCCGCCCGTAGCCGCGGCCCATGCGCCCCACGCGGAGCTCCGGTCCGACCACGAGCTGCGCGAGCACCCGCGGCATCTCCGCGAGCAGGACCTCGGGCGGCGGCGACGGCGGGCGCACGTCGCGCATCAGCTCGAACGCGCCCTCCGCCGCAGCGCGACCGCACTGCACCACCAAGTGCAGATCGTCGCGGCCGAGCCGCGCGTCGATCGCCTGCACGAGCGCGGTCATCGCGTCGAAGGGCACCCGATCGGTGGCCGCGACCCCGTAGCGGAAGACCTCGCGCGGCGCCTCCGGCAACGACGCGAGCAGCTCGGTCAACGCGCGCTCGCCGAAGCGCCGCGACACGAAACGCAGCACCGAGATCGCGACCGAGCCCGCGAAGCTCCGCGTAGCGTCCATCGGCACCGCGGCGGCGGGCGGGATCACTCCCTGGAAGGGCTCCGTCTGGTCCGGGAGGAGCGCGCCATGCCCAGCCGCCGCATGCGCCGGCATCGCGGGCGCGGGCGCCGGCACCGTCGGTGCCTTCTCGTGCATGTCGGTCGAGCGCAGGATGCTCGCGCTCGTCTCGACCGGCGCCTCGTCGATCTCGAGCGAGAGCGAGTCGCTGTCCACCGAGCTCGGCTCGCGCGCGCGTTTCGCTTCGTCGCGCCGCAGTGCCTCGCGCTTGGCCGCGTCCTCTCCCCTCGGTGCAGGTGCGGCCTCGTCCTTCTTCGCCTTCTCGCGCTCCTTGCGCTCGGCGCGGAACTTCCGCCGCATCTCGAGGATCTGCTCGGCCTCGTCGGGCGAGATCACCTTCTGCTGCTGCGTCTCGCGCGCCTTGAGGCGCAAGAGATCCATCGTGAACGAGTCGCTCGGCAGCGCCTCGCGCAGGATCATGCGACCGCCGAAGGGCACGAGCGCTGCCGCGAGCTCCTCCGCCGAGGCCCAGCGATCCTCACGCTCCTTCGCGAGCGCGCGCTCGACCACGTACTCGAGGCCCTTCGGCACGTCGGTGCGCATGTGGCGGAGCTTCGGCGGCGGATCGAAGCGCACCTTCTTCGCGAGCTCGCGGAAGGTCGGTGCGTCGAAGGGACGTCGGCCCGCGAGCATCTCGAAGAGCACGACGCCGATCGCATACACGTCCATGCGCGGATCACGCGCGTCGTCGCCGCGCAGACGCTCCGGCGCGGCATACGCCGGCGTACCGACGAGCGTGCGCGCGGGCGTGAGGCTCTTGCCGTCCTCGATGCGCTGCGAGGGCTGCACGAGGGCCGCGAAGCCGAAGTCGCAGACCTTCACGAAGTCGTTGTCGCCGAGCATCGCGATCAACATCAGGTTCGCGGGCTTCAGATCGCGATGCAGGATGCCGCGGTCGTGCGCCGCCGCGAGCCCCGCGAGGCTGTGCGTCGCGATGTTCACCGCGCGCTCGATCGACAGACGCCGCTCCTCCGCGATGAGCTCGGAGAGCGCGCGCCCGCGCAGGTACTCCATCACGAGGAAGGGGCGCCCCTTCTCGTAACCGAAGTCGAGGATGTCGATGATGTTCGGGTGACCGATCGCGGCGGCCGAGCGCGCCTCGCGCACGAAGCGCTCGACGGCGGACGGGTTCTCCGCCGTCTGCGGGTGCAGGAGCTTGATCGCGACGAAGCGACGCAAGACCTGATCGGCGGCCTTGTAGACGGCGCCCATCCCACCGTCGCCCAGCATGCGGACGAGGTGGTAGCGCCCCATCAGCGTCGTACCGACGAGCCCCGGATCGGGCTGACGACGCTTCGGCTCCTCCGATTCGGACACGGCCTCCAGCATCCTTCGCGGAGGCCGTCGCCCGCAAGGCTCTCGTGGTGACGTGGTGACGTCGCGCCCTCGCAGAACGCCAGGCGCTTCCGGACGCACGGATTTCCTGCTGCAAGGGCCTTTGTGGCATCCTCCGATCCGATGCGTGCCACCCTCGCCCTCTTCGTCGCCTCGCTCGGCCTCGTCGGTTGCATCGATGACGGCGGACAAGCGGGGACTTATTGCCGCGCCGACCGCGACTGTCGCGGCGAGTTGGTGTGCGTCGCCTCCGCGTGTCGCGAGGTGCAAGCCCCGACCCCGCCGCCGCCGCCCGTCGACTCGGGTCCGGTCGACTCCGGACCTCCGCCGGTCGACGCACCGATGGACTCGGGCGAGCCGGAGGAGGACGCGGGAACCGACGCGGGTCCGGACGAGGACGCGGGCACCGACGCGGGTCCGGACGAGGACGCGGGCGTCGACGCAGGCGGGTGAGCTCGAACGGAGCCCAGAGGCTCCGCTCACACGGAGCGCGCGCCGAGTCGTGTGATCGAGCCGCGCGACCGCACGTGGTGAACGGCGAGCCGCAGCCGACGCAGAGTGCGCGCGACGCGCTCAGCGCTTGTCGGGGCGCGGGGTGTCGTCGACGAGCTGGATGATCTTCGCGAGCAATGCCGGGCCCTCTTCGCCGTCGAGTCGATCGCGCACGTCGTAGGGCATGGGCAGCGAGACCGTGACGAGCCGCCGCGAGATCAGGAGGTCGAGCGGCACGCGCAGCGCGTGCGCGAGGCTTCGAAGCTGCTCCACCCCGGGATCGGCGACCTCGGCGTTCTCGAGGCGCGCGATCGTGCGACGGGAGACGCCGATCTTCTGCGCCAGCTCGAGCTGACCGAGACGACCGCGCAGCTCGCGGAGCACGCGGAGATTCGTCGCGAGGATGCGCGTGAGCTCCATGGAGGGCTGCTATCTGGCACCGGCACGCACGAGCGTCAACGTTGGGTCCGGGTTCTCGCGGAGGACCGTCGTCGCACGCTCGTTCGGCATCGAGCCTCGCGTGCACGACGATCGCGGGCTCGGCGATCGATCGAGCTCGTGGAGATCGTCGCTTTCCTCACACCTCGAAGGGCGCTACCTCTCGTGCATGCGAGCCACGCTGGATCTGCCGCCGGACTTCGACCCCGTGACCGGTCGCTTCGGCAAGTTCGGCGGGCGCTTCGTCGCCGAGACGTTGATGCCTGCCCTCGACGAGCTGACGAAGGCGTTCATCGCGGCCTGGGCCGACACCGAGTTCCGCGCCGAGCTCGATTCGCTCCTGCGCGACTTCGTCGGTCGCGAGACGCCGCTCTACCACGCGCGTCGTCTCTCCGCGGAGGTCGGCGCCGACGTGTGGCTCAAGCGAGAAGACCTCGCGCACACCGGCGCGCACAAGGTGAACAACACCGTCGGCCAAGTTCTGCTCGCCAAGCGCATGGGCAAGACGCGTGTGATCGCCGAGACCGGCGCGGGTCAGCACGGCGTCGCGACCGCCACCGCGTGCGCGCTCTTCGGGCTGCCCTGCGAGGTCTTCATGGGCGCGGAGGACGTTCGACGTCAGGCGCCGAACGTGCGCCGCATGGAGCTGCTCGGCGCGAAGGTGCACGCCGTGCAGAGCGGCTCGCGCACCCTCAAGGACGCGATGAACGAGGCCCTGCGCGACTGGGTCACGAACGTCCACGACACCTACTACTGCGTGGGTTCCGCGGCGGGTCCACACCCGTACCCGCTGATCGTGCGCGAGCTTCAATCGGTGATCGGGCGTGAGGCGCGCGCGCAGGTGTTGCGACAGAAAGGGCGCCTGCCGGACGCGGTGGTCGCGTGTGTGGGCGGTGGCAGCAACGCGATCGGCGCGTTCGCGGGCTTCCTCGAGGATCGCGACGTGAAGCTGATCGGCGTCGAAGCCGCGGGCGAAGGCCTGAGCGGCAAACACGCCGCGCCGCTCACGGCGGGCACGGTCGGCGTGCTCCACGGCGCCAAGAGCTACCTGCTCCAGACCGACGACGGTCAGGTCGCGGAGGCGCATTCGATCAGCGCGGGGCTCGATTATCCGGGCGTCGGACCGGAGCACTCGCACCTCAAAGAGACTGGGCGCGCCACGTACCTCGCGGTGACCGACGACGAAGCGCTCTCGGCGTTCCAGCGGCTCGCGCGCCTCGAGGGCATCCTGCCCGCGCTCGAGACCAGCCACGCGATCGCGGCGCTGCCGAAGATCGTGGAGAAGCACGGCGAAGGGATCACGATCGTGGTCTGCCTCTCGGGCCGCGGCGACAAGGATCTCGAGACCGTGCAGGCGGCGCTGAACGAGCGCGACGCGAAGCGCCATTGACCCACGGCGTCGATCACGACAAACGCTCGAGAGTCGCCCGCAAAGAGACACGACAGATGGGACGCATCGCCGAAGCCTTCGAGCGCGCCACCGCGGAGAACCGCGCCGCGCTGGTCATCTACCTCTGCGCGGGAGATCCCTCGCTCGATGCGACGGTCGACCTCGTGGTCGCCGCGGCGGAGTCGGGCGCAGACGTGATCGAGCTCGGCGTGCCCTTCTCGGATCCGACGGCGGACGGCGTCGCGATCCAACAAGCCTCGGAGCGCTCCCTCGCGCGCGGCACGACGATGCGCGGCGTGCTCGACGTGGTGCGCCGGGTGCGGGAGCGGAGCACGGTCCCGATCCTGCTCTTCGGCTATTACAACCCGATCCTCCGCTACGGCGAGGCGAAGCTCGTCGCGGACGCGAAGGCCGCTGGCGTCGATGGTTTCCTCGTCGTCGATCTCCCTCCGGAAGAAGCCGATCCGCTCGTCGAGCCCTTGCGCGCAGCCGGCCTCGGCTACGTCCCGCTCGTGGCGCCGACCAGCACCGAGTCGCGGATCGCGCAGGCCGCCGCGCTCGCGGACGGCTTCGTCTACTACGTCTCGATGACGGGCGTGACGGGCGCGAAGGACGCGGTGCTCGACGAAGCCGCGGAGCGCGCGGCCGCGCTTCGCCCGAAGGCCCGCGCGCCGATCGCGGTCGGCTTCGGCATCGCGACGCCCGCCGATGCGCGCGTGGTCGCCGCGAAGGCGGACGGGGTGGTGGTGGGCAGCGCGATCGTGCGCGCGATCGCGAGCGCGCCCGACGTCGAGTCGTCGGTGCGTGCGGTGCGCGAGCTGGTGAGCTCGCTCGCGTCCGCGTGTCGCCGATGACGCGATCGGCACATCCCGACCTCCCCGATCCCCGTGCCGCTCGCGCTGCGTGCCGCTCGTCCTAGTACACCCGCCCGCAAGTTCGTTCCGGGTTGCCGTGGATGATCGGCGTGGAGGTCGTTTGCCGCGCCGACGAAGGACAGGCCGAAGCCTATTCGAGGAGGTCGGCGAGCGAGATCCGCGCCGAGGGCCGCGGATACCCGGAACGAACTTGCGGGCGGGTGTACTAGTTTGCGCGACCGCTTGAGCGGTGGGCCGAGATCTACGACGCTCCGGCAATGACAAGGGGGATCCTCCCGACGCAGCTCGCGATGCTGCTCGGCGCACGCGAACGCGTCGGCGCGGAGGTGCAGCAGGTCGTCATCTCGCTGCCGAGCGACGTCGGGCTCGAGCAGGTGCGCGAAGCGTTCGAGCTCGTTTGCCGACGCCACCCCATGCTCCGGACCGCCTTTCCTCTGATTCGAGGCGAGTTCGTCCCCACGACCCTCGCCGACACTCCGCTCTTCTGGGTCGAGCGGGTGTCGTCCGAGCCGCTCGCTCGAGCGATGGAGGAGCTTCGCGCCCAGGATCGCGCGACGAACCTCGACGTGTCTCGTGCCCCAGTTTTCCGTCTCCAGGCACTCCGAGCCCCCGACGGCAACGCCGTGTGTTGGACGTTCCACCACGCGCACCTCGACGGCCGCTCGATCGAACGCGTGCTCGAAGAGGTCGTCGCGACCGTGCTCGGACGGCCGCCCGAAGCTGCTGCCGGGGACCCGGCACTTCACGTCGCAGCCGCCCTCGACGAGGCCCACCTCCTCGCGGGACGGGCGTACCTCGCGGAGGCGCTCGCCGAGCTTCGGGATCCGACCCCGATGCCCGTCGGCCCGAGCCGCGTCGAGGGGCCAGTCCACACGAGAGAACGACGCGTGCGGATTCGCCCGGAGGTCTTGTTGCCGCTCGCGACGCTCGGCGAACGCTTCCAGTTCACGTGGGCCACGGTGATGCACGCGGCGTGGGCCCTCGTGCTCGCGCAGCGCGCGAATCGCGGTGACGTCGTCTTCGGATCCACCCGCGCGTGTCGCAACCTCGTCCCCGCGAGCCGCGATGCCGTGGGGTGCTTGATCAACACCGTTCCCTTCTTCGTCGCGCTCGATCCACGCGAGCGCGTCGTCGAGCTGATGGCCCGCCTCCGGTCGCAGGCGATCGCGCTGCGAGAAGCCGAGACCCTCGGCCTCGGCGAGGCCGCCGCGGTGTGTGGCGTGCGCGCGACCGATCTCGCTCGCACGATCCTCGTCTGCGAAGGCCACACCCTGCAGGAGCGGATGCACGCCGTTCTTCCCGAGGCTCGGAGCTGGTCCTTCGCGCTCTACGGACAGAGCAGCTCGGCGCTGACGGTGGCGGTGTACCGAACGGCGGACGGCGGCGCAGACGTCGTCTTCGAAGCAGAGCCGACGCTGGTCGACGTGTCGGACGTCGCGCGCGTCGCGGACGACTTCGTCGCGTGGATGGAGGAGCTCGCGCGTCGCCCGTTCGCGCGCGTCGCCGAGCTCGACGCTCCAGGACGACCGGCCGTGCTCCACGGCGTGCCGCCCTCCGAGCCCGAGACCATCCCCGCGTTGCTCGCCGGGAGTCGGGAGCGCTTCGCGGATCGGGTGGCGGTCGAGAGCGCGGCCGACGCACGCAAGCTCACGTACCGCGAGCTCTGGGAACGTTCGGAGCGGCTCGCCGCGCGCCTCGTGTCCTCGGGCGCGACGCTCGGCGACCACGTGGCCGTGAGCGCGAGCCGTGACGTGGACACCGTCGTCGCGTTCGTCGCCACTCAGCTCGCCGGCCTCGTCTACGTGCCGATCGACCCGCGCTACCCCGACGAGCGCAAGCGCTTCGTCCTCGACGATTGCGGAGCGCGGTACTGGGTCGGCCCGTCCGACGGCGCACCGACCGGTGTCCGGTGCCTCGACCCTCGCAACGATGCCGCCCCTCGCGACGTCACCGCCGACTCCGTTGCCTTCGTCGCACCGGTGCTCGAGCCCGAGCGGGTCTCCTACCTCCTCTACACGTCGGGGAGCACGGGGCTCCCGAAGGGGGTCGAGATCCCTCATCGCGCGCTGGCGGCCCATGCACGCGCGGCCGTCGCGACCTACGCGCTCACGAGCGAGGATCGTGTCCTCCAGTTCGCCTCACCGAGCTTCGACGTCTACCTCGAAGAGGTCGTTCCGACGCTCGCGGCCGGAGGCACCGTCGTCGTGCGCGACGAAGCGGCCGCCGACTCTTTCGACGCGTTGTTGTCCACGCTGGCGCGAGCGCGAATCAGCGTGTTTCAGACCCCGACGGCGTTCTTCAACGAGCTCACGACCGAGCTCGCACGCCGCAATCACTCGCTCCCGTCGTTCGTCCGCCTGGTGGTGATCGGTGGCGAGCGGGCCAACGCGAGCGCGTGTCGGCGCTTTCGCTCGATCGAGCCGGACGTGCGCCTCGTGAACGCGTATGGCCCGACGGAGGTCACGATCACCTCGGTGGTGCACGACGTGCCGCGCGTGGTGCAGGAGCCCATCCCGATCGGTCGCCCGTTCGGATCGTGCGAGGCGTTCGTGCTCGATTGGCGTGGGCGCACCGCCACCGTCGGGGTGCGCGGGGAGCTCGTCCTCGGAGGTCCGCAGGTCGCGCTCGGCTACCACGCACGTCACGAGACGACGGCCGCGAAGTTCGTCGCCGATCCGAGGCTCGAAGCGACCGCGGACGCGAACGCAGAGCGACGGGTCTACCGCACGGGTGACGTCGCGTACGTCGACTCCGACGACCGCCTCGTCTGCGAGGGTCGTACGGACGAACAGATCAAGGTCCGAGGCTTTCGAATCGAGCTCGGCGAGGTCGAGCACGCGCTCCAGCGCGATCCCGCGGTGGCCGAGGCGGTGGCCAAGCTCGTGACTCCGCCCTCCGGAGAGCCTTTCCTCGCGGGGTTCGTGGTCCCGTCGGATCCCGCGTGCACCGAGGACGACCTTCGACGCCGGCTCCACGACGTGCTCCCCGCGGCCTCGGTGCCCTCTCGGATCGTGATCACGCCCGCCTTGCCGCGAAGCGTAGGGGGCAAGGTGGACCGCGCGGCGCTGGACGCGTGGCTCGCACCCCGTGACGAAATCGACCTCTCGGATGCGTCACCGCTGCAGCAGCGAGTCGCGGCGGTGTTCGCCGAGGTGTTGGAGACGCCGGTCGGACTGGACGACGACTTCTTCGACCTCGGCGGCAACTCGCTGCGTGCGCTTCGCGCGGTCTCACAGCTCGAGGTTCGCGAGCTGAAGCCGACGGTGGCGACCCTCGTCGCGCACCCCACTCCACGCGCGCTCGCAGGTTGGCTCACCTCCCGTGCCGACGAAGGCGACTCGGCGCCGCACGGTGAGCTCGTGCGTCTCAACGACGTTCCGAACGGACCGACTCCGCTGTACGGCGTCGTCGGGCTCCATCTCTACTCGACGATCGCGCGCGCTCTCTCGCGGCCCGTCTTCGGTGTCTTCCTCCCCGACGAGGTCGCGTTCGCCGACCGCAAGCTGCAAGTCTCCACGCTCGCGACCCGCTACATCGAGGCGATCGAGCAACGCACCGGCGCGCCCCCGAAGCTCCTCGCCGGATTCTCGTTCGGGGCGCTCGTCGTGTTCGAGATGGCGCAGCAGCTCCACGCGCGGGGTCAGCGTCCCGACCTGATCGTGCTGTTGGATCCGCGCCTCCCCAGCATGCTCGAGCGCAGACCCATCGATCCGCTGCTCGATCTGGTCGCGCTGGCGCGACGCGATCGCATGGAAGCCGCCGCGCACCTCGTCGACCTCGTGGGCCGCAAGCTTCGTCGGTTCCGGGAGCGCGTCGCCGACGAGCGGCCCGAGCTCACGGAGGAGCGTCACGCTGAAGATCGAGATCGCGCCTACGCCGAGGCGCTCGAACGCTACGAGCCCGGGATTCGTCCCTACGTCGGTCGCGCGCACATCTACCTCGCGCGCGACGAGAGCCCCGGGCGCCTGAGCGAAGTGGAGGCGACGTGGCGCCGCCTCGTGGGACCGAGCTCGCACGTCGTGGTCGTCGAGGGGACACACGGCGTGCTCCTCACGGAGCCGTTCGTGCAGCGGATCAACGGTCCGCTCTCGGCGTCGCTTCGTTCGCGCGCTTCGGTCGCGTTCGCACCGGTGGTCGGCGACGACGAGAGCTGACGGACGGCGTGGCCTCCAGCCGTCGCGCGAAGGGCTGCTACTCTGGTGGGCGATGCGCGTGCTCCTCGCCCTCTCGATGCTGCCGCTCCTCGCGCTCGCGAGCGCGTGCGGTGACGAAGCGAACGCTCAGATCGCTTGGTACGATCCGGCGCCGCTGCTCGCGAACCTCTCGCCCGAAGATCAGCGCGAGGCGCGGCGGCGCGTCGGACCGCTCGACGCGGTGACGCTCTACGACCTCGACGTCCGGCTCGCCGACGATCAGCGCAGCTTCACGCTCACCGAAGACGTCTACTTCACCAACACGCTCGGCGCGGGGCTGCCGGACGTCGTGCTGCGCATCCACGCCAACGACGTCGCGCCGACGCCTCCGGTCACGCTCGAAGGCGCGGAGTGCGTCGGCGCGCCCTGCCAGGTGGACCACGACGGTCGCAGCGCCGTCCTCTTTCGCTTCGCGCAGCCGCTGCCTCCGAACGGGCGCGTGAAGCTGCGCGTTCGGCTACGCGGCGCATTGGAGCACCTCGAGCCGAGCCGCACCGGGATGATGGCGCAGGCGATGGAGGGCATGCGTCGCCTCGGCGCGAGCACCGGCCTGCACGGCAACTACGGGTTGCTCGCGCAGAGCGAGGGCATCGCGAGCCTCGGCAACTTCTACGCGACCCTCGCGCCGCGCCGCGACGACGCGTGGGTCACGCGCGAGGACAGCACGATGGGCGACCTCGGCGCCGGTCGCATCGCGCACTTCCGCGCCCGGCTCGTGTGCGCGCAGGGCTCACGCGTGGCGGCGAGCGGCGTCGTGGTGCGCGAGGAGACGCAGCTCGGTCAGAACGGCACGCCGGGGACGCACGAGGTCGAGGTGGTGTCGGGGCTCTCGCGCAACTTCGCGATGATCGTGAGCCCGCGCTTCGAGGCGGTGGAGCAGCGCGCGGGGAACGTCACGGTGCGGAGCTGGTACCTGCCCGAGGATCGTGCGGACGCCGAGCGCGTGCTCGTGGACGCGGTCGCGGCGCTTGGCATCTACGAGCGCCGCTTCGGACGTTACCCCTACCGCGATCTCGATCTCGTGGAGGCGCCGCTGGTCGGGGGCGCGGGCGGCGTCGAGTTCAGCGGGCTCGTGACGCTCGCGAAGATGTTCTACGGCAGCGGCGGCGGGATGGGTCTCGGCTCGCTCGGACCAATGCTCGCGGGCGGAAGCTCCGGTCAGCTCGGCATGCGCGAGTCGATGCTCGAGTTCGTGGTCGCGCACGAGGTCGCGCACCAGTGGTGGCACGGGCTCGTCGGCAGCGACGCGCGACGACACCCCTTCGTCGACGAGAGCCTCGCGCAGTTCAGCTCGATCCAATACCTGCGCGACCGCCACGGCGAAGAGCGCGCGCGTCGCGAGGCGAGGCGTCAGGTCGCGGCGAACTACCACACGATGCGCCTCTCCGGGCAGGCGGACGGCGCGGTCGATCGACCGGTGGCCGCGTTCGGAAGCGAGCTCTCGTACGCGGGCCTCGTGTACGGCAAGGGCGCGTTCGCGTACGAGAAGGTGCGCGAGAAGCTCGGCGACGAGACCTTCTTCCGACACGTGCGGGCGTACGTCGACGCGCACCGCTTCGGCGACGCACCGCCCCGCGCGCTCTTCGATCGTTTCGCGACGGGACGCCACCAGGGCGACGTGCGCGCGATCGAGCGGCGCTGGCTCGACGAAGCGCACGGCGACGAAGACCTCGGCGCGCCCGATCTCACGAGCATGATGGGCGATTGGATGCCGGACGGAAGCCTCGACAACCTCGGCGGTCTCATGGAGCAGATGCTCCGCGGGCTCACGAGCGGCGGAGGCGCGGGCGGGATGCCGCAGTTGCCACCGTTGCCCGGCGTCGGCCCGAGCGGCCCCGCGGGGCAGCCGAACGTCGATCAAGACCAGGCGCTGCAAGACGCGCTGCGGCTGCTGCAGCAGCTCGGGCGTTGATCACCGGCCGACCGATCCACCGACCTCGCACCAGAGGCGCTTGAACGGGTGCGGCTGCCCGGGCGCGCTCGGGAAGTCCCACGGGCTCGGGAGCGCGCGCAGCGTCGTGAGCGCCACGCCGGCCTGCGCCGCGCCAGCGCGCACGTGGCGACGAAACACCTCCGCGTCGAGCCGCGCGTCGTTCGTGCAGAGCAGCACGATCGCGCCCGGCGCCGCGATCGCGAAGCATTGCGCCGCGAGCTCGATCCATTGTTTGCCGCTCGTCCACCGCGTGCGCTTGGTGGTGGCGAAGGTCGGCGGATCGCAGACGACGAGGTCGTAGCGCTCGCCGCGCTGCACGGCCTTGTCGAGGAAGACGAAGCAGTCCGTCTTCACGAGACGGTGCGGCACCGCGAGCGCGTTCGCAGCGAAGCTCGCCTCGCAGGTCGCGAGCGCGGGCGCGGCGACGTCGACCGTCACGACCTCCGTGGCGCCTCCCATCGCGGCGGCCACGCTGAACGGCCCCGTGTACGCGAAGAGGTTGAGCACGCGACGACCGGACGCGACGTCCCGCACGCGACGACGGACGTCGCGCATGTCGAGGAAGATCCCGGTGGAGAGCCCGTCCCCGAGACTCACCGAGAAGCGCGCGCCGTTCTCCCACGCGAGAAACGAAGGCGCTGCGCTCGTGCCGCGCACCGCCTCCGAAGGAGCGACCTCCGCGCGCCGCGGATCGACGATCGTGCTCGCCTGCTTCGGGCGACGCTTCACGTACACGCCCGCGAAGCCGAGCGCGTGCAGCGCGTCGAGGATCGTGTCTTCGTGCGGCGCGGCTTCGTCGTAGAGGCTCGCGACGAGGTGGTCGTCGTAGACGTCGACCGTGAGGCCGGGCAGTCCGTCGCCTTCGCCGTGCACGAGTCGAAACGTCGTCGTCGGCTCGTCGGCCTCGCACGCGTGCGCGAGCCCCCAGCGCCGCTCCATCGCGTCGCGGAGTGCCTCGTCGATCGCCGCGCGATCCGCGAAGTCGACGCGATCGAGGCCGCGCATCCAGCGCGCGAACGATGGCGGTGGCGGTGCCTCGAACGTCGTGGGCTCACGCGTCCGCTCACGCGCTCCTGCCGAGTCACGTGAGTCACGTGCCGAGTCCCGCGATGGGTGGTTTGGCGGTGCGTCGAACGCGAGGCGCCACGCATGCAGCATCAGCCGCGGCGCGGGCGGGCCGCCGTAGATCGGGTCCCCCGCGACGGGCGCGCCTTCGTGGGCGAGCTGCACCCGGATCTGGTGCGTGCGTCCCGTCTCGATGCGCACGCGCACGAGCACGCGATCGCCGGCTCGCTCGATCGGCTCCACGTGCGAGATCGCGATCTTCCCTCGCGGGTCGCGGGGCGACGCGACCTCCATCCCGTGCGCGCCCTTCACGAGCGCGTGCTTCAGCGTGCGCGCGCCGCCCCGCCAACCCTTCACGCACGCGAGGTACGTCTTCTCGGCGCGCCGCCCCTCGATCTGCGCCGCGAGGAAACGGTTGCCGCCCTCGTCGCGCGCGTAGGCGATCACGCCGCTGGTGTCGCGGTCGAGGCGTTGATGCACACCCACGTAGGGCGCCTCGCCGCGAGCCGCGAAGAAGAGACCGAGCCGATGTGGGAGGTCCTCGCGTAGCGCGGCGTCCGGGGACTGCGACGGAACGCCGGCCGGTTTGTCGACCACCGCGATACCGCCCGCGTCGTACAGCACGCGCGCGGCGTCGAAGTCCGAGAAGAGCCGACGCCGTCGCTCACCGAGGGCGCGCAACGCTTCGTCTTCCTCGGTCGAACACGGCCGCATGGGAGGCGCGCGGAGGTCAGACCTGATCGCGCAGCTTCTCCGAGATCAACATCGACGGCGTGGCGGTCGTCGTGACCCAGAGCTGGTGCGCCGCGCGGGTGGCGGCGATGTGCAGCAAGTGCCGAGACTCGTGGTCCTCCGGGTAGGCGGCGAAGTTCACGTCCACCAGGATCACGTAGTCGAACTCGAGGCCCTTCACCTGCCGCACGTCCGTCACGTCGACGCCCGCGCGAAAGGGGAAGTCCTGCTCGGCGATGCGGCGCAGGTTCGGGACCTCCGCGTGCTTCAAACCGAGGAAGTACTCGTCTGCTTGCTCCGGATAACGCGCGATGATCGCGATGCTCGCGAGCGGCTCCGCGCGCGCGAGATCCCGGAGCGCTTCGCCGAGGAACGCGACCGCTTCACCGCTCGTCGAGAAGCGGAAGAGCTCCACGGGAGCGCCGTGACGCGTGGCCTCGCCGCTCACCTCGTTGCGGAGCGGCCCGAGCACGTCCGTCGCGAACTCGAGGATCTCGTGGGTCGAGCGGTAGCTCAGCTTCAACGGCTCGATCTGGACGTGGTCGAGCTTGAGGTCGGCGAGCACCGCGTCCCAGCTCGAGAACCCGTTGTCCATGTAGAGCTTCTGCGCGACGTCGCCCGCGAGCGTGATGCTCTTGCCCTTCGAGGTCGTGTCGACCACGACCGCGAGCTCGAGCGGCGAGAGATCCTGCGTCTCGTCGACGAAGATGTGCTCGTACTCGAGGCGCTCCTTCTTCGCAGAGAGCGGCCCCCGCAGGCGCTGGTGCAGACGCAGCAGGATCGCGTCGTCCTCGCGGTCGAGCGTCGGCACCTCCACCTCGAGCGCCCCGTCGACGCCGACGACGTCCTCGCCGTCTTCGGGCGAGCGCGCCTCTTCACCCTCGGCGCGATCGCGGTCTTCTTCCTGCTTGTCGTCGCGCCACTGGATCGCGGCCGGGATGCGCCGCGCACACCACGCGTGCGCCGACGTGAGCTCCGAGGCCGTGAACGCGTCCGGCGCCTGCTCCTCGAACGCCTTCTGCAGACGCGGAAGATCCGTGAGCAGCTCCGCCCAGGTCTGCGCGACGTCGTCGACCTTCTCGAAGCCGCGCTCGATCGTGCGCTCGACCGCGTGCCGCGCCTCGAGCCCCACCTCGTTCGCGCCGTCCTCGCCCTTGTTCAGCCACGCACGGAGCACCGCCATGCGCATGCCGATCGCTTCGCCTTCCGTCGCGCGCCACATGCGGAGCACCCGCGCGCCGCCCTCGAGTCGCTTGCCGGTGTCGGCGATCGCCTCGTCGATGCCCCGCTCGAGCTCGCCCACGAGTGACTCGAGCAGCCGCAGCACCACCGGGTGCTTCTTCAGGCGCGTCACCACGCCCGGCGTCTCCTCCGAATAGTCCGGCGGCAGCCCGGGGAGGTGCTGCTTGCGCAGCTTCGACGCCCACTTCTCGTAGGTCATCACCGGCACGCCCTCGACGCCCAGCGCCGGGAGCACGCGGCCGATGTAGCGCACGAGCGCGTCGTTGAAGACGACGACGAGCATCTTGTCCGCGCGGAAGCGCTTCGGATCTTGGAACGCGAGGTACGCGAGGCGATGCAGACCGATCGTGGTCTTTCCGCTGCCCGCGCCGCCCTGGATCACGACCAGACCGCTGGTCGGTTTCGTGATCAAGTCGAATTGACGTGGGTCGATCAGCGCGGTGATCTCGGAGAGGCTCTTGTCCTCGCGCTCTTCGAGATCGTCTCCGGCGCCGAGCTTCCCGTTCGACTTCTTGCCCCGGTCGGCGGGGTCAGCCGCCGACTTCGGCGCGTGATGCGACTCCGGCCGCATCGCCTGCCCTTGACCGCCCGCGAGCCGCACCGCGCTCTGTCCCGCGCGACGCCACGACCCGTCCGTCTTCTTCACGAAGACGCCCTGCGGGCTGCCGATGCGACGCAGGCGCGCTTGGCCGATCGTCAGCGCGCGGCGGACCATCACCTCGCCCTCGACGTCGCGGTCGCCGAAGGTCTCCTCGTAGTCGTCGCCCTCGTCGTAGCGGTAGTAGATCCGGCTCACCGGCGCGTCGCGCCAGTCGACGATGCGGACGTTGGTCTTGGGGTCGAGGAAGGTGCTGCGCCCGATGAGCACCTCGCGCAGCTTGTCGTTCTCTTCGAGCACGAGGCGGCCGAAGTAGGGCGCGGAGGGATCGACGGTGCCCTCTTGAACCGCGGCGCGGCGTGCGGCCACTCCCTGGAGGCGCTCCATCTCTTCGATGAGCGGCGGGATGTCCTCCAGGCGCGCGGTGCGGATCTGATCGCGGAGCGCGAGGAGCTCCGCGTCGTAGTCGACGAGCTGGCCACGCTTGATGCCGCGCGTCTGCGAGATCGTCCGGATCACGCGCGCGAGGACCTTCTCCTCTTCGCCGACGATCCGCTCCATCTCGTCATCCCTCTCAGCGACGGGCGAATCGCCCGAGGTCGCCGAGGTCGCGATGCGATCTGCCATTGACCACGCTCCGTTCCACGCTCGCGGCGCCGCCGCGAAAAGCGCATCGGGATAGCAGGTTTCATCGGGGGGGCCAGGCTCGACGAGGAAGCCGCATCCGGGCAGTCGACAATCGCCTTCCACGGCT
>CALJLK010000122.1 GCA_937982655.1 uncultured Sandaracinus sp.
CGACCCGGTCGAGAAGTCGGCGGCTGACCCCGCCGACCCGGTCGAGAAGTCGGCCGCCGCCGACCCGGCCGAGAACCACGAGGAGATCAGGGAACGCACGGGTCCTCCTCCTCCGGCTCGATCTCCGGCCGCGGAGTGTCGCGCCCCGCGATGCGCACCACGACCTCGTTCCCGCCCGCGTCGGTCGCGAGCACCCAGTCGCCACGCACGCGCAGTCCGAGATCCTGGATCCCGCGATACGCGAGCGGGGCGAGGTAGAACGGCACCCCGTTCTCCAAGTACGAGACCGAGTCGGGGAACTCGTCGAGCACCGCCTGGTACGCGCGCCCCGCCATGTGCGTCACGCGGCAGACGTCCACCGCCGACTCGAGCTCTCCCGAGACCGCGATGTCGTGCAGCTTGCTCGCGGTGTAGAACTGGTGCTCTCCATTCGGTGCACGCGCGAGCAGGGTCGCCCAAGCGTAGAATCCCCCCGCGTTGCCGCCGTTCGCGAGGAGCTCGAACTTGGTCTCTTCGCCGATCGGATGATCGCGAAACGGATTGCGTGGGTTCGTGAGCGTGACGTCCGAGGGGTAGATGCCCTCGTCCTCGTGGAATATCTCGAAGCGCAGGCCGGTGACGTTCTCGCCGTAGCGGTACTCCCCGGAGTCGATGCACGCACCGACGCCGAGCGCGGCTGCGACGCTCGCGACGAGCGTGAGCGCGGCGCGCATCGAGGATCCCTTCGAAGGACGTTCAGATCGAGATCTGCACATAGGTCCTCACCTCCCACTCGGATCCAAAAGCGTTCGGGCGCGTGGCGTCTTGCAGGAATCGGCCGGAGTTCTCGTCGAGCAGGCGGTACGTCGCACGCACGCCGAGTCGCGTGTACGACGCGATGAACCATTGCGGCCGGCTCAGCGAGTACGAGAGATCGATCATCCCCTGGAACGGAAACGTGCTGTTGAAGTCGCGGTAGTAGTCGAAGGGACCCCAGTCGCCGAAGCGGAAGAAGTAGTCCATCGCGACGCGATCGACCGTGAGACGCCCTTCCGCTCCCGCGCGGTAGACGAGCCGCGGATCGTCGCCGTTCGCCTGACCGTTTCCGATGTAGAAGGTGTTCACGAGCCGCGCGCGATCGGAGAAGTTGATCACACTACGGAGCCGAACGTCCCAGAGATCCTGGGCGGGAGCCGAGGTCGGGAACGCGAACTGAATCCCCTCGGCGGTCACACCGACCGACGAATCCTGGAAGGTCGGATGGATGCGGTACGTGAAGTCGAGCGCGGCCGCGAAGTTGGCGTCCTCGCGGCGGTCGTTGTCCCACGCCCACATCCAGGTCGCGGGCGTCGGGTCGTACGCGAGGAGCAGCTCGAAGCCGTAGGTCTCGCGGTTGCTGCGAACCCAGAAGGGGTCCTGGAGCTGGTTTCGTCCGTCGAGGCCCGGGTAGTAGATGCCGGTCACCGGATCGAAACGATCGCCGATCGCGGGCAGCGGTCCTTCGAGCGGTCGCTGCATCAGGAAGTTCGGCGCGATCTGGAGCCGCCCCACCGTGTAGCCGGCGCCCGTCGACACCGCCCAATGGTTGCCTTGCCCGCTCTCCTTGAGGCTCCAGCCCGTGATCGTGATCGTCGGATCCCACCCCGCGTCCGCGACCAGCCCGCGGTAGCCGCCCTGTAGATACCAGTAGAAGGGCGCGGCCTCGAGGGTGATCTTCGCCTTGCCGCCGAGCGTGTCGAGCAGGTGCACCTCGTCGTCGATCACGTAGTAGCCGGAGTCGAGGTACGACGGCGCGCCCTCCTCCGCGTCGCGCACCGCCTGGAAGCGACGGCCCACGCGCGGCGTGCCGGCCATGATGCCGCCGAGCTCGACGCGGAGCGGACCGAAGCGGCGCGAGAGGTAGAGCGTCGTCTTGCGATCGCGCGGGGTCGGGATCGCGGAGCTCGTCGGGCCGGCCGCGCGCTGCGCGAGATCCTCCTGGTGCATCAGCGAGGCTTCCCAGGCGCCCCACTCGCGGTGGTACATGCCGATCACGGTCGGGTTCGCGCCCCACCAGAGCTGCGGACCGAACGCGATCCGGAGACCTTCGAGCTCGCGCCGGCCCTCGAAGCGCACGCCGATCGGAACGTCCGCGTCGAACTGATCGACCGCACGTTGGTAGTGCGTCTCCGGCACCAAGTGGAAGAAGTCGCCGTCGTGGCCCCAGTGGTTCTGGCCGACGCGGTAGAAGCCGGTGAGCTGGAAGCGCGACTCGTCCCAGGTGAACGACGCCTGATAGACCGCGACGCGTTCGAGCGCGCTCAGCGACACCTCCTCGCCGTCCGTGTCGACCACCGAGCGCGGGAGCCCTCGACGCTCGTAGTAGATCTCGTCGATCGGGTTCTGCGCGGTGTTGCCGAGCACGTTGAGCGTGAGGCTGCCGCGTACGCGCGAGGTCGGGCGCACCTCGACCCCGACGTAGAACGACTCTTGGTGATCGAAGCGCGTGCGCTGCCGCTCCGGCTCGTTCAAGCGACGGCCGCCCGTGGTGTAGGTCTCGGTGTCGAGCCGCAGGAACGCGATGCGCACGCGCTCGAACGCGTCGAGCCGACTCATCGCGCCTTGGGCCGCGTAGCGCGCGGCTCCGTCGGAGGTGCGGATGGAGCCGAAGTGCTCGCGGATCTCCGCCATCGTCGTGGAGGGCGCGTAGGGATCGAGCTCGAACGCGCGCTGGAGCGCGTAGTAGGCAGACCGGCAATACAGCCGGAACTGCCCGTCCTCATCCGGTCGGCCCTTCGCGCAGATGCCGAACCACTCTTCGTTCATGTTGTTCTGCCCCTCGACGTAGTCGAAGGGGTACGCGGCGTTGCTCCACGACGCGGTCTCGTCGTGCACGTCGAGGTTCGTCTCCTGCTGGTACTTCCACCAGCCGTCGGACCACTGGAAGATCATGCCGCCAATCGCGTTCTGCGCGCGCCCGCGGCCGTACGCGTGCTCGTAGATCTCCTGCCAGAGCGCGACGAGGATCTCCGCCTGCGCGACGTCGTCCTCACGGCCTTCGCGTGCGTCGAACGCGTCGGAGCCGAACTCGGTGTAGACGAAGGGCACGTCGAGCACCTCCGCCACGCGATCGAAGAGATCGCGCGACGACGCGCCGCGGTAGACGTTCGAGCCCATGACGTCGAGGTTCGGACACTGCTCGCGGATGACGTCGAGGAACTGGAGATCACCGTTGGCGATGGCGACGGGATGGTTCGTGTCCCGCGCGTGGATCGCGTCGATCGCCTCCCCGAAGAGCGAGTAGAGGTAGGTCGCACGCGCGTCGTCGCGCTGCTCTGCGGGCAGGTTCTCCACCTCCGCCGAGGCCCAGTAGAGGCCGTAGTTGTTTTCGTTGCCGAGCAACCACATCAGGAGGCCCGGCGTGTCGGCGTAGCTCCGGACGAGCGCCTGGATCTCTTCGAGCAACACCTCGCGCGTGCGCCGATCCGAATAATCGGTCGGGCTCCGCCAGACACCGTCGACGCTGTGGCCGTAGCGGCCCATCGGGTGGTTGAGGATCGTGTAGATCCCGAAATTTTCGTAGATGTAGCGGATCCACCGCTGCGGAATCCCGACATAGACGCGAATGGCGTTGACGCCCATGTCGCGCATCAAACCCATCTCGTAGTCGAGCGCTTCGCGGATGAACGCCTCGGGCTGGCGCCAGAAGTCGTAGGAGTAGTTCTCACCGATCGGGAAGAAATCCCAATTCATCCCGAAGACCATGAAGTCGCGCCCGTCGACCCGGAGCTTGAAGCCCTGCGCGTCGCGATGGACGACGACGTGGTTCGGTCCGCTGCTCGGACGGCGCGCTCGGGGCTCCGACGACTGCGCGGGCGTGCTCGGCCGTGCGCTCGGGGGCTCGCTCGAACCGATTGGGCTCGGTTCGTTCGTCTCGACCGCCGCCGTCCCAGCATCCGCGGACACGTCGCTCGGTTCGTTCGTCTCGACCGCCGCGGTCCCCGCATCCGCGGACACGTCCGTGCTCGGTTCTTCCGTGCTCGGTTCCTCCGCCGCAGCGCTCTCGCCCGGAGACGCGGCGCTCGCGTCCGGCGCTCCCGCGTCGCCCGACTGCGCGTGCCCGGTCCAAGCGACGCTCCAGACCACGGCCGACGCCACGATCGCGAGCCCCGAAACTCGGCGGGTCCGGCTCATCGCCTCCCCCGATCCGCGCACTCCACTCGGTCCGTCCGGTCCGCTCGTTCCACGGCGCGCCCTCCGCTCGGGTCGTACGAAGTCCCGGTCGCACGCGCGTCCACGCGACCGATTCGTGCTCACCCGCCCCAAACCCCGACCACCTCTATCGCGGCCCCAGACCGAGATAGTTTGTTTCCCGAACAAACTATCTCGGGTACGGTGGAGCCGTCAAGCGTCGAAACGAGACGTGCCGGACACCGGCCCGACATCGACGAAGACCGACCGAAAGACGCGACATCGACCCGAAGCGAGGAGGCCGCGGTGGAAGGAACGAGCGTGCGGACGGAGCAGTCCATCGAGCATCGACGGATGCGGTTCGAGCCACGTCGGTCGGACGGCGTACGCGCGGGACGCTGGCTCGGCTGGGCCGCCGTCGCGGCCAGCGTGGCGTGCGCCGGAGCGGCACCTCGAACGTCGAGTGACGAACGCGCGCAGACGCGCCCCGGCTCGACCTCGGACGAGCCCGAGCGTGAGGCTCGACGATCCCTCGCGCCGCTCCTCGGCGACTCCGGATTTCGCGAAGGCATCGCGTACGGCCCCCATCGCGCGGGCCAGTCCCCCGACGGCGCGCAACCGAGCGACGCCGAGCTCGCGGAGGATCTCGAGATCCTCGCCGCGCACTGGTCGATGCTCCGCGTCTACGGCGCGGGCGAGACGAGCGAGCGCATCCTCCGCCACATCCGCGACCGACGGCTTCCACTCCGCGTGATGCTCGGCGCGTGGGTCGCTCCCGAGACCGAAGAGGACCGTCGCGAGGCCAACGAACGCGAAATTCGCGGAGCAATCGAGCTCGCGCGCGCCTACCCCGACGTCGTCGGCGCGGTGTGCGTCGGCAACGAGACGCAGGTCTTCTGGTCCGCCCACCGCGTCCCGACCGAACGCCTGATCGAGCTCATCCGACAGGTCCGAAGCGAGGTGACGCAGCCCGTCACGACGGCCGACGACTACAACTTCTGGAACCGCCCGGAGAGTCATGCGGTCGCGCGCGAGATCGACTTCGTCGTGCTCCACGCCTACGCGATGTGGAACCGTCAGACCCTCGACGACGCCGTCGCGTGGACCGCGACTCAGGTCGAGGCGATCCGCGCCGAACATCCGGAGCACGTCGTCGTGCTCGGCGAGACCGGCTGGGCGACCACCATGCACCCCTCGGGAGACGCCGCCCGCCAAATCATCGGCGTCGCGGGTGAGGCCGAGCAGGCGATCTTCCACCGACGGTTCACGGAGTGGGCCGCTCGCATCGAGCTGCCGTACTTCTTCTTCGAGGCCTTCGACGAGCCCTGGAAGGGCAGCGCGCACCCGGACGAGGTCGAAAAACACTGGGGCCTCTTCCGCGTCGACCGGACCCCGAAGCCCGCCATGGAGCAAGCGCACGCGACCTGGCTTGACCGCCGGTCCGCACCTCGATAGTTTGTTCGACGAACAAACTAAGCTGCGTCTCGGGTGACGCGAGAGCTTGGTCGAGGTGCTGGGGACATGTGCGCGCCGACGAGGGGTCGGTGAAGGAGCAAGGGGTATGGGAACGAATCGAGGATTCGGTCGCCGCGGGTCGTTCGACCCGGCAGGCACTCGAACGGCACGTCGACGCCCCGGAGCGCTGTGGCTGCTCGCTGCGCTGCCGTTCGTGATCCACTGCGGCGACGACGACGTGATGACGGACGGCGGCATCGACGCGGGCCGCGACGCGGGGCGCGACACGGGGGTCGTCGACGCGAGCGACGACACCAGCATTCCGGACGACGACGCGGGTGAAGACGCTGGCGAGGATGCGGGCGGCGAAGATGCCGGAACCGACGCCGCGATGGACGACGGCGGCACCCCCGGTCCCGACGGCGTGATCTTCGGCGACGAGTACGGCGCGAACGTCGTCTTCGCGCCCTTCGGCGGCTCCGTCAACGACATCGCGCCTAGCACCGCCGAAGCCTTCGCGGGCACGGCGTCGCTCCGCGTGGTGGTGCCCACGACCAGCTACACCGGCGGCGCACTGGTCCTCGAGACCGGCGTCACGCGCGATCTCACGAGCTTCGATGCGATCACGTTCTACGCGCGAACCGACGTCGGCACGCACACGCTCAACGTCGTGGGTCTCGGAGACGACGCGGCCGGCAATACGGATTTCAAGACGGAGACCACGAACCTGAGCGTCGACACCGAGTGGGCTCAGTTCACGATCCCGATTCCGAATCCCGCGAAGCTCGGCGCCGCCAACGCGCTCTTCCATTTCGCGGAGGGCTCGGACGAGGGCGGCTACACGCTCTATCTCGACGAGATCCGCTACGTCGATCTCGCGGACGGCGTCGTGACCTCGCCCATGCCGGCGATCGCGACCGACACCGTCGCGCGCTCGGTGTCCGACACCTACGCGGTCGCGGGCACCACCGTCAGCTACACCGTCGATGGCGCAGCGCTCACGCTCGCTCCGACGGGTCGTGCGTTCTTCGACTTCGAGAGCTCCGACACCGACGTCGCCACCGTGGACGCCGTCGGTCGTGTCACCGCGGTCGCGCTCGGCGAGGCCTCCATCACCGCGTCGCTGGCTGGCGTCGCGGCGGCGGGCACCCTCACCTTCCGCGTCGTGCCTCCGCTGAGCCCGACCGCGCCGCCGGCGGCTCCTCCGGCGCGTGCGGCGGGTGACGTCATCGCGCTCTTCAGCAACGCCTACCCGGACTCGCTCGCGACGGTGGACACCTTCCGCACCGACTGGAGCGGCTCGGGCCCCGTCACGATGACGACGCTCATGGGCGACGACGTGCTCCGCTACACGGACATCGTCTTCGCGGGCATCGCGACCGAGTCGATGACCATCGACGCGACCATGATGACCCACCTGCACATCGACGTCTGGGTGGAGGGCGACGCGGTCGACGGTCAGGTCTTCACGATCCGTCTCGTCGACTTCGGCGCCAACGGCACCTACGACCCTACGGACGAGATCGCCGAGCTCATCTACTCACCGAGCGGCGCCCCCTCGGGGATGCTCACCACCGGCACCTGGATGAGCCTCGACATCCCGCTCAGCGCGTTCGAGCTCGCGAGCACGCCCGCGGTCGGAGGCCTGACCGCACGCGCGCACCTCGCGCAGTACGTGCTCAAGAGCGAGCGCCCCGGTGGCGGCGCCACGCAGCTCTGGGTCGACAACTTCTACTTCTACCGCTGAGCGCGGCGCGCACGCCCGCGGGGTGAGAACCTCCGCGGCCGTGCGCACGAGCGGCTCGATGCACGACGAGAGCGGCCGCGGGGGATCCCTCCGCGGCCGTTCTCGTTCGTGCACCGACGCGATCACGAGCGGCGGCCTGGGAACGTCTCGGACGTCGTCATTCGGCGTCGACGCGATGGCGCGCCGTGGTTGACCGCGTCCGCGCCTGCCCCGAGGCTCTGCTCATGCTGCTTCCCCATCACCCCGAGTTGGTGGATCGACTGCGCGAGCCCACGCGCGACGATCCGTGGCGCGTGCTCGTGAGCGGCTGCCTCGCCTCGTGGCGATGCGGCGTCGACGGGAGCGACAACGGGCTCGGCGGCGCGCTCGAAGGTTTCCTCGCGAGTGGGAGCGATCGCGTGCGGCTGGTGCCGTTCTGCCCCGAGCAACACACGCTCGGGACACCGCGCACGACCCCCGATCTGCACGGCGGCGACGGGGTCGACGTGCTGCGAGGCAAGGCGCGCGTGCGCGACGAGCACGGCGCGGATCTGACCGACGCGATGATCGAGGGCGCACGCGCGATGGTGGAGGTCGCGCGCACGGAGCGCGTCGACCTCGCGATCCTCACCGACGCGAGCGGCGCGTGCGGGAGCCAGGTGGTCTCGCTCGACTGTCGTTTCGACGTCCCGCGCAAACACCAGCGCGGCGTCGGGGTCGCCACGGCGGCACTGCTCGAAGCTGGCGTGCTCGTCGTGAGCCAACGAGACTTCCACACGCTCGCGCGGCTCCGCGCGCGGCTCGATCCGAGCTTCGTGGTCGACCCGACGCTCCGCGATCACCACCAGCACCCGTGGGTGCTCGAGAACCTCCCCGGCCCGCACCCGCGGGCATAGCAGGTCAGCCGAGCGCGCTGTGCGAGACGCGGCGCACGGCGGCTTTGGCCTTGTACATCCGCTCGTCGGCCACGCGGATCGCGGCGGAGAGCGCGCCCGGTCGTCGCGCGGTCGCCGCGCCCACCGACGCCTTCACGGGTCGGGCCGCGATCTCGTTCTGACGCGCGAGATCCTCGACGAAGCGCTCCACGATCTGGTCGCGCTCTTCCACGTCCACCCCGGGGAGCAGCACCACGAACTCGTCGCCCCCGAGCCGCGCAACGATGTCGTCGGCGCGAAAGGACTGCCGAAGCACCGCCGCGATCGAGCGCAGGTGCTGATCGCCCGCCGCGTGCCCGAAACGATCGTTGACGCTCTTCAGATCGTCCACGTCGACCACGACGACGCTGATGGGAGAGATGCGACCGGTCTCGAGGCGCGCCTTCTCCGCCTCGAAGAACGCGCGGTTGTAGAGCTCGGTGAGGCCGTCGTGGGTGCTCAGGTAGCGGAGGCGATCTTCTTCGCGGATCCGCGCCGTCACGTCGCGCAGCGCCACGACCACGTAGCGCCGTCCCGGGAGCTGCACCGGACCGAGCGAGATCTCCGTCATCACCTCGACGTCGTCTTTGCGCACGACCGGCAGACGACCGTTCTCCCCCATCGGTCGCGGGCGCGGCGCGCGGAGATAACGCGCGCGGTGGGCGGCGTGCCCGGCGCGCATGCGCTCGGGAACGAGCCGATCCACCGGCATGCCGAGGAGCTCCGCGGTATCCCGCCCGAGGAGCACACACGCGGCCTGGTTCGCGAGCACGATCCATCCTTGTTCATCGACGACCAAGAGGGCGTCGGGTGCTTGGTCGACCACGGCCCCGAGCAGGGTCGCGTCGATCTCCGAGTAGGCATCCGTCACGTGAAAAGAACCGCTCGGCGCGGGCGGCGCCTTCGAATCGACGTCCGGTGTCACTCTCTCCTCCCGAAGTAGTTCCATGGATCCCCCCACTGCGGTCGGGCACGCGGCCCAGAACCCGGTGGGGTGTCTCGGTCGCGCGCGTTCACTCGAAGCAGCTGCTCGAAGTCATGTCGTAGAAGACTCTTTCCGTGTCGTCCGAGGGAGCTCCTCCCTCGGATCGACCGCCCCGTCCGTCGAACGCCGCGCATCCCTGCGCGCTGCATCGCTCCTCCCATCGCTAGTGCAGCCGGTGTGCCGCGAAGGAGCCCGCTCGATGGCGTTCGCGAATCGGGCCAGCCCGTCGGTGATCGCGTCGCACACCGACGTCCAAGGGCTCGCCGCGTGCGCGAAGGTGCGCAGAACCCGCGCGCAGCGAATGCGATCTCGCACAAACCTTTCGCGACCTGCGCGCGTGTCGAAGGCGATGTGCGCTCGGTTGGGTTCGGAAGCCGGCGCACGCGAAGCCAGGGCGCTCGGGAAGATCGTCGTCTCCACCGCGTAGATCGGCTCGTGTTGGCCATGACGTCCCCCCGCCATCCGTCCCGCCGTTGGAGAGAACCCGGGCTGCCACGTCCGGACGCTGCGTCCCCGAGCGGCGTTGCCCCGAGCGGCGTTGCCCCGAGCGGCGTCGCGCCGAGAGGCGAGTCGGACGACATGTCGAGCGACGCACGCGTCGCTTCGAGCGTCGTCGCACCGCGGCGTGAAGAACGCGAGGATCCAAGCGGCGTGGTGCCGACCGCGACCGCGACTCCCGAAGCGGACGACGGCTGGACCGACGACGGTTGGATGGAGGCGCGCACCGTGCTCGGTGCGCCGAGCTACGCCGTCCTGGCCGCCGAGCGCGCCGCAGCGCGGTCCGAGGTCGCGCCCGTCGCGGTGGAGATCGCATCCGAAGTCGCACCACGCGGCGCGTCTTCGGAGTCCGTCGTCGTGGACTCGATCGACGCGCCCGCGCGCGCGCCCCGCCTGGTCCTGCCGTTCGCGGAGCTCGGCGTCGTCGAATCCGCCGACGATCGGAACGACGACGGCGACGACGCGCTCGCCTTCGAGGCGAGCGCCACCGAGACGGACGCCCCGAGCTTCTTGCCCGAGTCGGCGGGGTCAACCGCCGACCTCCCGTCGATCGAGATCCCGGTCGACGTGGACGAGCCGGAGCCCGTCGCGCTCGAGGTCTCGATCGCGCGGCAGAGCGAGAGCGCGATCTGGGAAGGCCTCGACGGCGAGGTCGGCGTGTTCCTCGCGACCTACGACGAGCTCCCGATCGGCACCGAGGTCGTCCTGACGGTGCACCTCACCGGCGAGCGCCCGTTCGAGACGCGCGCGCGGGTGGTCTGGCTCCGCAACGCCCCCGGTCTCTGGCCCGGCCTCGGCCTTCGCCTGCTCGAGAACCGCCCCGACGTCTGGTTCCGCATCCAACGCTTCTCGCAGCGTTGGCGCGCGCCGATGTTCCAGTAGCGGTGCCAACACGCGCGTCGCGCCGTACGCGTGCGATGCGATCGCACGCGTCG
Source organism: uncultured Sandaracinus sp. (assembly GCA_937982655.1). GTDB lineage: Bacteria > Myxococcota_A > Polyangia > Polyangiales > Houyiibacteriaceae > JACKEH01. The sequence goes on from CALJLK010000122.1 coordinate 10,663, forward strand.
ATCGTGCGCGTCTACGCGCGGCCGACGAGCACGAGCACCGCGTCGCCTTCTTCGCGCGACGCCTCGAGCGGCACGTCGAACGCGAGCTGGAAGTCGCCGTGCGACTCCGGATCGAGCAACGTCTGCACGACCTTCCAGACCGGGCCTTCGGCGGCGACCTGCACGTGCTTGGGACTGCGCGCGTCCGGATCGGTGCGCACGCGCTCGTGCTCCTCGAAGAAGGGCGCGATCAGCGCCTCGATCGCCGCGGGCTCCCACGTGCCTTCCGGCGCGCGCACGAGCTCGGCCACGCGTGCCCAATGCCGCCGCGAGATCGCCTGCACCACCCGCCAGAGCGCGTTGCGCACCAGCACCGTGAAGCCGCGCGCGTTGCGCGTGACGTCCTCGACCTCGTCCACCACCGGCTCGGTGGCGCGGCGCGCGTAGGCCTCCGGGTCCTTCATGCGCTCCCACTCGTCGAGCAGGCTCGCGTCGACGCCGCGCACCGTGCCGCCGAGCCATTCTTCGAGGTCGAGCACCGCGTCGGTCTTCGCGTCCTCCGGCACCGTCTGCCCGAGCGTCTTGTACGCGTCCATCAGGTAGCGCAGCAGCACACCCTCGCTGCGCCGGAGGCCGTACTCGTTCACGTACTCGTTGAAGGTGAGCCCGAGCTCGAAGAGATCGCGCGCGATGCTCTTCGGACGGATCACGTTGCCGCCCACCCACGCGTGGTGCTTCCGGAACTCGTCGTAGGTCGCGTAGAGGAGCTCCGCCTTCGGCTTGGGCACGTCGATCTTCTCGAGCTCCGCCATGCGCTCTTCGTACTCGACCCCCTCCGCCTTCATGCGGTCCATCGCGCGCGTCTTGAGCGTCTCGAGCTGCCGCTGGATCACCACGCTCGGCGTCTCGATGGTCGCCTCGACCAGCGTGAGCACGTCGAGCGCGTAGTCGGGATCGTCTTTGTCGAGCACCGCGACCGCCTCGACCACGTACAGAGAGAGCGCCTGGTTGAGCGAGAAATCTTCTTGGAGATCGCCCGCGATGCGCGCGCCTTTGGTCTTGGAGAGCTCGACCACGTTCGCGCCCACCAGAGACCGAAGGATCTGGATCGTCGTCTTGCCGTGCCGCCGCTTCATCACGAGCGGCTCGTGCGAGCGCCGGATGATGTCCTTCAGCGCCTTGCAGCCTGCCCCCATCGGCGCGCCCTCCGCGTCCTGGCGCGTGAGCACGTTCAGCACGAAGCCCGTGCTCACCTCGAACCGGCTCTGCAGCGACTCCGGCTCACCCTTCGCGAGGCGCTCGAAGGTGTCGGCGTCGAAGTGCGCATAACCCTTTTCGGGCGGCTTCTTCAAATGCAGTTTCTTCGCCTTCTTCGGATCTCCAGCCGCCTTCATCTGCGCGATCTTGTTCTCGATCGCGTGCGCCGGCGCCTGCGCGACCACGAGCCCGCGATCGTCGAAGCCTTTGCGACCCGCGCGGCCCGCGATCTGTTGGAAGTCGCGCACCGTGAGCACCGCGGTCTTGTCGCCGTCGTATTTGTAGAGCCGCGTGAAGAGCACGGTGCGGATCGGCACGTTCACGCCGACGCCGAGGGTGTCGGTGCCGCAGATGATCTTGAGCAGGCCCGACTGCGCGAGGCTCTCCACCGCGAGCCGGTACTTCGGCAGGAGCCCCGCGTGGTGCACGCCGACCCCGTGATGGAGCCAGCGCTTGAGCTCCTTGCCGAAGGGCGTGTCGAAGCGGCGCCCAGCGAGCTTCTCCTTGATGCGCTGCTTCTCTTCCTTGGCGAGGAAGTCGGTGCTCATCAGGTTCTGCGCCTGCTCGGCCGCTTCGCGCTGCGTGAAGTGCACCACGTAGATCGGCGTCATGCGCTTCTCGAGCAGATCGCCGAGCGTCTCGTGCAGGGGCGTCTCGCGGTACTCGTAGTCGAGCGGGACCGGTCGGTCCTTGGTCTTCACGAGGGCCGACTCCGCGCCGTTGAGCTGCGTCATCGCGTCGAGGAAGTGTTTGGTCTCCCCGAGCGTCGCGCTCATCAGCAGGAACTTTGCCTGCGGCAGCGTGAGCAGCGGGATCTGCCACGCCATGCCGCGCTCGCGCTCCGAGTAGAAGTGGAACTCGTCCATCACGACGTAGCCCACGTCGAGCGACTTGCCTTGGCGGAGCGCGAGGTTCGCGAGGATCTCGGCCGTCGCGCAGATCACCGGCGCGTCCGCGTTCACGCTCGCGTCGCCCGTCATCAAGCCGACGTTGTCGGGGCCGAGCGTCTGGCAGAGCTCGAAGAACTTCTCGTTCACGAGCGCCTTGATCGGCGCGGTGTAGAAGCCCGTCGACTCCTCCGCGAGCGCCTTGTAGAGCAGGGCGAGCGCGACGAGCGACTTGCCGCTCCCGGTAGGCGTCGCGAGGATGACGTTCTTGCCCGCGAAGAGCTCGAGGATCGCCTCCTCCTGCGCGGGGTAGAGCTCGAGCCCGCGCTCGATCGCGTACGCGAGGAAGCCTTCGAGCAAGACGTCGGCGTCGACCTTCGTTCCGGTGGGAGGGAGGTGCTTTTCGAGAGAGCCGGCGGCCATGGGCGCGTGAGGCTAGCAGGTCGACGACGATCGGCCGCGACGATCGCCCGCGACGATCACCCGCGAACCGATGCGAGACACAGCGTGCCGGACACGCTCAGCGACACGCGAGGCGGTCACAGGTGGTGCCTTGGAACGGCACACATCCCGGGATGTCGACGCAACCGATCTCGGGGCCCATGTACGCGCAGATCTGCGTCGGCGTGTACTCGCCACACCCGCGGCTCGCGCTCCACGTCTCCGGGATCGCACATCCATCACCCGCAGCGTTCAAACGGCACGGTCCAGGCACGTCCGCGACCTCCGCTCCGTCGCAGTCGAAGTCGAAGCCACCCACCGTGCTTCGAGGCGTGCCGAAGTACGCGGTTTGACCAGGGAAGGCGCGCGGATCGTTTCCGTCGCAGTCCGGCTGCATCGCGGGGTTGCGTGCGGTGGTGCCGCTCGGGCACGTCGTGCACGCCGCGCGCTCGGCCGCGCTCGGCCACGCGTAGCCGTCGCCGTCCTCGTCGACCCAGCAGCGGATCGTGAGCCCCTCGTCGGTGCGTCCGTCGCAGTCGTCGTCGAGCTCGTTGCAGGTCTCGGGGCGCGCGCGCACGTCGCCGATGCAGGGGCCCCAGCTTCCGTCCGGCGCGCAATCCTGGATTCCACGCGAGCAGATTCCCTCGTCGACACCGCACACCCGCGAAGGCACCGCGCAGGCGCACTCCTCGTCGACGTTCCCGTCGCAGTCGTCGTCGAGCTCGTTCGCGCAGACCTCGCTCGCGCCGCCGACCCCACACGCGCCCCAGAGCCCGTCGCTGCAGGCCTGCGTGCTGCCCGCGCAGAGCCCCGGGAACGGGCACGTGCGCGTCGCGCCGTCGGTGCACTCGCAGCCGGCGGGCGGATCGTCGACGGTGCCGCTGCAGTCGTCGTCGATCGTTCCGTCGCAACGATCGAAGGCCGCCGGATGGATCGCGGCGTTCGTGTCGTCGCAGTCGTCGTCCGTGGGCGCGAAGCCGTCGGGGCGCGTGCACGCCGCCGCGGTGTCGCCCGCGCCGAAGCCGTCGCGGTCGTCGTCACGGAAGAACGTCGTCTGCACTCCCTCGTCGATCGATCCGTCGCAGTCGTCGTCGAGCTCGTTGCAAACCTCGACCCCACCCGGTCCGATCGACGCGTTCGAGTCGTCGCAGTCGTCGCCGCAGCGCGCGCCGTTGCAGCACGCGGCATCGATCGCGTCGTCGTCGTCGTCGTCGCGCGTGCCGAAGGTCGAGGGATCGCAGTCCTCGTCGAGGCCCTCCGGATCACAGATCTCCACCGCGTCCGGGAACACGTCCGGATCGGAGTCGTCGCAGTCGTCGCCACCACACTCGAGCGCGCGGGCGCCGTCTCCGTCCGCGTCGCGCGTGACCGAACAGTCGGTGCCGCAGCGATCCGCGGTCTCGTCGCAGGCCGTCGCGCATGGAGCTGGTCCGCTCACGCAGCCTCGCGCGTCGGCCGCGTCGTCGTCGGCGTCGCAGCGCTCGACGCCGCTGCAGAAGAGCCCGTCGTCGCAGTCCACGTCGGTGTTGCAGAGCGGAGTGGCATCGATCGCCGCGTCGGGGCTCGACGACGAGCCTCCGCAAGCGATCAGCATCGTGAGCGCGGAGGCCCAGGCGAGCGCCGTGCACCGACTCGTTCGCGTCGTCATCGGCACTTCACCCGGTTGTCGTCGCCGCAATCACGCCGAGCAGCCGTGCAGATCACGATCTCTTCGCAGAAGTCGCCCGCCGAGCCCGCGTTCATCGTCGCGCACGCCACGAAGTCCGCGTACGCGCCGCAACCGCTGACCACCGTCAACCCCGTGTCCGACGTCGTACACCCGAGCCGCGGTCCGGCCTGCTCGCACACCACGGGCGTCGACACCACCTCCGTGATCCCGTCGCAGTCGTAGTCGAAGCCACCCGTCGGGCGCGGGAAGCCTCGGCCCGGCGCGTTCGGGTGCGCGTTGCCGTCGTTCGGATCGCAGTCACGCAGCGCGGGGTCGGCCGGATCACGCGCGGTGGTCCCGGACGGACACCCGCTCGCGCACACGACCGTCATCGCCGCCGAGGGGATCGAATAGCCGTCGCCGTCCGGATCCGCGAAGCAGCGCCAGACCACCCCTTCGTCGACCGATCCGTCGCAGTCGTCGTCGAGCTCGTTGCAGGTCTCGGGGCGCGGACCGACCGCGTCCATGCAGGCCGTCCACTCGCCGTCGCTCGTGCAGATCTGCAAGCCACGCATGCAGATGCCCTCGTCGGTGCCACAGAAGCGGCGATCCTCGTCGCAGACGCAGCCGTCGTCGGGCGCGCCGTCGCAGTCTTCGTCGAGGCCGTTCGCGCAGACCTCTTCGGTCGGGAGGATCGTGCAGTCGACCGGCCACGCGCCGCCCACACACGTCTGCGTGCCCGCCCCACACGCGCCGGGCAACGGGCACGGTCGCGTCGCGCCGTTGGTGCAGGAACAGCCTCCGGCCGGATCGTTCGGTGTGCCGCTGCAGTCGTCGTCGACGTTGGTGTCGTCGCAGCGATCGAACGCCGCGGGGTTCGTGCTCGCCACCGAGTCGTCGCAGTCGCCGCGGCGCTCCGAGTACCCGGACGGCGGTCGACACGCATCCACGAAGAGCGCGTCCTCCGCGTCCGAGGCGTAGCCGTCTCCGTCCGCGTCCTCGAAGAATCGAACGAGCACCCCTTCGTCGATCGAGCCGTCGCAGTCGTCGTCGACCCCGTTGCACGCCTCGGTCGCGCCGGGGCGCACGCTCGCGTCGGAGTCGTCGCAGTCCTCGCCGCAGAGGTCGCCGTTGCAGCAGAGCGCGTCGACGACTCCGTCTTCGTCGGCGTCGCGATCGCCGAAGGTCGACTCGTCGCAGTCCTCGTCGATGTTCGAGGGATCGCAGACCTCGGTGAGCTCCGAGGAACGCGAGCGGTCGAAGTCGTCGCAGTCCGCGCCGCCACACGCACGCGACGGATCGCCGTCTCCGTCGGCGTCGGGGTTCGAGCAGTCGGCCACGCAGCGACGCTCGTCCTCGCGGCAGAGCTCGCGCGCGCACGGCGGTCCGTCTTCGGCGAAGCATCCGCGCGCGTCGGCGTCCGGGCTCGCCGGCAGACAGAGCTCTTCGCCGTTGCAGAAGGCTCCGTCGTCGCAGTCCTCGTCGCGCGAGCAGAGCGTCGACCCGGCGTCGCTCCCCCCGGCGTCCGCGACACCTCCGTCGTCGTCCCCACAGGCCACGAGGGCGAACAGCACGATCCCAACGACGATTCGCACCATCGACCTCCGAGACACGACGCGACTTCGAACGAGGACCTCGTCGTGAGCGCGACGTGAGCAGGCTACGCAATGTGGCGATCGGACGGAACGACGTTCTCGTGTTTCACGAAGGTAGGCAGCTCAATCCGCTTTCCGTCTCGCTCGGCCGTCGTCTCGACGTACCGTGCGCGCCGGAGGAAATCGCATGCACAGCGTCTTCGTGTCGTTCGAGATGAACGCGTCCGCCACCCGCGTCTGGCAGGTTGTCGGAGATCCCGGACAGATGGCGGTCTGGCATCCCGGGATCGTGGAGAGCGCGATGACCGACCGAACGCGACGCGCGGTGCTCGGCAACGGCATGGTCGTGGTCGAGCGCATCGAGAAGCACGACGACGCCGCGATGGCCTACGAGTACGTGATGACCGACGCGCCCTTCCCGCTCCGCGACTACCGCTGCACGCTCGCGGTGAAGCCGAGCGGCGACGGGCGCTGCACCGTCGAGTGGTCCTCGACCTACGAGACCGACGACGAAGCGGCCGCCGACATGAGCGCGCTCGTGCGCAGCGTCTACGTCGACGGCCTCACCGCGGTGCGCGCGATGATCTGACGCGCGCCTCCGCGGATGCGTCCTCGATGACCTTCGATCGTCACGAGCGCACGAGCCGACGCGGACGCTGTCAGGGCTCGTTCGCGTTCGGTGCGTTCGAGTCGTTCGCGCCCGTGACGCCCGGCTCGTTCGCTTCTTCTGCGGGCACCGGCTCGTCGTAGCGGCGGCCGTCCTGCCACGCACCGAGCGCCTCTTGCAGGAACACCTCCATGTCCGACGCGTCGACGAGCGTCTTCGAGTCGGGCCGCAGTCGGTCGCCATCGGGCGCGACGTAGACGACGTGGGGCAACCCCTCGACGCGGTAGCGCCGCACGAGCTCCTCTTCGTTCGCGTCCCGCTCCGTCAGGTCGATGCGCACCGGCACGAACGATCCGAGCGCCTCGCGCACCGTGACGTTCGCGTAGGTCCCTTCGAGCATGTCGCGGCTCGCCATCGCCCAACGCGCCTCGAAGTGCAGCAGGAGCGGTTGTTCGTTTCGGCGCGCCTCGAGAAATGCGGCTTCCAGGTCGGTGCGCCACGGCACGCCGCCCCCCGGCGGCGCCGTCTCGTGGGTGCCTCGCTCCGGCTCGCGATCCTCACGCCGCGTCGCGTCGGCGGGCCCCGTCGTGATCTCGTAGCCGTTCATGTTCGTGTCGAGCGAGGTGAGGCGCATGAACGCGACCCGAAACACCACCACGAAGCCGAAGGTGAGCGTGATCAACAAGAAGACACAGCCCCAGCCCGCGAGCTTCTGCGTGCGCGCGTCCGGAGGCGGATAGCGCGGCGGCTCCGGCTTGGACGCCTCCGTGACCGCTTCGCGCGCCGCGACCGCTTCGGCTTCGAGCGCGGCCGCCGTCTCCTCACGCGGCGGCGTGGTCTCCGCTTCGTCCGCCTTCTCGTCGCGCTCGTCGTCCGCCTTCTCGTCGCGCTCGTCGTCCGCCTTCTCGTCGCGCTCGTCGTCCGCCTTCGCGCGATCGTCGTCCGCCTTCTCGGTCTCGTCCGCCTTCTCGTCGCCCGCTGTCTCGTCACCAGCTTTCTCGTCGCCCGCCTTCTCGCCGCTCGCCTTCTCGCCGCTCGCGCGCTCGTCGCCCGCGTTCTCGTCGTCGCTCGCGCGCTCGTCGCTCGGCTCGGCGTGCTCTCGGTCCGCGTCGCGTGACGGCTCACCGTCGCTCGGATCCTCGGCTTCGCGCGGGGGCCGCTCGTCCTCGTTCATCGGCGGCATGCTACTGCCTGCGCGGCTCCGGCGTCATGCTTCGCGCGCGCCTGCCCGCGAGGATCGGCCGCCGTCAGCCGACGCGCGCTTCGAGGAAGCTCGCGAAGTCGCGCAGCGTGCGGAGCCGACCGACCTCGGTGTCCGGCACGTCGACCTTCAGCTCCTCGTGCAGCGCGCGAACGAGCTTGAGCACGTCCATCGAGTCGAGATCGAGCTCGTCGCGGAAGTCGTCGTCGAGATCGAGCGAGTCGGCTTGGCCGGGCACGATGTCGTCGAGGCGGCGGCGGAGGAGCGAGACGAGGGCGTCGTGGTTCATCGGGGGCTCTTCGGGTCTGGAGCGCGGAGCAAGTACGGTGAGCGATCAGAGATCGGCTCGCGCGAGGAGGTCGGCGACGCGCGCGAGGAAACGGGCGCCGGCATGTCCGTCGGTGACGCGGTGATCGGCGGCGAGCGAGAGCGTGAGGGTCGGACGCGGCAAGCACGCCTCGCCGACCACCCACGGCCGCGTCGCGAGCGTGCCGACGCCGACGATCGCGACTTGCGGCGGGAAGATCACGGGAACCACGACGTCCACCCCGCGTTCTCCGAGGCTCGTCACGGTCAGGCTCCCCGGCGCCATCTGCGACGCGCGGAGGTTGCCGGCTCGTGCACGCTCGACGAGGTCGGTGAGGGCGGCCATGAGCGCGTCGAGCTCGAGCTCGTCCGCGCGCGCGATCGAGGGCGCGACGAGCCCTCCTCCACGAAGCGAGACCGCGACCCCGAGATCCACGGTCTCGCGCGGAATCACGCGACCGTCGACGACGTGTGCGTTGAGCTCGGGGTGTTTGCGGAGAGCGCGCGCGACCGCGCGGAGCACCAGCGCAGCGGGGAGCACACGCTCGGTCGGCGGACGCGATGCGTTGCGCGCCTCGAGCGCGGCGAGCGCGGCGGAGAGCTCCACCGTGTGTGTGAGGTAGTAGTGGGGAATCTCGCGTTTGCTGCGGCTCGTGGCGGCGGCGATGGCCGCGCGCATGCGGGCCTGCGGATCGATCGGCTCGGTGGCGCTCGGCGGCGTCGGAGCCGCCTTCGTCGCGGAGGGCGGGAGGTCGTCGAGCAGGATCACGCCGTGGCGACCGTGGCCTTCGACCGTGGAGAGCTCGACGCCGAGGGCGCGCGCTTGGCGGCGAGCTGCGGGCGTGGCGTTCGGACGAGCGGCGAGCGCGAGCTCCACGTCGCGCAGGAGGATCACGCCGTCGCGACCACGACCGCGGAGCGTCTCGAGCGAGAGGGCGTGGGCACGCGCGAGGGCGCGCGCGGCGGGAGTGATGCGGCTCCTCGGCGATGCGTCGGTGATCGAAGCCGAATCCGTGACGACGTCCGAGGCCGACACCGAGACGGTGTCCGAGACCGAGTCCGTATCCGAGACCGAGACGGTGTCCGAGACCGAGACGGAGACCGAGTCCGAAACCGACTCTGAGACGGAGTCCGTGTCCGAGACCGAGTCCGTATCCGAGACCGAGTCCGTATCCGAGACCGCGACGGAGTCTGAGACGGAGTCCGTGTCCGAGACCGAATCCGAGACGGTGTCCGCGTCCGAGACCGAGACGGAGTCCGTGTCCGAGACCGAGTCCACGTGCGTCGCGCCTTCTGCTGCGATCCTCGCCAGCGCGGTGCCTACCGGAACCTTGGTTCCCGGGCTCACGAGGAGCTCGATCAACACTCCTTCGTGAAAGATCTCGACCTCGATCACTCCCTTTTCCGTCTCGACGTCCGCCACCACGTCGCCGCGCTTCACCCGGTCACCGACCTTCGCGCGCCACGCCACCAGCGTGCCGGCCTCCATGTCCGCGCCGAGGCTCGGCATCACGAACAGGGTGCCGTCGTCAGCCACGCATCGTCTCCTTCGCCGCGTCCACGATCCGCGCGACCGTCGGCAGCGCGTGATCCTCCAGGTGTTTCGCGTACGGGATGGGCACCTCCGCGCTGCACACCCGGCGCGGCTGCGCGTCGAGCGCGTAGAAGCTCGTCTCCAGCGCCGAGGTGATCACCTCCGCCGACAGCCCTCCCGTGCGCCACCCCTCGTCGACCACCACCAGCCGCCGCGTGCGCTCGACCGACGCCGCGAGGGCTGGCCGATCGAGCGGTCGCAGCGAACGCAGGTCGAGCACCTCCGCGTCGACGCCCTCCTTCGCGAGCACGTTCGCCGCCTCGAGACACTTCCCCAGGCTCCCGCCGTAGGTCGCCAGCGTCACGTCGCGACCCGCACGCCGCACCTTCGCGCACCACGGATCGCCGGGCGGCGCCTGCTCGTCGAGCGGACCTTCGAGGTTGTAGAGGAGCTGGTGCTCGAAGAGGAAGACCGGATCGGGATCCTCGATCGCGGCGAGCAACATGTCACGCGCGTCCTGCACCGTCGCGGGGGAAAGACATTTGATCCCTGGCACGTGCGCGAAGAAGTTCTCGAGACTGTGACTGTGCTGCGCGGCGATCTGCTTGCCGCCTCCGGTCGCCATCCGCACCACCAGCGGCACCGAGAGCTGTCCGCCCGACATGTGCAGCATCGTGGCCGCGTTGTTCACGACTTGATCGAGCGCGAGCAACGCGAAGTTCACCGTCATCACCTCGACGATCGGTCGCATGCCACCGAGCGCCGCGCCGATGCCCGCGCCCACGAAGGTCGACTCCGAGAGTGGCGTGTCGCGGACACGCTCGGGCCCGAGCTCTTCGAGCAGCCCCTTGCTCACGGCGTGGGCGCCGCCGTAGCGGCCGACGTCCTCGCCCATGAGGAACACCCGCGGGTCCTCGAGCATCGCCTGGCGCATCGCGCTCCGCAGCGCGTCGCGGTACGTCGGCGGCTGACCCCGCCGACCCGGTGGAGAAGTCGGCGGCTGACCCCGCCGAC
>CALJLK010000123.1 GCA_937982655.1 uncultured Sandaracinus sp.
GAATGGCGACCTCGCGTCGCCTCGACGTCGGTGGTCGACCCCGCCGACACGAGGGAACCGTCACGGCAGCACGCGAGAGAAGAAGTGCATGAGCCGCGTCATCGGCATCGATCTCGGGACCACCAACTGCTGTGTCGCGGTGGTGGAAGCGGGGCAGCCCACGGTCATCCCCAACAAGCAGGGCTACAAGACCACGCCCTCGATCGTCGCGGTCGCGGAGGACGGCACGCGTGTGGTCGGCCAGGTCGCGGCGCGGCAGGCGATCACGAACCCCGAGCACACGGTCTACGCGCACAAGCGGTTGATCGGTCGGCTCTTCGACTCGCCGCAAGTGCAGCACGCGATCGGCACGATGCCCTACGGCATCGAGCGTGGACCCTACGACGACGTGCGGCTCGTGCTGCGCGGGCGGCAGTACTCGGTGCCCGAGATCAGCGCGATGTTGCTCCAAGAGATGCGCGTGGTCGCCGAAGAGCATCTCGGCGAGCGCGTGGAGCAAGCGGTCGTCACGGTGCCCGCGTACTTCAACGACGCGCAGCGCCAGGCGGTGAAGGACGCGGGGCTCATCGCGGGCCTCGACGTGCTGCGCATCCTGAACGAGCCGACCGCGGCCGCCCTCGCGTACGGCTTCGGACGCGGCGAGGACAAACGCCTCGCGGTCTACGATCTCGGCGGCGGCACCTTCGACATCTCGATCGTCGAGGTCACGAAGGACGGCGTCTTCCGCGTGATCTCCACCACCGGCGACTCCTTCCTCGGCGGCGAAGACTTCGACGATCGCCTGATGGCGTGGCTGATCCGCGGCTTCCAGGTCCAGGAGGGCGTCGATCTGCGCGACTCGCCGATCGCGCTGCAGCGGTTGAAGCAGGCCGCGCAGAAGGCGAAGTGCGAGCTCTCGTCGGTGGAAGAGACGGAGGTGCAGCTCCCCTTCATCGTGTCGCAGTCCGAACGCGGCCCGCTGCACATGCACTACTCGGTCAGCCGCGCGCAGCTCGAGAAGCTCACGACCGATCTGGTCGATCGCACCCTCGACATCTGCATGCACGCGCTCGAGCTCGCGCGGATCGAGGCCTCGTCGATCGACGACGTGGTGCTCGTCGGCGGCATGACGCGCATGCCGCTCGTGCAGCGCGCGGTGGAGGATCTCTTCGGGCGGCGCGCGTCGAAGAACGTGCACCCCGACGAGGTCGTCGCGCTCGGCGCCGCGATCCAAGGCGCCGCGCTCGCGGCCGAGATCGACGACGTCGCGCTCGAGGACGTCACCGCGCACTCGCTCGGGATCGCCACCGCGGGCGACGGCTACGAGGTCGTCATCCCGGCGAGCACTCGAGTGCCCTGCCGCATCCCGAGCCTCTTCACGACCTCGCGCGACGATCAAGAGACGCTGCGCATCGTGGTGCTCCAGGGCGAGAGCCCGCGCGCGAGCGAGAACGATCTCTTGCAAGACTTCGCGCTGCTCGGGATGCGCAAGGCGCCCGCGGGTGAGGTCGAGGTCGAGGTCGCCTTCGAGATCGACAACGACGGCATCTTCAGCGTGTCTGCGAAGGATCTGGAGACCGGCGAGGAGACCCGCGTCGAGGTGCTCGGGCAGAGCAGCTTCGCCAACGAAGATCTCGAGCGCATGAGCGCGGAGAGCGCGGCATGGCTCGAAGAGCGGCGCGCCGCGGAGGCTCACGAGGCGCTCCGGCAGAGCCTGCAATCGCTCTTGGTCGAAGTGGAGCGCGCGATCGGCGACGCGGAGCGCTGGGTGACCGGTAACCCCGACGCCGAGGTCACGCTCGAGCACGCGCGCCACGCCCACACCGCCGCCGCGGCCGCGCTCGCGAAGGACGAACGACGCGCGCTGGCCGAGCACGTGGTGGTGTTGGAGGACGCGAAGTCGCTCGTGGACTCCGTCGTGCGCGAGAGCGCGACGCGCCGGAGCTAAGCGCGTCGTCAGGCTCCTGCGTCAGCCCTCGATGCGCACCACGCGCTCGCTGGTGCCGACGCGGCAGCTCGTCACCTGCACGCGCAGCTCGCCGTGGCCACGCACCACCGCGACGACCCGCGCGCGGCTCACGCTGCCTCGGCTGCGCTGAAAGTAGAGCGCGCTGCCGCCGGACCAGCGACCGCGGCCCCAGCCTTCGAGGTGACCGATCGCGCGGCGACGATCTGCGTCGTCGACCTCGAGAGTCCCGTTCGTCACGAGCTCGACGTGCAGCGGCTCGTTCCACGGGAGCGCGCGCGCGGACTCGATGCCGCACGTCGCGAGGTAGCCGTGGTTCGACACCTCGAGCTCCACGCGGTGCACCCCCTGTCTCTTATACACATCTCCGAGCCCACGAGACAGGCAGAAAGACCTCCGCGAGCCGCGCGCGGGGTGGGTTCCAGAAGCCGAAGCGGGGATCGAGACCGCCGACCTCCACCTCGCCGAGCTGAGGATGCACGTGCTTCTTCCACGGCCGAATCACCGCGCCGTCGTTGTGGTCGCGATCCCAGACCGCGAGCTGCACCACGTGCTCGCGATCGAGGTGCGAGTAGCGATCGACGAAGCGATCGCGCTTCGGCAGCCCCGCCTGATCGAAGAGATCCCAGAGCTCGCACACCCACGCGAACGCGCCGCGCTGGTGGTACGCGAAGTCGCTCAAGTCGCCGTGCAGCGGCTTCTCGGGCTCGTAGAGGAACTGGTGGAAGCCGCTGACGGTCGGATAACCCGTGAGCTCGATGGCCCAGGCCTCGAGCTGACGGAAGAGCGCGAGGTCGCTCGGATGCATCTTCGAGTCGGGCGCTGCGCCGAGCGGTCGAATCAGCACGCCGCCGAAGGTGTGCAGGTTCAACCACGCGAAGAGGTTCGGACGCGCGATCGCGGCCTCCACGATCGCGCGCGTCTCCGGCTCGCTGCCCGCGTAGCGCCCCGCGCCCGCCTGCTGCGGCTCGGGCGCCCAGTGGTACGGGAAATTGCGATTGAGATCGGTGTCGTTGTCGGAGAGAAAGTAGGGGTCGGGGATGGTGAATCCGTCCCAGCCTTCGATGCGACCTTCCGGGTAGATCTTGTAGAAGGGTCCCTCGTCATCGAGCTCGCGTGGCACCAGCAGGCCCGGGAAGTCCTTCGACTCGACGTACTCGCCCGCCGGATCGACCTGGCGCATCACGAGCGCGAGCCCGTCACCGTCGACGTCCTCCGCGATCCAGCGCGCGTGCTGACGGTTCGGTCGCACGTCGCGGGGCACGGAGCGGACGTAGCGTCCGGTCTTCAGCACCGCCTCCGCACCGTCGGGCGAGATGCGCGGCACGACGTGCAGGTGGATCGCGCGCAGCACGTCGGCGACCTGCGGCGAGATGCCCTCGACGGATTCTCCGAGGTGAAGCGCGAGCACGTCCTCCGCGATCGCGAGCGCGACGCTGGAGCCGCAGACCTCGGAGGCGTGCATGTTGCCGTCGACCCACGCGGCGGGGCGCGGACGATCGAGCTCGGCGCCGATCGTGAGCATCCAGATCGCGCGCCCTTCCGGGGTCTGCCCGAGGCTCTCGAGCCGGCAGTGCGACGGGTGCGCGTCCGCCCACGCGCGGAGCTGCGCGGTCAGGGCATCGTAGTCGAGGTAGTCGGCGCGGAAGCCGCGGTGGAGCGAGGCGAGGTTCGACATCGGCGCGGAGGTTACTGGAGTTGCGCGGAAACGCGCGTGCTCGATGCGCGCATGGACGCCAGTCGAGGAGCGGGCTCCGCGCGAAGCGCACGCACGGCGCGTCGGTCACTTGGAGTGGGAATCGCGCGACAACACCGTCTCGTTCCAGAAGCGTTCGCGCCAACTGCGACCCGACGGAACCGATTCGCGTCTCGAGCGTCCAAGCTGTCCTCGTGGATCGGCTGCGCCAGGTCCTGCTCGCCTTCGGCGGCTTCGGGTTCGTGCTCGCGCTCGGCGCGTCGTTCGCGATTCCGTCGCGCACGGACGCGGAGACGCGGCGCGCGCCGACGGGGGACGCGGCCAGTGGTGACGAATCCGATGGCGACCCGGTCGAGGCGCCCGACGAAGCCCCGCGCGAGCACGTGCCCTTCGTGGAGCCGGCGCGCGATCTCCCGCCGGAGACGGCCGCTGCCACGCGCGTGCTCGACGTGCTCGCCGACGTGCGCACGAACCTCCGCGACACGCGCTACCAGCACACCACCGTCGTGAACGAGCGGCTCGGGCGCTACCGCTGGGATTGCTCGGGCATGGCCGATTGGGTGCTCGAGAAGGCGCGCCTCCGTCGCGCGCGCGCCGCGCTCCAACGCTCGCGCCCCGTGGCGCGCACCTTCTTCGAAGCGATCCGCCGCGCGCCGACCGGCCGCGCCGCGCAGGGGTGGGAGCGGCTGCCGCGCATCGAGGACGCACGACCGGGCGACGTGTTCGCGTGGCTTCGTCCGCCGGATTGGCCACGTCGCAACACCGGCCACGTCGGCTTCGTGCTCGCGGCGCCGCGGCGCGTGAACGCGTGGCCGGGCGCGTACGTGGTGCGCATCGCGGACGCGACCTCGGTGCCGCATCAGGACGACACCCGCACCTGGCCCGGCGAGGGCGGCTACGGGGAAGGCACGATCCTCTGGATGACCGACGCGGGCCGCGCGTTCGGCTACGGCTGGCACGGCATCCACAGCCGAGGCTACGTCGAGACCGAAGCGCTCTTCGGCCGCCTGCACTGACGGCGCAACCCTGGGCTCTGTCTCGGACTCTGTCTCGGACTCTGTCTCGGACTTCCGTCTCGGACTCTGTCTCGGACTCTGTCTCGGACTCTGTCTCGGACTCTGTCTCGGACTTCCGTCTCGGACTTCCGTCTCGGACTTCCGTCTCGGACTTCCGTCTCGGGCTCTGTCTCGGACTCTGTCTCGGATCCCCTGCTCAATCACGATTCTCGATACACCGTGGCCGCTTCATCGCCGTATCTCAGCGCGCCCGCACCGACGAGGGCGCCTTCCCGAAGCGCTGCCGAAACGCCTGCGAGAACGCGGTCAGGCTCTCGTAGCCGACCTTGCTCGCCACCTCGCCGACCGAGAGCGCGCCCGCTTCGAGCAGGACCAACGCTTCGTCGAGACGGCGTGCACGCACGTAGGTCGTGGGCGCGCAACCCATCTCGCGCTTGAACGCCCGCAAGAGCGTGCTCTCGGAGGCGGCCGCCGCGCTCGCGATCGCGGTCACCCCGAGCTCGCGATCGAAGAGGCGCTCCTCCACGAACGCCACCGCACGCTGCACGGTCGGGCCGTATTGCCGCACGAGCGACGTGCGCTCCGCGTCGTCCTCACGATCGCGGAGCAGGAAGTAGATCTCTTTGGTGAGCTCGGTCTCCAGGAACCGCGCGGCGTCGCTCGCGTGACGCGCGCAGACCTGCCGCTCGAAGAGGTAGCGGTGCGCGAGCTCGTGCACCCAGGTGGTGCGCGCGAGCACGTGGGCGGTCTCGAGGAAGCGCGCGAAGCGTCGCGCGTCCACCCCCACGTCGCCGTAGAGCGCGACGACTCGCGCGACGAGCGGGTCCGAGATGCCGAGCACGAGCAGCCGCACCGTCGGGCTCACCACACGCGCGCGATGTCGCCCGGTCGGCCACACCACGAAGCGCGCGCGATCGACGAGCACCGCGCTGCCACCCTCCGACGCCACGCCGTCCACCGACACCACGCCGACCTGCAGCGGGAGCACGATCGACGGTCGCCGCAGCACGAGCCGGAGCTCGTCGTCCGCTGCGCCCACGTGGACGGAGAGCGCGAGCGGCTCCTCGGCTGGCGGCGTCGCGTGCTTCGTCGCGTGCTTCGTCGCGTGCTTCGTCGCGTGCTTCGTCGCGGGCTCGCGTGATGTGGCGGCCGGGTGCGCGTCGGTCGACGCCTCGTTCGCGACCACGCGTGACGGCTTCTCGACGACCTTCGCCGGATGCGAGGTCGCCTTTCGCGCCCGGCCGGTGTTCACTCTCCCGAGAGTCATGCGCTCCGCCATCCTACGCGCCGCGGCGATCCTCGCCAGCCCCTCCCGCACCTCGCGCGCCTTCGCGCATGCGGCGGCGCTCTGCGTCGCGCTCGGCTGCGGCGGCGACGGAGGGTTCGATCTGCCGCCGGTGCCACCACGCGACGCCTCGATGGACGCCGCGCGCGACGCGACGCCTGCGCGCGACGGCGCGCTCGATGCGCCTCGCGACGGCTCGAGCGCATCGCATGACGCGAGTGACGGCGCCGCGCGCGACGCCGGGACGAGCTCCGACTTCCGCTGGGAGGACGCGGTCCTCTACTTCGTGCTCACCGACCGCTTCGAGAACGGCGATCCGAGCAACGACGCACAGGGCGACACCTGCCTCGATCCGACGTCGCCGATTCGGTTCCACGGCGGCGATCTCGCGGGGCTGCGCGCGCGCATTCCCTACCTACGCGAGCTGGGAGTCGACGCGCTCTGGATCACGCCGGTGCAGGCTCAAATCGGAAGACGCGGCGAACAATGCGGCTACCACGGTTATTGGGCGCGCCTCGACGACCCGCTCGTGCCCGCCCACGGACCGCTCGAGCCGCGGCTCGGCACCGACGCCGAGCTCGACGCGCTGATCGACGACATGCACGACAACGATCTGCGCCTCGTCGTGGATCTGGTCGTCAACCACGTCGGCTACGACGCTCCGCTCACGCGCACGCGCCCCGAGTGGTTTCATCCGCGCGAGGGCTGCGCCGCGCTCGGCCCGAGCGATCTCTACTGTGCGCTCGCGGGTCTGCCGGACCTCGCGCACGGCCGCGCCGACGTGCGCGCGTGGCTCGACGCGTACAGCGCCGCGTTCACGCGACGCTTCGCGTTCGACGGGATCCGCATGGACACCGTCAAACACGTGCCCGCGTCGTACTTCGCCGAGCAGTGGATCCCGACCGTTCGCGCGGAGCGAGATCTCTGGTTGATCGGCGAGCTGCTGGACGAAGGCAGCTACGATCCTTTCGTGCCTTACGTCGAGGCCGGCTTCGACGGGCTCTTCGACTTCCCGCTGCGCCGCGCGCTGATCACGAGCCTCGCGCAGGGCGGCTCGCTCGACGCGGTCGCTACGCGTGTGCAGGAGTACGTGCGGCGTTTCGGCATCGAGGCCGCCCTCCGCAAGAGCCAGCTCCTCGACAACCACGACGTTCCGCGTTTCCTCACCGAATCCGAGGGCCAACCCGAGGCGCTCCGCATCGAGCGCTATCACCTCGCGCTCGGGCTGCTCTTCGTGGTGCCGGGGATCCCGCAGATCTACTACGGCAACGAGCTCGGCATGACGGGCCGCTACCCGAACAACCGCGCCGACATGCCGCGCTGGGCATTCGACGAACGTACGCGCGGCGGCGATCACGAAGGCATCGTCGGCGACGCGCGCGAGCACTTCTCGCTCGTCCAGCGGCTCGCTCGGACACGTCGCGAGGTGATGCCGCTCCGACGCGGAGACTACGCGGAGCTCTGGCGACCGAACGGAGCGCGCGACGTGTACGCGTTCGCGCGTTTCGTGGGAGACGACGTCGCGGTCGTGGCGGTGAACGGCGGCGCGAACGAGGTGCGCGAGCTCTCGATGCCGTGGCGCACGAACCCGGGGCTGACCCCGGAGAGCACCGGGGCGATGGAGCGCGCGGCGCGGCTGCGCGAACGCCTCGGCGCGTGGACGGGGGGCGACGCGCGCATCGACGACGGCCGACTCGTGGTCACGCTGCCGCCGCGCTCGATGTTCGTGTGGACGCCCTGAAGCGTCGGCGCGATTCGTTGGCGCCTGCTCAGGGCGTCGGCGTGCGTGTCTGCCACGCGCGGCGCGCGTCGAGCCCGTGATCTTCGAGGCGCGGGAGCACCACGCTGTCGATCGTCTCTTCGAAGAGCACGCGCCCTTCGACACCGAGCAGGCAGCCGAGCCCTTCGAGCTCGACACGCGTGGGCTCGTCGATCGGCGCCGCCGGCATCGCGGCGTGCATCTCGCGCTCGAGGTGCGCGAAGGCGATGCGCAGGTAGCGGTTCGTACGCGCGCGCTCTTCGTCCGTGAGCTGCGGCGCGATCTCGCCGAGGTAGCTCCAGCCGAGCTTCGCGTGCAACACCTCGTCCGCTTCGAGCTGCGCGACGACCGCCGCGATCGCGGGCTCGCGCGTGAGCTCGCGTTCTTCCGCGAGGAGCGCGAGGGCGACCGTCTCGCTGAGGCATCCGACGAAGAGCAGGTTACGCAGCGCGGCCTCGCGCGGCGTGGCGTCCTCGTGATCGGGGAGCGGCTCGGTCGCGAGCTCGGCTTCCGCTTCAGCGACCCCGCCGAGCAGTTCGACCACCCGCCCGCAGAGCGCGGCGTGCCGGAGCTCGTCCATGCCCATGCGGAGCACCGTCGTGCGGTACTCGAGCGGGGCCTCCGCGCGCATGAGCTGCGGAAGAAGGCGCGCGAAGACGGCCGCCGATCGGTGCTCGTGCACCATGCGCGCGCGCCACGCCTCACGCGCGAGCCGCATCGCGCGCTCGGAGTAGGACGATTCGAGGCTCGTGCTCGCGAGCACCTCTTCGGGGCTCGGATCGCCGCGCCGCAGCGCGGAGCGGAGCAGACGCTCGTGCTCCGCACGCAACGCCGACGCACCGACCGCGACGCGCAGCGTGCCCATCAGAAGGCTTCCTCTCGCGCGCATTTCGCGCATGAGCCCGACGCAGACGATCCGACGCCGGTGCGACGCTCGGGGGTGCGCGCGACGCGCCGAGGACGTGCGGTGCTCGGCATGAGCGACTCAGACCATGCGCGGCGGGACGAAGGGCCCCGGCACCGCGACGATGCAGCGGTCTTCTTCCCAGAAGCCGTCCGCCGCGGCGCAGCACTCGGGCGTGGTCGGAGGGAAGTCCGTGCACGCCGCCGCGTCGAAGCCCGCGTCGGCGACCGCAGCGTCCTCACCGGCATCGGTGCCCGCGTCGTCGCTCGCGGCGTCGGAGCCTGCGTCGGCCACGGCGGCGTCCTCGCCCGCGTCGACGCCCGCGTCCATCGATGCGTCGAAGACCGAGGAGTCTCCGCTCGACGCATCGACCAGCGCGGCGTCGAGACCCGCGTCCTCCGCCGGTGCGTCGCTCCGGCTCGAGCACGAGACGAGGGCGGACGCGAGCGTCACCACCCGAGCCGCACGGAGCGCACGCGCCCGCGCACGAAGGCGTCGCTCGTCGCTCACGCCATCCTCGGCGGCACGAAGGGTCCCGGCACCGCGACGATGCACTGCTCGCCGTCCCAGAACCCACCCGGCTGCGCCTCGCAGCACTCCTGCGTGGTGGGCGGGAAGATCGGCGGACACACGATCGGCGCGTCGCTGCCGGAGTCGCGCACGATGGCGCCGTCGGTCGACGCGTCGCCCCCGTCGGGCGTGTGGCTCGAGCTGCACGCGACGAGCGCGGAGCCGAGAGTGACGGCCCGCGCGGCGCGGAGCGCGCGCGCACGAGCACGGAGGCGAAGCTCGGAAGACATGCGGGGATGGTAGCAGTGCGGCGGATGTTCACGCGAACGGCTCGCATTGCGCCGTGGTTCGCGTGGCGTTCGTGGGGCGGTGTGGGGTCGTGACGCCCCGATACCGACGGGTCGAAGCGCCCACCACGAAATCGTATCCAACGGTCTACGCGACCGCGCTCCTCCGCGCGCGCAAACACCCGATCTTTCACGAGAAATCGTCCTCGAAACCAAACCGTAACTCTACCGTGCGTCACCTCGCCAGCGATGATACGCTTCCGGGATGCGTGCGAGCTTCGGGGTTCTCGTCGGGCTGAGCTGCGTGCTGCCGGCGGTCGTGGGCTGTGGCGACGACGATGGGGGGTTCATCGTCGACGCGTCGGTGCCGGACGGATCGATGCGTCCGCCTCCGTACCGTCCGCCGCGTTGCGGGGGCGACGGTGGCGTGGGCGACGCGAGCTGCGGTGAGGGCGGCGTGCCGATCGAGGAGGACGCGGGTTTCGACGCGGGTCCGCCTCCGCCGCCGTGCAACGAGATCACGTTCGAGTACGTGAACGCGGGCGCGACCACGGTCTGGCTCTCGGGCACGTTCACGTCGTGGGCCGCGACGCCCGCGGGCGGTGCGCTGGAGATGGAGCGCGAGGGCGACACGTGGACCCTCACCACGCTCATCGAGCCCATCCAGCAACATCAATACAAGTTCATCGTCGACGGCACGACGTGGATCCCCGACCCGAACAATCCGAATCGGGTCGATGACGGCTTCGGGAGCTTCAACTCCGTGCTCGACGTCTGCTCCGCCGCGTGTGGCGAGCTCGACGAGTTCGATTGGCGCGACACGTTCATGTACTTCGTGATGGTCGACCGTTTCCGCGACTCGGACGGGATGGCATCCCCGGTGGCTGGTGCGACGGACGGTGACGCGACGCGCGGCCCGAGCGGGCAGTACGAGGGCGGTGACCTGCGCGGCATCACGCAGGAGATCGACTACCTCGCCGACCTCGGTGTCACCGCGCTCTGGATCACGGCTCCCTTCGAGAATCGGAACATCTCCGGACCCGCGATCAATCCGGCATCGGATCCGAACGTCTACTCCGCCTTCCACGGATATTGGCCGAGCCCGGCTGACATCAACTACACCGATCCGGACAACCCCTTCCCGCGCCCTCTGGTGGAGAGCCGGATCGGAAACGAGGCAGACCTTCGCGCGATGATCACCGCCGCCCATTCGGCGACGAGCGCCAATGGGGACGGCATCAAGGTGCTCTTCGACTACGTGATGAACCACGTGGACGATCAAAGCCCACTCTTCCGGGAGAACCCGGAGTGGTTCGTCGACCCGATCCGGCCGTGCGGTCCCGAGAACCTCTGGGACGACCCGGTTTGGAGCACCCGCTGCTCGTTCACGAGCTATCTCCCTGCGTTCGACTTCGACAATCCGGACGCCCGCGACTGGTCGGTGAGCGACGCGGTCTGGTGGGCGAAGGAGTTCGGCATCGACGGCTACCGCCTCGACGCGATCAAGCACGTGCCGCTCTCGTGGCTCACGGAGCTGCGCGCTCGCTTGAACGCCGAGATCACGGACGCGCCGGCGGACCGCTTCTACTTGGTCGGCGAGACCTTCGCGTACGACGACCGCGACCTGCTCCGTCGCTACGTCGATCCCGAGACCATGCTCGACGGACAGTTCGACTTCCCGTTCAAGGCGCGGCTCTGCGAGGCGCTCTTCACGCCGAGCGGCAACCTCGGCGCGTTCAGCACCTGGATGGACGGAAACGACGGCTTCTACGGCGCGGGCTCGATCATGACGACGTGGATCGGCAACCACGACATCCCGCGTCCCATCCACTTCGCGAGCCGCGAGATCACCAACTGTCGCGAGGGCTCGAACCCGGACAACGGCTGGAACTGGCGACCGGCGCAGCCCACTGCCCGTGAGCCCTACGAGCGGCTCGGGGTCGCGTACGCGGTGATGTTCACGAACCCGGGCATTCCGCTGATGTACTACGGCGACGAGATCGGGCTCGCGGGCGGCGGGGATCCGGACAATCGGCGGATGATGCCGTGGACGGAAGGCTCGTTGAACGAGCACCAGCGCGCGCTGCGCGAGAAGGTGCGTGCGCTCGGGCGGATCCGTGGCGCGTACCCGGTGCTCGGGCGCGGGCGGCGCGTGACGGTGAGCTCGGACGCCGACACCTGGGTCTATCGGATGACCGGCTGCGGCGACGACGACGTGCTCGTCGCGATCAACAAGGCGGACGCGGCGCGCACGGTGTCCATCCCGGCCGGCAGCTACGAAGACCTCGTGGACGGCGGCGCGGTGAGCGGCGGCTCTCGTGAGCTGCCGGCGCGGAGCTTCGTAATCCTCGGCACCGCGCCCTGAGCGCGCGGTGGCGACGTGAAGGCGCCCTCTCGAGCGATCGAGAGGGCGTTCTCGTTCGTGGACGACGGGTCGACACGACGACGCCGCGCGGGTCTCGACGTCGGCGGTCGCGGCGCCGAGCACGTCGCCGAGCACGTGATCACGTCGCCGATCACGACCACGACCGACCGCAACCGACCGCGACGCGATCACGGCTACGCCTCGGCACGGGTCGGCCCTTCTGCCCTTGCCCGTCCCCCGCTCCGCCCGAAAGACTGCTCCCGTGCGCCGCTCGTTCTTCGCTTCACTCTTCGCGCTCGCCTGTGCGACGGGGGACGATCCCGACACCGAGCGTCCGGAGCTGCGCACACACGTCACCGACTGGCGCGACCAGGTCGTCTACCAGATCGTGGTCGACCGCTTCGCGAACGGCGATCCGAGCAACGACGTGCTCGACGGGATCGGGCCGGAGCCGGACGATCTCGTGCGTCATCAGGGCGGCGATTGGGACGGGATCACCGAGCGGCTCGACTACGTGAAGGCGCTCGGCGCGACCGCGATCTGGCTATCGCCGCTGGTCGCGAACGTCGACCGCACCGAACGCGAGGACGGCTACCACGGGTATTGGGGCACCGACTTCACGCGCCCGAACCCACGCTTCGGCGATCTGATCGCGCTGCGACGGCTGGTGCGGCGCGCGCACGAAGAGGACCTGCTCGTGATCGTCGACGTGGTGACCAACCACGCGGGGCGCGTGTTCTCCTACGACCTCGACGCGAGCGGCACCATCGAGCCGAACGAGATCGAGCCGCCGTATCGCGCCGAGGGCTACGACGTGCCGCTCGTCTGGACGCACGAGGTGACGCTCTTCGACGCGGACCTGCGGCCGTGGGTGCTCGGCGACGAGCACTTCCGTCGACGCGGGCTCGGGAACGTCGGCATCCCGGAAGAGAAGATGTTCGGCGACTTCCCGACCGGGCTGCGCGACCTCGACGGCGCGCGCGACGACGTGATGGACGCGCTGGTGGCGACCTACGTGCGGTGGGTGGAGGAGACCGACGTGGACGGCTTCCGCATCGACGCGGTGCCGCACGTGGAGGACGAGTTCTGGCCGACGTTCTGCGCGCGAATCCGGAGCGAGCTTTCGCGACGTGGCAAACACGACTTTCTCCTGCTCGGTGAGGTCTTCACGCAGAGCGCGTTCGAGCTCGCGCGCTACACGGGCGAGACGGACACCCTCGATTCCGTCTTCGACTTCAAGCTGAAGTTCGACGTGGTCGACGGAGTGATCCTCGACGGTCGCGCGCCTAGCACCGCGGTGCCCGCGCTGGAGACCGACCGCGAGGGCTATCGACCCTTCGAGCATCCGGACGGAATCGGCATCTCACCTTGGGAAGCGCGCGGGCTCATCGCGGACAACCACGACACCTGGCGTCTGCGCGGCGAGCTCGATCGTTTCGACTCCGCGGCCCTCGCGCTGCTCCTCGTGCTCGCGGGCGAAGGCATCCCCTTCGTGTACTACGGCACGGAGCAGGAGCTCGTCGGCCAAGGAGGCGGCGAGAGCCGCGAGCGCCTCTGGGACACGGGTTATCCGACAGACACCGAGACCTTCGTGTGGATTCGACGTTTGGTCGATCTGCGCATGGCGCACCTCGCGCTGCGGCGTGGCAACCAGCGCGTGCGCTACGCGAGCGAGCACGGCGGCCGCAGCGACGAGGACGACGCCGGGATGCTCGCGATCGAGCGCGCGTTCGAGGACGACCGGGTGGTGATCGCGATGAACACGCACGCGCTCAAGGCGAGCCGCGCGGAGGTGCCGACAGGCTTCGCGGTGGGCGTCACGCTGCGCAACCTGCTCGACGAGAACGACGCGCGTCGCTGGACGGTCGGACCTGGCGGGGTGGTGACACTGGAGCTCGCGGCGCGCGAGCCGCTGATGCTCGGACGGTGACGACGTCGCTGCGACGTCGCTGCGTCTGCACGAACGAGCGCACCACCGACGAGCGCACCACCGACGAGCGGACCACCGACGAGCGCACCACCGACGGGCGCACCACCGACGAGCGCACCACCGACGAGCGCACCACCGACGAGCGAGCTAATCGCCGATCGCGCGCCCCGTCGGGCCCATGATCGTCACGCCGGACGGCCCGCCGATCTCCTGCGCTCCGGGCGCGGGGGCGATCTCACGCGCGCCCGCCGCTGGCGCGATCTCGCGGGCGCCCGGCGCGGGCGTGATCTCGCGCGCGGGACTGCCGGCCGCGGTCTGCCCGGGCTGGAGCTCGAACCCGGTGCCCCACGAGCCGGTGCGCTCCTCGCGGACGGTCGTCTCCTGCATCGTCGTACGCCGCGCGTCGAGCACGAGCTCCGCCTGCACGCTCTGCGGAAGCCCGCTCGGCGCGCTCGCGAAGCGGTGACGCTCGATGCGATCCTCCATGCACACGCGCACCGCGCCGGGAAGGTTGCCGCCCACGCTCGCCGAGGTGACGAAGCCGTTCGAGGCGACGGTCGCGCGCAGCGGGATGCGCAGCACGCCCTCGAGCGCTGGAACCTCGCCGCAGCCTTCGGGGGTTCCCGCCGCCGCGCGCAGCTCCGCGACGAGCGCGCTCTCCGAGGCAGGTGCGGTGGCGGGTGTGCCTGGCGTCTCGACGAGCACCCGCTCGCTCCGTGGTCTCGGCACGAAGGGATCGCTCGGCGTCACGCGGGGATCGGGGCGGGGTCGCTCGAACACGTCGGGGCCCGTCGTCGGCGTCGCGGGAGCGCTCGCGAGCGGGATGCCGCGGTCGGGAGGCGGGCGCTCGTCGTCGCAGGCGAGCGAGAGCACCATCGACAGGACGATCGACGCGCGAAGCACGGAGCGCAGCATATCACCAGAGGCCGCGATGGCTCCGAAGCGATCCGCCGCGGACGGGACCGTCAGCGCGCACCAAGCGAGTCTGGTCGCCGACGCCGTGTACTTCGACTCGGAGGCACGGTGCGTCGCGAGCGTGGTCATGGCGGTGCGCGGAGACGAGCCGATAGAACGCGCTTCAACGAAGCCACGGACTCGCGTAGGGTCCCGCCGGCGTGGGGCGCTTCTTTCGGACGTTCGTGTTGTTCGCGGTGATCGCGTCCGGTGTCTCCGGCACGACGGCACGCGCGCAGGATCCGAGCGGGTGTGTGAACGAGCTGACCGACGACGAGGTCCGCGTGCGGCTCGACTGGCTCGACGGACGCTTTCAATCCGGGAAACGGCGCGCGCGTCTGTGGTGGTATGGGCAGATGGTGCTCTGGCTCGGGGTCGCGACGTTTCAGACCACGATGACGCTGACGAGCGACGAGCCGGTGCTGCCGAACGCGATCGCGTCGACGGGGGCGTGGCTCTCGTTCGTGCAGGTGACGGCGATCCCCCACGTCGCCGCGTTCGCGCCGCAACGTTTTCGGCGGCACGCGGACACGACGCCCGAGGAGCGTCGCGAGAAGCTGCGCTATGGCCTGGATCTGCTCGAGCGCGCCGCGGACCGACAAGCGCTCGGGCGCGGACCGATGGCGCACCTGCCGGTCTTCCTCTGGAGCGGCGGCTTCGGGACGTACTTCAGCGTGAAGTACCGCGACTGGTGGCTCTCCACGCGCATGATCGCGGGGGGCCTCCTGCTCAGCGAGTTCCGCATCCTCTCGACGCCGCAGGCGGCCGTGCGCGCGTGGGAAGAAGCGCGCGGGATGATGTGTGGCGCGCGCTACGTGCCGCGCGCGGACGACTACCCGGAGCTGCAAGATCTCGCGCCCGGCACCGACGCGCTGCCAGAGCCGGAGGTCGCGCTCGGTCCGTCGCCCGGTGGGCTCGGGCTGCACGTGCGTTGGTGAACGCGGTCGATCCGTGCTCGCGTGCTTGCCGATCCGGTCTCGGCCCTTCACGGTCCGCCGGATGCGTGCTGCTCCGTGGTTGCCCGTCCTGATCGTCGGTCTGTTGCTCGCGTGCTCTTCCAGCGACGAGCCGCGATCGGACGACCCGCCGCCGACGCGTGAGCCCGCGAAGGCGCCGACGAAGGCCGCGGGTCCGACGCGTCCGAGCGCTGAAGCGGACGAGGCCGAAGAGGCGCCGCCGCAGAGCGCACGCACCCTCGCCGCACCCGCGCTCGGCACCGCGCCGAAGGCTCCCGCGATCGGCCAGTGGGTGCGCTACGGCGTGAGCTACCGCGAGGGAGGCCGCTCGACGGTCGAGTACCGCATCGTCGATCGCGAGGGCGATTCGTGGTGGCTCGAGATCACCGACCGGCGCCGCGAGAACGTGCGCCACGTGCGGATGCGGGTGCGTCCGCGCCCCGACGGTACGAAGGAGCTGCTCGCGCTCGCGTTCAAGAACGGGAGCGAGGTGGAAGACATCCCGACGCGCCTGCTCGGCAACTACGCGCCGATGCTCGGGCAGTGGCTCGACACCATGCTGCGGACGGAGATCTCGGGGCCGCAGGAGGACGTGACGGTCGCGGCGGGGACGTTCCAAGGCAGCTTCAAGGGCGAGCAGACGATGCGCTTCCTGCAGGCCGAGATCACGGCGGACGTGTGGTGGCACCCGGAGGTGCCGCTGACCGCGATGGTGAAGCTCGTGGATCGCGCGCAGGGCGGTCACACGCTCGAGCTGCTCGGCTTCGGCGACGAAGGCGCGACGAGCGCGTTCTGATCGGGCGCTCCGTCGTGAGATCGCACGATCGTGACGTCGACGCGATCGTGATCGCTACGGGATCGCGAAACGCGTGCGCGCGAACGTGAACGTGAACGTGAACGTGAACGAGAACGTGAACGTGAACGTGAACGTGAACGTGAACGTGAACGTGAACGTGATCGTGAACGCGCTCGCGAAGCGCGCTCAGCCGGCCGTTCGCGTGCGCACGAAGCGCGCGAGCTTCGCGAGCCCCGACTGCGCGCGCGGGCTGACGTCGGAGAACATCGGGTAGACGTGGATCTCGTCCGGCTCGATCACGAGCTCGACCTGACCGCCGTGCGCACGCACGCGCTCGGCGAAGCGCGCGGAGTCGTCGGCGATGGCTTCGACCGCGCCCGCGAGCACGAGCAGCGGCGGCAGGTTCGAGAGATCCGCGTTCACCGGCGAGACGCGAGGATCGTCGAGGCCGAGCGTCGCGCCGTAGGCCTCGCGGAAGGGCACGCTGCGCTCGGGGAAGATGAAGTCGTAGCGTGTGCTCTTCGCGGGCGAGTCGTGGGTGAGATCGAGCCAGGGCGAGAGCAGCGCGGCGCCCGCGGGCATCGGCAGCCCCGCGTCGCGGATCGCGCAGAGCGTGGCGGCGGTGAGCCCGCCGCCCGCGGAGTCGCCCGCGATCACGATCTCTTCGGGGCGACGATTCTCGAGCAGCACCTCGTAGGCCGTGCGCGCGTCCTCGATGCCGGCCGGACAGGGATGTTCGGGCGCGAGGCGGTAGTCGATGCCGACCACTTCGGTGTGCGCGGTGTGCGCGAGGCTCGCGAAGAGCCCGAGGTGCGAGCGCGTGCTGCCGAGCGCGTAGCCGCCCCCGTGCAGGTAGAGCACGGTGCCCTGCGTGGGCAGCGGCTCGGTCGTGCCGTGGCGCTTGGGCAAGACACGCAGCGCCGGCACCCCGCGGAGCTCGAGCTTCTCGCGCACCGTCCGATCGCGCTTCACCTCGCGCGCGCCGACCGCGTCCATCGACTTGCGCATGCGCGCGAGCGCGCGCGGGGTCGGGATGGCTTGCGGCGACGCGTCGACCCCGAACTGGATGCGCAACAGCTCGACGAGCGCCTCGTAGCGAAACGACCAACTCGGGCGCGCGGGGCCGCGCCGAAGACGTCGCACCGTGGTACGCCAGGTCGCGTTGCCGATCTGTTCGAGGGTCCGCCGGGGGATGCGCGTGAGGGCCATGTCGGACAAGCGTAGCGCGGTTGGGCGGTGCGGCTCGGAGGCGACGGTGATTCGGCGGGTGCTCCGACACTGCAGCGCGGCTCGAAGCTCTCGCGTTCAGCTCGGCGAGCTCGCGAGCGGGTCGTGGTAGAGCGCCTCGATCGAGAGCATCACGCCGAGCGATCGAAGCTCCACCTCGCCCTCGTGGTACGCGGCGTAGGTCCAGCCTTCGTCGGCGCGTCGGAAGACCTCGACCCGCCGCTCACGCTGCGAGACGAGGACGTACTCCTGCAGCGACTCGATGCGCTGGTAGTGCGCCCATTGCTCCACCGAGTCGGCGGGGTCAGCCGCCGACTTCTCTCCGCGGTCGCTCGCTTCCGTCGAGTCCGAGAGCACCTCCGCGAGCAGCGTCGGGTTCACGATCGCGTCGGGGTCGTCGCTCGCGCGCTTCAGCTCGTGGCAGACCACGCTGAGGTCGGGATACGTGGAACGCAGGGTTGCGGCGATGCGAACGCGAAGGTCGGAGCCGAACGTGTCGCAGGGTCGGCCCTTCAAGCCATTGCCGAGCAACCACCCTAACCTCGTCGCAAGCCGCGCGTGCTCGACGGTTCCACCGGCACGTGCGTACACGAAGCCGTTCGCGTATTCGTGCTTCGTCTCCGACGTCTGCTCGAGCGCGAGGTAGTCGGAGTAGCTCATGGGCGTCGCATCGAGGGCGCTCACCCGCAGAAGCGTAGCCCAACACGGCTCGGTTCGAGGTTCGGTCCGAAGAAGCAGCCGTACGAACGAGCCCAACGAAGGACGCCGCACGAGAGCACCCGTGCGGCGTCGTTCTGTCGTCGCTCGTAGCCTTTGGCGATCAGAGCCCCAGCACCACCGGCGAGCCTCCGTTGTCGCTCGTCGGCGCCGCGATCACCGTCACGCGCGAGGAACGCGAGAGCTCGCGGAAGCCTTCGAGCATCTCGTGCTGCACGTAGAGCGGCGTGAGCGTCTCGTTGACGATGCGCTGCGCGGCCGCGCGACCGCGTGCGTTGGTCACCACGATCTGCGCTTCTTGTTCGGCGATCTGCCGCTCGCGCTCCATGCGCTCGAGATCCTGCTCGGCCGCGAGCTTGCGCTGGATCTCTTCGTTGATCGCCTGCGGGTACGTGAGGTTGCCGATGCTGATCGACTCGAACTCGATCGGCGTGTCCGCGTACTCGTCGCGAAGGCGCTGGAGGATGTGCGTGCTGATCTCCTGCGTCTTGGTCTGGATGTCGTACGCGTCGAACTCGTGCACCACGTCGCGCACCGCGCTGCGGTACGGCTGACGCACCGAGCGCACGTACCACTCGGGCCACTCGGTCTGACCGGTGGGATCGCTCGAGCCCATGCGCTCGATCAGGTCACGTACGGCCTCGCCACGGATCGCGATGCGCGCGTGCGCTTCGAAGCCGACCGTGAGGTTGTCGCGCGAGAGGATGTGGAACTCCTCGGTGTAGTTCTTCGCGCGCACGTCGACGTTCGTGACGTACTGGCGCCAGACGACGCCGGTCGAGGTCGGGCCGACTTGGGTGCCGACGAAGCCGCCCTTGCCGAAGATCAGCGGCACGTGGTGCACGTAGCCGACGAAGCCCTCGGGCGTCGTCTCGTTCGCGCATCCGACGAGCGCAAGCGCGAGGACGAGCGGGAAGAATCGAGCTGCGCGGTTCATCGGGCGCCTCCTTCGAAGATGCGGGGAACGCCGGCGCGATCCGTACGAGTCGGGAGCACCACCACCACGCGCGCTTGCGACACGCCGTCCTCGTCCGCCGTCTCGTCCGCGAGCGCGCGGTAGAGATCCGCCGCCTCGTGCTGCACGAAGAGCGGCGTCAGCGTCTCTTGCTCGATCTGCTGCGCCTCCGCCTCGCCGCGCGCGCGGATCTCGCGGATCTGCGCGTTCTCCGAGGCGATCCGCAGCTCGACCTCGCGACGCTGCCGGCGCTGCTCGGCCGCGAGGTTCGCGACCACGCGCTCGGTGACCGACTCCGGATACGAGATGTTGCCGATGGAGAGCGAGACGAGCTCGAAGGGCGTCCCGTCGTACTCCGCGCGCAGACGACGGAGCACCGACTCGCCGATCTGGACGCTGCGATCCTTGATCGTGAAGGCCTCGTGCTGCCGTACCTCTTCGCGCACCGCGGTCACGTAGGGGCGTCGCACGTTGTTCGCGTACCAGTCGGCACCGCTGTAGCGCTCCACGATCTCGCGCGCGGTGCCGCGGCGAAGCCGAATGCGCGCGTGCGCCTCGAAGCTCACCTCGAGGTTGTCCGAGCTGAAGATCTGCATCTGCTCGGTGTAGGTCGCGACGCGCATGTCGACGTTCGTCACGTACTGACGCCAGCGCCAACCCGTCGAGGTCGGGCCGCGCTGCACCTCGATGAACTCGCGCTGACCGACTGCGAGCGGCTGGTGGAAGATGTAGCCCTCGTGGCCCGCGGGAGTGAAGGGGTTGGTGCCGCCGAGGCCGTGCACGAGGGTGACCGCGAGGCCGACGACCAACACGAGGCCGAGCGTGGAGAGCGCGCGCGGGATGCCGCTGCCCTCTGGCGTCACCTCGCGGCGTCGCGGGCCGCGTGTGGGGATCTGAGACATGGTTTCTCCGCTCGAAGAAGACGCCCGCGGCTCGTGCCGAGCTCCGCGGGCAGGTGTCCGACGACGTCCGTGCGTGCGCGCGGAGATCGTTCGGCTGGGCGCGACCCTACGACGGCCACCGTGCGAGGGGAAGCACGGCCCCACGCTCGCGCCGAGGACGCGGTCGTCGCATGCTCGCGCGGTGCTACGCGTGTTGACCGAGCGCGACGGCCTCGTCGCGGTGGACAAGCCGACGGGACTTCCGACCACCGGCCGCGACCTCGACGATCCACGCTGCGTCCAGCACGCGCTGGCGGTGCAGCTCCGTCGTCCGACCTGGGCGGTGCATCAGCTCGACGCGAGCACCAGCGGGGTGTGTCTGTTCGTGACGAAGAAGTCGCTCGTCGCGCCCTGGAGCGATCGACTCGCGCGGGGGAGCAAGCGCTACCTCGCGCTCGTGCAGGGCGTCCCGACGTGGGAGTCGACCACGGTCGACGCGCCGATGCGCTACGTGAAGGCGCGCGGCCGCGTGGTGGTGGTGGCGGATGGGAAGGACGCCTTCACGTCGCTGCGACGCGTGGCGATCGGGCCCGCACACGCGCTCGTCGAGGCGCGCCCACGAACCGGACGCACGCATCAGGTGCGCGTGCACCTCGCGCACGTCGGTCATCCGCTCGTGGGCGACCCGCTTCACGGTCACGGCGTGGAGCCCGACGCGGAGGGCGCGCTGCTGCATCTCGCTGCGATCGAGCTCGACGGTCTCGTGATCGCGAGCGCCCTTCCCGACGCCTTCGCGGGCGCCGCCGCGCGGCGGGGGATCGAAGGCGGAACCGCGCGAACGCTCTGACGAAGAGAGGCTCCCGACCGAGAGCCTCTCTTCGTCGTTTCCGATGCTCGCTCAGCTCGCCTTGAGACCGATCTCCCGGAGCCGCTGCAACAAGAAGTCGTGGTTGTTGATCGGCTCGTACTTCGGCTTCTCGCCGTCCTTCAG
>CALJLK010000124.1 GCA_937982655.1 uncultured Sandaracinus sp.
AACGGTGCGCTCGCGAACGGTGCGCTCGCGAACGGTGCGCTCGCGAACGGTGCGCCCGCGCTCGACGCCAACGCGCCGCTCGACGCGCCCCCGAGCACGGCGAACGCCCTCCTGTCACCGCTCGACTTCGCCCCGCTCCCGCCCGCGATCGTGCAGCCGCCGCGGCTCGCCTCGCTCGGCGCGGTCGCAGTCGACCGAAGCGCGGAGACGACGCGTGGTCTCGAAGGCACCGTAGATCCGTCTCGGCTGCCTCCACTCCCCGCGCGGACGCCGCGCGATCTCGACGCGCTCGCCGTTCGCCTCGCGCCGATCGTCACCGCACACGGCGAGGCGTTTCCGTGGCTCGGACGCGCAGAAGATCTGCTCCGCCTGGGCGACGCGGACGAAGCGGGTCGTCAGCTCTACGAAGCCTTTCTCGCGTGGCGCGAGGCGGGTGGCCGCGCGATCCGTCGCACCGGCCTCAGCAGCGTCGCCCGCGACGCCGAGCGTCCGCGGAGCTTCGTGCCCTTCCCCGTGAAAGCCGCGCGCCGCTCGCTCGACGCGCGTTCCCGCGCGGAGCTCGTCGCGATCGGCGAAGCGATCGGCGACTACGGTGTGAGCACCGGCTTCGGTGGAATCTCCGCCGTCGAGGCGCTGCCGCGCGCGTACGAGGTGCAGGTCGAAGCGGCCGCGCGACGCCACGGGCTCGACCCGAACCTGCTCTTCGCGGTGATGCGCGTGGAGTCGGTCTATCAGAAGGAGATCGTGTCCTACGCGGGCGCGATCGGGCTCTGTCAGATCATGCCGCGCACGGGCGCGCTTATCGCGAGCGCGAAGGGCGACGCGGACTACACGACGGCGTGGCTCCTCGATCCCGAGGTGAACCTCGACTACGCGGCGTGGTACCTGCGCTCGCTCATCGAGCGCTTCGACGGCCACCTGCCGCTCGCGATCGCGAGCTACAACGGCGGCCCGCACAACGTGCGTCGTTGGCTCCGCGATCGCCCCGCCACGATGCCGATGGAAGCCTTCCTCGAGCACATCCCGTTCGATCAGACCCACCGCTACGTGCGCCGCGTGCTCGGCTACTACGCCGCCTACCGCGCGCAGCAAGGGCTTCCGATGATCGCGCTCTCGACCGAGCTCCCGCAGCCGGAAGCAGACCGCGTCGGGTTCTGAGCGGCGGATCGAGCTGGCTTCCGAGCTGGGTTCCCGCGCACCGCGGGGCGTGATCGCGCTTGCCTTCGCCCAGCCTGGGTGCGATGCGCGATGCGGGAGCACGCCAGGTGCGGGGGTCGAATCCAGAGCGAAAGAGACACGTCGTCGCGGCGTTCGGCTGGCTCGCGCTCACGCTCGCCGCGCAGGGGCCGTTCCTGGTCTCCGCGATGCTCGTCAACGACGGACGCTTCGTCGCGCCGCTCGACGACGCGTACATCCACTTGCAGTACGCGCGCTCGGTCGCGGAAGGTCACCCGTTCGCGTACTCGCCCGGCGCGCCCCCCTCGTCGGGTGCGTCGTCGCTCACGTGGGTGCTCCTGCTCGCACCCTTCGAGCTCGTCGGGCTGGGGCTTCTCGGGTCCGTGTTGCTCGGTCTGGTGGCGAGCGCGTTCTTCCTCGCCGCTTCGCGACGCTTCGCACGACGCGTGGGGGTCGGTCGCGTCGCGTCCTACGCCGTCCCTTTCACCCTCGCGTCGTGGGGTTGGCTGCAATGGCACCTCGCGAGCGGCATGGAGGCCGCGCTCTGCGCGGCGCTGGTGATGGCGATGGCGGGGGAGCTCGCGCGCTTCGCCGTCGGTGGCGAGGAGGGACGTCGTTTGGCGGTCGCGCTCGCCTGGCTCGGGCTTCTGCTCCCGCTCACGCGCCAAGAAGCGACCGGCTTCGCGCTCCTCGCGAGCCTCCTTCTGACCTTCGTGCGTGGACGTCGCGCGCTCGCGCTCTTACCGCTCCTCGGCGTCGTCGCGCCGCCGCTCTTCTGGTGGTGGTCGACCGGGAGCTCACGCACCAACGGTGCGGCGTTCAAGTGGGTCTTCGCGATGCCCTACGAGACGCTCGCTCGGAAGCTCGGGCGCATCGAGGACAACGGTGAGCTCGGGCTCGGGTACCTGCTCGGCGACGTGCCCGGGAACCGCCGTGACGTCCTCGTGCCCTACGCACCGTTCGCGCTCGCGGCGTTCGGGCTCGTCGTGTCGGCGGCTCGGCGCGCCTCCGCTCACACGCGGCTCGTGCGCACCCTCCTGCTCGGCGCGTTCGCGGCGGCGTTCTTCGCGGTCGCGACCTCGACGCATTTCGACACGCACCGCGCGCGCTACCTCTTCCCGTTCGCTCCGCTGCTCGTGGTGCTCGTCGTCGCCGCGGTCGAGCACGTCGCTCAGCGATGGCTCTCGGTGTACGCGTCGCGCAGCGCGCGCGTGACCCGCGATCGACGCGCGCTCGCGGGGTGGCTCGCCGCGCCGCTCGCGATCGCCGCGTTCGTGCCGACCTACGAGACCGCGCGACGCGACTACGCGCGCGCGAGCTTCGAGATCGGTCATCAGCACGTCGAAATGGCCGCCGCGATTCGAGAGCTCCCGGCGGACGCCCGCATCGCGCTCAACGACGCCGGGGTGCTCGCGTACCTCGGAGAGCGCGCGACCTTCGACCTCGTGGGGCTGACGACGCAGGGCAACGTTCCCTACTACCTCGGTGGGCTCGGGTCCGAGCACGAGATGCTCGAGCGCCTCACCGACGAGGAATACCCTACCCACTTCGTGATCTATCCGCACTGGTGGAACGCGCACCACGTGCTCGGGCGCACCGTGCATGCGAGCGTGGTGCCCGAGCCGACGACCATCGTCGGAGGCGCGCGGATGGAGCTGCGAGAAGCCGCGCGTCGGGGTGCGTCGACCGATGCGCCGGAGAACGGTTCGGTAGACGGGAGCGCGGTGGGTGGGAGCGCCGTCGACGGGCTCGACGTCGCGGATCTGGAGTCGGAAGAAGCACACGGATACCGCTGCACCCCCTACGGCTGGGTCGAGAACCGCCTGCACTCGTGGCAGCGCGGGAGCACGACGGTGCGCGACGGAGGGCGCGACGTCTTGCGAGAGCGCTTCGAGGCTCGCGCCGCGGGCGCGCGGCTCGTCCATCGCTACGCCGCTTCGCACCCGGTGCGGATGCGCGTGCGGATCGACGGGGTGTGGTCGAGCGCCGTGGTGTTGCCCGCGAGCGCCGCGGGAGAGGTCACCTTCGAGGTCGCGGTGCGCGGCGGGTCGCGGATCGAGACCTCACGCGATCGACCCGCCGCGTCGCTGCATTGGTGGGTCGTGGAGTGACGCGCATCACTCCGCGTCGGCTCGCGCGGCGCGGCGGCTCGCCACGAACGCGGGCACCGTCTCGTCGAGGCGCGAGAAGCCACCCTCGCGGCCGCGACCAGCGTGGATGAGATCTTCGGCGAGGAGCTGGCTGCGTACGTACGCTCCGGTCTCGAGACGGGCACGCAGATCCGAGACCGGCTGCACGACGTAGTGCCAACGATCGTTGGTCGCGTTCGGCAGGCGCGGGTGGCGGAGCGTGCGCACCACGACGCTGCGATCGTCGGTGGGGAGCGCGTCGAGGTTCGCGCGGAAGCCCGCGGCGTAGGGGAAGAACTGGTCGGCGTTGCTGAGGTAGAAGACGCGCACTGGCACGCCGAGCTCGCGCAGCGCCGCGCCGACCGCGCGCACCGTGGTCTCGCCCGTGAGATCACCGCAACGCGCGACGACGCGGCCCGCGCGGAAGAGCGCCCGCACGTGTGCGTAGTGCGCGGGATCGGCGAGCCAGCTCCCGACCACGCCTTGGCGCACGCGACGCGAGACGCCCGGCAAATAGCCCTCCCAATCGTCGCGCAGGCGATCGAAGAGGCGGAGCGCCTCGTCCTTGCGCGGGTGGTTCGCGAGGCGGGTGTCGAGGAGCGCGCGGGTGCTCTCGGCGTTCGCGGCGGAGAAGAGCGCGGTGAGCGCTTCGGGCGTCTCCGCTTCCGGCACCAGCACCGAGTAGATCGCGTGCACGAGCGGGATGCGTTCGTCGTAGTCGACGCCGACGACGAGCGACGCGCGCGTCTGCGCGGCGAGCGTGTAGAGCTGATCGGATCCGACGCCGACCACCGCGCCGCCGAGGTTCGCGAGCTCGCTCGCGAGCAGGTCGTGACGGCGCTCGTTCGTGCGGAAGTAGAACTCGGGCGGAGGCTCGCTCGACTCGGTGGGG
>CALJLK010000125.1 GCA_937982655.1 uncultured Sandaracinus sp.
GAGCGACCCGACGTCACGTGAGCGTCGCCGTCAGGCGACCGAACCAAGCCAATTGCCGTTTTGGAGCCGGCCGCCAGGCCGAGCGACCCGCGGCACCGTGAGCGTCGCCGTCAGGCGACCGAACCATCGAATTCGTTCGGCGCGATCGGATTCCTCGCGACGAGCCGGCGACTCCGCGTCGACCGGCTCGTCGCGTTCGTGCCTTCCGTTTCCTGCATCGTCGAAGCTCGCCTCGTCCGCCGAGCCCGCGCACACTTCGGAGCCCGCATGTCCCGCACGCTCTTCGCTTGCCTCCTCTCGCTCTTCCCAATCGTCGCGTCGTGCGAAGAAGAAGATCCGCCCGGCGAGCTCACGGTCGAGCTCGGCACCGGCGAGGTCGCGTTCGAGCCGCTCGCGGACGGCACCACGCTCCCGCTCGTCGCGGGACCGCAAGGCGGTCACCACGTGTGGCTGGGCTTCCGCGTGATGGGCATGAGCGGCACGCGCGCGAACCTGACCATCGAGCCCATCCCGCTCACCACGGGCGAACCACCGCCGCGCGCCGCGCCGGTGCGCATCACGATGACGGAGCTGTCCGACGGCACCCACGAGTACTTCGGGTGGCCCGCGCAGCTCAGCGATCCTGGCTGCCTCGTCGGCGAGCAGGTGGTGATGCGCGTGACGATCGAAGACACCCGCGGGAGCGTCGGCAGCGACGAGCGCACGATCGTGATCGGCGACGGGACCAGCGTGGCGCCCTGCGCGGAATGAGAACCACTTCGAGTCACGGGCGCGCGGCGTTGCCCTGCGCTCCGACGACGAGTGGCCGGGCGATCACGCTCCACGAGGTGCGAACGGGACGGACGAAGACGGCGTCGACCTCTCCGCGGTCTGGCCCACTCGGCGCCGACCAGGACTTGGTCGACGGCGTCGCCGGACCCCGCGTCAGGGTGTCGCGGTCGCTCGTGTAAGTGCTTGAAAACGTTCGTGTCTCGTGCGGCCTACGTCGTTCTCGGGCCCGGCCCGGAGCTTGCGAAATGCCCGTCGCATGCGCCTCGGCCTCTCGATCCTCTTCGCGTTCGCCTCGGCGTGCGGCGGCACCGATCCCGGCCCGACGGCGTCGGGCTCGACGTCGCAGCCGCTCGCCAACGAGCCCGCGTACGCCGCGCTCGACGCGGAGTCGCGCGACGCCGTCGATCGATCACCGGTGCCCGTGCTGCTGCTCCCCGAGCGCTACGCGACCGAAGCGCAGGTCATGGTGGGCCCGCGCTGGCTGGCGGTCGCGTACTCGAAGGACGGGCTGACGCTCAACCTGCACGCGACCGACGCGGCGGTGAACGCGCTCTCGGAAGAAGAGCTTCAGCGCGTGGAGCCTGCGCCGCATCGCGTGCGTGGGGTACCGGCGCGCACCACGGTCAACGACGGCATCCGCGCGGTCACGTGGGAGCACGAAGGTGTGGCCTACAGCCTGGAGGTCGAGTGCGCGGACGTGCTCGACGACGAGCGCTGCGCCGCGCCGACCTTCGCGCTCTCGCTCGCGGACGAGCTCGTCGCGCTGCCGGAGACCTTCGAGCGCGGCGCGCGTCGGGTCGGAGGTGCGCGATGAGCCGCGAGGCCTTCACGTCTGCTGCGTCACGTGCGCGCACGCTCGGGTCGCGGCTCGCGATCGTCGCGGCCGTCGCGCTCGCGTCGCCGGGCGTCACGTTCGCGCAGTTCACCCACGCCGAGCCCGGCACGCTCATGGCGCCGAGCGGGGGCGCGCCACGCGTCGGCGCAGGTCGCGTCGATCGCAACGTCTACGCGCCCGGAATGCTCTTCCCGATGGAGGGGCTCGCGTGGGCCAACAGCCAGATCTACGGCTACGGCGGCTACATGGGCCCCGGCGGCGGCCAGTGCGACAGTCGGAATTACCGCTATCCGTGGTACGACAACTATTGCGAAGAGCGGAGCTGGGAGATGCCGCTCTGTCCCGGAGGACGCGGGCATCAAGGGCAGGACATTCGTCCCGAGACCTGTCGTGACAAAGCCCATTGGGCGGTGGCGGCCACGGACGGGATGATCACCAGCATCGGCACCTACAGCGTCTACCTCACGGCGGACGACGGCACGCGCTACGACTACCTGCACATGGATCCCGCGACGCTCGCGGTGAGCCGCGGGCAACGCGTGCGCCGAGGTCAACGCCTCGGGCTCGTGAGCGACGCCTTCGGGTCGTCGAGCACCAGCATTCACCTGCACTTCAACATCCGGAAGTTCGTGGCTGGAGTCGGCACCGTCTACGCGCCCACCTACATGAGCCTCATCGAGAGCTACCGCGAGCACATCGGCGCGGCGACCCCGGATTGGCGCGCGGAGTACGTGAACCAGACCTTCCCGCTCGCGAGCCGACCTTTCGAGCTCGCGCCCGGCGAGGAGGTCGAGGGCTATCTCGAGATGCGCAACACCGGCGCGCAGACGTGGCGGCCGGGCGAGGTCTTCCTCGGCACCAGCAACCCGCGTGACGCGACGAGCGCGATCGCGAGCGCGGGCTGGGTCTCGGGCAACCGCGCGGCGACCGTGGATCGCGTGGTCGCGCCGGGCGAAGTCGGGCGCTTCGTCTTCACCGTGCGCGCGCCCGACGCACCGGGCGACTACCCACAGTTCTTCAACTTGCTCCGCGAGACGGTCGCGTGGTTCTCGGAGAGCGGCGGCCCGCGCGACGACATCCTTCAAGTGCGCGTCACGGTGGTCGCGCCCGCGTGCCCGGCCGGGCTCGGGGAGGCGTGGACGTGCGAAGCGGCGGAGCGTCGACGCTGCGTGGGCGGCACGCTCGAGCGCGAGGTCTGCGCGATGGGCTGCGGCGACGGGGTCTGCCTGGAGGCGCCGCGTGACGACGACGGCGACGGCCACAACTCGAGCGTCGATTGCGACGACGCGCGCGCGGACGTGTATCCGGGCGCGGTCGAAACCTGCGGAGACGCCGTCGACCAAGACTGTGACGGAGCGGATCTCCCGTGCGACGGAGTCGATGGCGGTGTGGCGCTCTCGGACGCGGGGGTGCGAGATCGCGACGCGGGCGAAACGCTTCCGGATGACGTGCGCACCGTGAAGGGCGGCTGCGCAGCCGGTGGAGGTGGCGCCGAGCTCTCGGCGTTGACCGGGCTCCTCGTGCTCGCGCGGCGACGTCGGGCGCGGCCGGTGTCGCGGCGTCGGAGAACGCGCTGAGACGCGGCGAGAGGGCGCGCACACGAGCGCTCGAAGGGGCCTTCGCCCCGAAGGCGAGAACGGCGGATGCGTCAGCGCTTGCGTGCGTCTTCCGGGATCGGCGGCGGGTCGGTGCGCGTGCGCTTTCGTCCGCCCGCGTTCGGCTGCTGCATCTCCGGCGGCGGCGCCGGCAAGTCCGAGATGCGCAGCTCGAGAAAGCTGTCGCGCATGCTCTTCATGCGCTCGTCGATCGACTCCTCGAACTCGATGGTGAGCACGAGGTCTTGGTACTCCTCGGCCGCCATCCCGAGCGCGCGCGCGAGATCGCGGATGAAGTCGCTCTCGCGCATGTCGTGCTGGCCGTCGGCGTCCGAGAGCTTCGCGATGAGCTCGAGCAGTCGACGCTTCTTCATGGGCGGATCGGAGAGGAAGTCCTTCACCGTCGCGTCCATGTCGAAGTCGATGAGGCGGAAGCCCTTGATCCGTTCTTCCACGTGGGCGGGCAGCGCGTCCGGCTTGCACAGCAGGAGCTCGCCGAGCAGCCGTCGCGCGGCTTGATCCTCTTCGCCGACGATGGTGCCGTCACAGCTCAGGCCAGCCATCAGCAGGTCGACGATCACGAGGATCCGATCACTGAGCTTCATGCGGGGCGTTGTGACACATCCACGCGGCGGCGGCATCCGCGAGCATCACTTCGGCTCGTTCGCGTGGGGTGATCGTCTACGTCGCGCGTGAGGGTTCGCTCTGTCGAACCTTCGTCAGGTCGACCGATTCGTCGGGTCGACCGACGCGGCGTCGAGCGCGGCGGCGGCTTCCGCCGTGAGCTCACCATCGAGCACGCGCCGCAGACGCGGATCGTCGACCGCGCGGAGGTGTCGCGCCGGACGACCGTGCCGAAGCGCGACGAGCTCCGCGGTGACGCTGATCGCGATCTCCTCCGGGGTCACCGCGCCCAGATCGAGCCCCACCGGTGCGTACACACGATCGAGCGGCGGCAGCGGACCGCGCACGTGGAGGCGATGGAGGATGCGGAAGATCTTTCGACGGCTCCCGATGAGCCCGAGGTAGCGGTGGGGGAGGCGCGCGAAGACGTCGAGCGCCTCTTCGTCGAGCGCGTGATCGTGGGTGACCACGAAGAGCCAGTCGTCGTCGCGAGGTGCCACCCGAGCGACCGCCGCGGTCGGCTCCGCGAGCACACGCGTGCAGTCGGGGAACCGCGTCTCGGTGTTCAGCTCTTCGCGATCGTCGACCACCCACACGTCGAAGCCGCACGCGCGCGCGAAGCTCGCGGTGGGGAGCGCGACGTGGCCGGCGCCGAAGATCACGAGGCGAGGGCGTCCTTCGATCGGCTCCACGAAGACCTCCATCCGACCGCCGCAACACATGCCGAGATCGCCGCCGAGATCGCGCCGGATCACGCGCGGCTTTCCGTCGACGAGACATGCGCGGAGCTCCGCGAGCACGTCCTCTTCGATCGCGCCGCCTCCCACCGTGCCGACGCGTTCGCCCGTCGAGGTCAGCAGGAGCCGCGCGCCCACGACCTGGGGGACGGATCCGGTGGTCCGGATCACGGTCGCGAGCGCACCTCGACCGCCTTCGTCGAGCAACCGGAGCTGGGCGCGGGTCACGTCACGCACGCGGAGGAGCGTAGTCTGCGCGGCGGGATCGCGCAGCGGTCGGTCGCGACGTTCTGCGTTCGTGTTCCGTCACGCGGTGTCGCGAGCGCGCTCAGTGTGTTGGGAGGGGATCGGGCTCGCGCACCAGCTCGGGCAGCGGACTCCCGAAGAGCTCCGCCCACAGCTCCTTTGCGGCCGACGCGAGCTCGTCGTTCGGCCGCGCACGAAGCGCGAGGTGCAGGCGCGCCAGGGCTTCGCGATCGACGCGGCGACGCACGAGCAGCGGAGGCGTCTCGATCGTGAGGCGGCGCGCGAGGCCCTCGTAGATCACGAGGATGCTGGAGCTCTCGACGGTGCCCCACGCGCGGCGAAGGAAGAGGTGACGACCGAAGAGCGCGAGGTTGACCTTCGCGACCTCGGGGGCGCGCGCGAGCTCGCTGAGGTACGCGCTCGTCTCCGCGATCCGCGCCCACGCGCGATCGTCGCGGACGTTCTCGAGCGGTACCGCGTCTTGCGGGCTCGGCGGGTCTTCGCCCGCTGCAGAGGCGCTCTCCGAACGACGCCCGGGAAACGGGTTGCCGAGCCGCTCGTGGAGGGTCGGCAACGCGCGCGACATCACGCCGGCCGCGTAGTCGAGCCGATGTTGGGCTTCGTGGCGCTCGATGGAGCGCGCGAAGACGTCCTCGAGGGCGCCGTACGCGCGCCGTGGCGCGTCGTCGCGCAGCTCGGACGCGATCGACTCGAGCTCGCGCCACTGCGCGCGCGGGACGCGGTCCGCGATCGCCGCGTACGACTCCGGATCGAAGTCGAAGCCGCGCGGGCGCGTGATCACGAGATCCGGGAAACGCTCCTGAAAGCCGTCGAGGAGCGCCTTGCGTCGCGCGAGCAGCGCGCCGAGCGCGAGCGCGTCCGGCGAGACGGAGCTCGCCAGCGCGCGTGCATCCTCGCCGGCGGCTCGCTCGAGCTCACGCACCCACTCACCTTCCGCGCCGGGCCCGTCGTCGAAGAGCGGCATGCCCGCGTCGTCAGCGAGGCTCGGGAGCACGAAGTCGACGAGGTGCGTCTCGATGCGCTCTTCGAGCACGAGCGCGTCGCGGACCTGCTCGCGCGTGAAGCCGAGCACGTTGCGCGCGATGGCGAGCCGATCGAGACGCCGCAGCCGCAGCACACGCACACGTTCGTCACCGCTGCGGTGGTGCGCGACGCGCTCGACGGTGAAGGTCGAGAGGTACACGCGGTTGCGTCCGGGACCCGGCGTGGTGCGGGAGAGCACCTCGGCGTCGACGTAGTAGCCGAGGCCACGCTCCGCGATGGCAGCGTCGAGCGCGTCGATCGAGCGGAGGTGGCTGTCGGCGGCCGGCGTCGCGTCGTCCTCCACGAGGGCCCGCGCTTGATCGAGCACCGCGTGCAGGAACGACGTGAAGTCGTCGCCGAGCGCAGCGCGACTCTGTGCGAGCAGCGTCGTGGTCTGGGCGTCGAGGTTCGCGACCTCCGGCGCCGATGCGCCCAGCTCGAGACGCTGCTCGCGCGCGACGCGCAGGCGGTCGAGCGCGACGACCCAGCGCGGGAGCGCGTCCTCGAAGAGCGCGCGCACCTCCGGAGCGCCAGCGAGCGGGCGACCGCCGACCTGCCACGCGTCCGCGCGCTCTTCGGCGGTCGCGCGCAGCGCGGTCGGGGGACGGGTGAGCACGTAGACGAGCGCGCCGAGCGCGAGCGCGCCGAGCGTGCCCACCACGACGAGCAGCTTCGTCGGCCCGAAGCGCGTGGGCTCGCGCAGAGAGGCGCGCGCGGCCTCGTAGCGTTCGCGCACCTCGTCCGGGCCGTGGTGCGCGCCGTCGTCCACCCCGAGCACGCCGAGGAAGGCGAGCCGATGCACGTGCGCTTCGTCGCCGCCGCTCGGATCGTCGAGCTGCGCGCGTGCGACGGCGCGCTCGACGCGGCCGCGCACGAGCCCTCGCACGAGCGGATCGACCGTGGCGTAGGTGGCGCGGCGTGCGGCTGGTCGATCGACGGCGTCGGCGATCGCGGAGAGCACCCAGAGCACGCGCGCACGGAGCATCGCGCGTTGGTAGCACGAGGTCGGGACGAGGACGTTGGAGACGGAGGCGGAGAGCGAGACACAGACGGAGACAGAGACGGAGACAGAGACGGAGACAGAGACCGAGACAGAGACAGAGACAGAGACCGAGACGAGACCGAGACAGAGACAGAGACAGAGACCGAGACCGAGACCGAGACGGAGACCGAGACCGAGACCGAGACCGAGAC
>CALJLK010000126.1 GCA_937982655.1 uncultured Sandaracinus sp.
GCAACGCTTGCCGGCGTTGCGGTTCCGGGTAGCGGCGGCGTGGGGACGGGAACGG
Source organism: uncultured Sandaracinus sp. (assembly GCA_937982655.1). Lineage (GTDB taxonomy): Bacteria > Myxococcota_A > Polyangia > Polyangiales > Houyiibacteriaceae > JACKEH01. The sequence continues at coordinate 56 of CALJLK010000126.1, forward strand.
ACTACAGTCCAACCCTTCCAAAATCGTGTAGAAAACGGGGTCCGAACCCGCCATCAACATCGAGCCTCCTGCGCCGCCGACCGCGGGACACCCCTCCGCGTAGTCGCATCGCTCCCCGATGTCTTGTCGACCCGACCAGACTCCATCGGCCCATACGGCGAACTCGCTGAAATGCGCGTGCATCTCTAGAATGAAGAACCGCCCGTCGGGTGCTGCCATCAGTTCGGAAGTGATCTCGACGCGGTTGCGTTCGATGTCGGGGACAAACGCGCAGCTCCACGTGCCGCCGCGGTTCGTGCAGTGGAGCGGCACGTACGAGTAATCACCCAGTCCGCATTCAAGGATGATATTCACCTCGCCTCCAACGCTTGCGATTGACGTCTTGGAAGGGAAGCGACACGGAAGCGGGTCGGCGGTCAGGGGGGTCACGCTCCAAGACGCATCTCGAGCGAGGTGGTATGCGTGGAACTCCCGCCATCGATGCATCACCACCGCAACCGCGTGCAAGCGGCCAGTGTCATCCTGGGTGAGCGCGACTTGATGGAGCGTTGCGCTGGCGTCGATCAGTTCGAGAAGGTTGGTGCGCATCCACGCCCCATCCACGCGCTCCATCACGTCCACGCCCCCCATTCCATCGCTCGCCGTCAGAAAGGCGATGCGTTCGCCAGGCCCGACGATGAAGTTCGACCCGCTGGTGGCTCCGGGGACTAGCTCGTCCATCCAGCACTCGAGATCCGGGATGGCCACCAGGCCACCGTCGGCGGCATCGGGCGCCGCGTCGACTTCGCCGTCGGGCGCGGCGTCAGGCTCCGATTCAGCAGCGTCGACTCCGGCATCGATGGACGCGTCGAGCTCGCTCGCGGGGACACCGACGAAGCCGGTGCTGAAGTGTGAGATGGCGGCGCTCGCCCACGCGCCCTCCCACGTCGGGGTCAACGGATCCGTCGAACCGATCGACTGCCAAACGACGAGAGCGCGCTCATCGAAGCGACGCGTTTCGAAACGAACCGTGGCGGGGACGTCGAATCGAGTGCCGGCGGGCTGGAACTCGAACACGGCCGAGAGCGCGTCCCACTCGGCTTCCGGGCCGACGGAGATCTGCGAGATTCGGATGGGCGTGTTCACCCGAAGCGCGTTCGGGGGAATGATCAACTGCACGCCCGATGCCTCGACGATTCCCCCGGCGGGGCCGATCACGGTCTCCGTGGTGGAGCCCGAGCAGGCGAGCGCCAACAGCGCGAGGAAGACGAGTTGTGCGGTGCGGCCCCTCATCGAGACAAGGTGCCATCCGGTTGGGTCCCGCGACAAGGGCGCCCCCGAGTGGTTCCTCGATGAAACGAAATCGTTCGAAAGCGGCAGGTCGCCCGCGAAGACGAAAGAGCTCGCAATGAACCCCAAAGACGATCAGGCCTGGAGCATCACCTCGTTCACGAGGGTGTGCGCTCGACCGAGGCGCTCGCGGTCACCTCGCGAAACGAGTGCCCTGAATCGCATCCACGAGCCGCTGCGCGGCGTGGGGAGCGTGGGTGCTCATCGCCGATGCGAGTGCGGGCGTGCGCATTGGGCCCAGGAGCTCTGGGTTGTCGAGCACGCGGAGCATGGCGTTGCGTAGCGACGCCCGATCGGGTGTGATCACGAATCCGCTCTCGTCGTGACGAACCAACGAACGCGCGGCCTCGACATAGCGCGTCGTGATCGGAATGCACCCCGCGGCCATGGCTTCGGGGATCACCAGACCCCAACCGGCGTGGGCGGAGGGGTACAGAAGCACGTCGGCCTCACGAAATGGTCGAAGTCGATCTTCCCAAGACGAGTAGTCGCGGTCGTATCGGAGGATCGACGCGAACGTCGGGTTGCTCTGGACGTGCTCATCCACGAGCGTCTGCAGCGGACCGGACGCCGCCAACGTGAGCGTGAAGCGCGGGCCGCGCGCGGCGAGGACGTCGAGCGTGGCGTCGAGTAGCAATCGGATGTTCTGCCGCGGGATGAGCTGGCCCGAATAGAGGAAGCGGAGCCGGTCGTCGGGTGGGGGCGGACGTGGGTTCGCGAAGCACGCGCTGAGATCTTCTCCGTACGGGACGAAGTAGGCGTCAGGCACGAGACCGCCGTAGTACCGGAGCGCGCGGTCGCCGATCGCGAGCACGAAGTCGGCGTTGGCCAGGCGAAGCGCGAAGCCGATGCGACGCGCGATTCGGTAGGGGCCTTGCTTCTGGAAGTTGGGCGGTTCATTCCAGAAGCCCAGTCGGTAGTCGCGCCGTGATCGGGGGGCGTCCACCGCTCGATGGATCGGGCCGTCCATGGCCCCCGCGAGCACCACGTCAGGCGCCCTTCGTTCGATCTGATCTCGGACCCACCGGATGATCCCGGAGTCACTGCTGGCTTCGTCGATGACGGCCACGCGGTCGGCTAGGTCCCGATACGTCACTTCTCGCCAATGCGAGCCTCGTGCGCTTCGCTGGGGGAGGGTGAAGATCGCGTGCATCTCGACGCCAGAGATGCGATTGACCTCACGCACGAGCTCGATCTGAAATGGAGAGTAAAGCGAGGTGACGAAGAGAATCCTCATCGACGCGTCTCCAGGAGCTTCGCGAGCCCGACTCGGGTCGAGACACTGGGGGCCCATCCGAGCGCGGATGCTGCGCGCGTGATGTCTTGTGCGAGGTATCGCGCCTCGCCAGTCCGATACGGGCGGTCGCCGAAGCCGAGCCGGGACAGCGGCTGCCCCGTCAGGTCCGACAGTGTCTCGGCCAGTGCTCGAACGGTCATCGGCTCGCCGCTCGAGACGTTGATGACCATCGCCCCACGGACCCGCTCCGATACAACCGCCGCGACCACGGCGTCGGAGGCATCCTTCGCCGAGAGCCACTCGCGCACTTGGGCGCCGCCGGTCAGCGGAATGCGCTCGGTTCCTCGTGTGAGTGCGGAGACCAAGAACGATGTGAGGTCGGTGGCTGGCGCGTCGGGACCGTAGAGGGCGCACAGGCGCAGATGAATCGCGTCTCGCGCGGCGCGCCGCGCATGCGCGAGAACCAGCTCCATGCTCGCCAGCTTCGACGCTCCGTACGGGTCACGGGGTTCACAAAGGTCGGTCTCGAGGAAAGGCGAGAAAGGCTGAGCAGGGTGTCCATCGAGCTCCCCGCGACCTCCGTACTCGAGGGCAGAGCCGATGGAGATGAATCGACAGTTGCCCGATTGCCACGCGCGAACGGCCAACCGATGGGTGCCGACGACGTTGGCGGGTACTAGGTCGAGCTCGTCTCGTGCGCCGTGGGCACCAGCCGCCGCAAGGTGGACGACGGCTTGCAAGCCACGAAGATCCGCTACCTCCCAGGGGTCGAAGGGGCTCGAGCCCCGAGACAACGGTCGAACGTCCAAGCCAGCGGCCTCGAGGGCGGGGACGCAGATTCTTCCGAGGAATCCGCTCGCACCCGTGACTCCGACACTTCGTGTCATGGCTCGGCCAAGTAGTCCGTGAGGTCGGAGAGGCAGAGCTCCTGGGCGGGTCGTCCCTCGTGGTGTCCGCGGTACCAAGCCGTGCTCCGCCGAATCGCCTCTCGGGCGGTCCACCGAGGTCTCCAGGGGAGGCTGGTCACGGCTCGCTCGATGGACAGGCGCAGCTGACCTGCTTCGTGGACCGCGTGTGGATCGCTCTCGTCGAGCCACTCACCCGCGCCCCATGCCTCGATCACGGTCTGGACCACTCCTCCGACGTCGAGCGCAGGCTCGGTGCCTGGTCCGAAGTTGTATGCGCGAGCGTGGTCGTATCCCTTCGCCGAGGCCAGCATCGCACCGAGCACGAGGTAGCCGTGAAGGGACTCGAGCACGTGCTGCCAAGGGCGGACCGACCGTGGGCTTCGGACACGAATCGGTTCGTCATGGGCGAGCGCTCGGATGCAGTCTGGGATGATCCGATCCGCAGCCCAGTCGCCGCCGCCCACGACGTTGCCTGCACGGGCAGACGCGAGCAGGACTCCAGTGTGCTTCGGGAAGAAGCTCCGTCGGTAGGACGCGATGACCAGCTCTGCGGCGGCCTTGCTGGCGGAATATGCGTCATAGCCGCCGAGCTCGTCGGGCTCGCGATAGGCGAGGTCCCACTCGCGATTCTCGTAGACCTTGTCGGTCGTCACGACCACCACCGCCATCGCCCGCTTCGTCGCTCGGATGGCTTCCAGCACGTTGAGCGTGCCGAGCGTGTTCGTTTCGAACGTTCCCACGGGGTCGGCGTACGACTGTCGAACGAGCGGCTGCGCGGCCAGGTGGAAGACGACGTCAGGTTCGACGCGAAGCAGCCACGCTTGCAGACGGGCGCGATCTCGAATGTCGTCGAAGGTGCTGCGACAACGGTCTCCGATGGAGGCGTCGTCGAAGAGGTTTGGACGGGTCGAAGGTGGCAAGGAGTAGCCCGCAACGTCGGCTCCGAGCTTCGACAGCCAGAGGGTGAGCCACGACCCTTTGAAACCGGTATGACCCGTGACTGCGACCCGCTTTCCCGAGTAGAACGTGAGGAGGTTCTGCATCACCACTTCTTCCAGGGAGCCGCGTCATCGGACCAGAGGTCGTTGAGCATCGTGAACTCTCGGAACGTGTCCATGCATTGCCAGAAGCCGTGGTGACGGTAGGCGACGAGTTGTCCGTCTTCGGCGAGGCGCTGAAGTGGCTCTCGCTCCAGCACCGAGTCGGCACGGTCTGGGAGATAGTCCCAGATGCGCTTGGCGTCGCATACGAAGAAACCCCCGTTGATGTACGAGGCGGACGCAGGCTTTTCGCGAAAGCTGGTGACTTGGTCTCCGTCGAGCGTCAGTTCGCCGAATCGTCCCGGCGGGTGCACGGTGGTCATGGTCATGACTTTGCCGTGCCGTCGGTGGAACTCGGCGAGTGCGCGCAGGTCGATGTCCGACAACCCATCCGCGTACGTGAGGAAGAAGAGATCATCTCCTTCGACGTACTTGCGGATGGCGGTGACTCGCCCTCCGGTCATCGTGTGCTCTCCCGTGTCGGCGAGGACCACGTTCCAATCCTCAGTCTCGGCTCGGTCGGAAAGCAACTCGGTCTTCATCGACCGAAGGTTCAGCCGAACGTCGCAGAGTTGCTCGCGATACGTGAGAAAGAACTGCTTGACCTGCCAGCCCTTGTAGCCGAGGCACAGCACGAAATCGTGGTAGCCGTGGTGCGCGTAGCTCTTCATCACGTGCCAGACGATCGGTCGCCCTCCGATGCTCAGCATCGGCTTCGGTAGCGCCTCACTCGCTTCGCGGATCCGTGTCCCTTGTCCCCCGCAGAGGATCACCGTCTTCATCGACGCCCTCCTTCGCCTTCCGCAATCAGCGGTCGGAAATACGCGATGGTCGCTACCAAACCATCTCGTAGCGGCACCGTGGGCGAGAAGCCGAGTCGCTCGTTCGCTCGTCGGATGTCAGGTCGACGAAGCTTCGGGTCATCCATCGGGAGCGGCTGATGGCTCACGGTGCTGTCGCCCCCTACGAGGGCGACTACCTCTCGCGCGAGCTCGGCGATGGTGAACTCTCCAGGATTTCCCAAGTTCACCGGTCCACGCTCCGAAGGGTGGTCCATGAGTTTCATGAGGCCGTCCACGAGGTCGCTCACGAAGCAGAACGACCTCGTTTGAGAACCCTCTCCGTACACTGTCAGCGGTGCGCCACGAAGCGCCTGCACGATGAAGTTGCTCACTACGCGGCCATCGTCGGGTGCCATCCGAGGGCCGTACGTGTTGAACACGCGAGCAATGCGCGTGTCGAGACCGAGGGTACGCGTGAAGTCCGCACAGAGCGTCTCTGCCGCGCGTTTCCCCTCGTCGTAGCAAGCGCGTGGACCCGTGGTGTTCACATTGCCGTGGTACTCCTCGGGTTGAGGGTGGACCGTGGGGTCACCGTATACTTCGCTCGTCGAGGCCTGAAGGAATCTCGCTCCGTGTCGTTGGGCGCATCGCAAGCCGTTGAGCACTCCCTGAACGTTCGTGAGGAGCGTTCGAATCGGGTCGCGCTGGTAGTGAACCGGGCTTGCGGGACAGGCCAGATTGTACAGTTGTTCACACGCCGCGTCGTACGGCTGGGTCACGTCGTGTTCGAGCAGTTCGAACCTGGGGTGGTCCGAGAGGTGTGCGATGTTTGCTCGAGATCCGGTCGAGAAATCATCGATACAAGTGACGCGGTGGCCGCGCTCGAGCAGTCGATCGCAGAGATGGGAGCCAACGAACCCGGCTCCTCCAGTCACCACGACCCGAGTGGCCGTTTCGTTGTCGCTCTTGTTCACTCAGAGGCTCCAGTAGGTGATGTCGGCTCGATGGACGCCGGGAAGCGCAGATTTCACGTCGATGACGACGCCTCGTGGTCGGAGGAGCCCCTCCAACTCGACCCAGTGCTGCACGAACTCCGTGTGCGGGGTCGCGAGGACGATGGCATCCAAGTCGCGAAGCTCGCCTCGCGGACGAAGAGTCAGGTCGAACTCCTCGGCGACTGCGGCCGCGTCCGCCATGGGATCGACGACGTCCGCTCGAATGCCGAACTCGTGAAGCTCGGTGACGATGTCGGGGACTTTGCTGTTGCGAATGTCGGGGACGTTCTCCTTGAACGTCAATCCGAGAATCGCAACCCTCGCGCTCGTGGTCTGAATGTTGTTTGTGATCAGTAGTTTGACCAGTTTCTGGGCGATGAATCGGCCCATGCCATCGTTGATGCGACGGCCGGCGAGGATGACTTCGGGGTGATAGCCAAGGGACTCTGCTTTTGCCGTTAGATAGTATGGATCGACTCCGATGCAGTGGCCTCCAACCAGTCCGGGGGTGAATCGGAGGAAATTCCACTTCGTGGCCGCCGCATCCAGCACGTCTCGCGTGCGGACGTTCATTCGGTCCAGGATGACGGCGAGCTCGTTCATCAGCGCGATGTTGAGATCGCGCTGTGTGTTCTCGATCAGCTTCGCGGCCTCCGCGACCTTGATGCTCGATGCCTGATGGAGTCCCGCGTGCACCACGTGCTCGTACAATCGCGTCACGCGCTCCAACGCTGCGGGCGAGCCACCGCTCACGATCTTCACCACCGAGGAGAGGCGGTGCTGTTTGTCGCCGGGGTTGATGCGCTCGGGCGAGTACCCGAGGTCGAAGTCGACGTGCGCGCGCAGCCCGGATTCCTCCGCCAGGATTGGGGCGCAGAAGTCTTCGGTGACCCCTGGGTAGACGGTGGATTCGTACACCACCAGAGCCCCAGGCTGAAGGGCGGACCCCACGATGCGCGAGGCCTTCCGCAGTGGCCCGAGGTCCGGCTGTCGATTGCCGTCGATGGGCGTCGGCACCGTGACGACGAACACGTTCGCAGACGAGAGAGCCGCCACGTCGTCGGTGAACTCGAGCGACTCTTGCGCAAGGTCGCTCGGGTCCGTTTCTCCGGTGTGGTCACGTCCCGCTTTCAAACCAGCGATTCGGAGCGGGTCGATGTCGAAGCCGAGGGTCGGCACGCCGGCTCTCGCAAATGCTGTCGCCACCGGCAGCCCGACATAGCCCAAGCCGATGACGGCCAGCTTCATGTGCTCTGCACCCCGATGCCGTCGTAGGTGAAGCCCTGCGCGCGCAGGCCGTACGAGCTCCAGATGTTGCGGCCGTCGAGCAGGAGCGGGTGACGCATGCTCGACTTGAGGCGCTCGAAGTCGGGGTTCTGGTACTGGCGCCACTCGGTGAGCAGGCAGAGCGCGTCGGCGCCTTCGGCCGCTTCGTAGGCCTTCTCGACGAAGCGGATGCGGTCGCCGTAGAGCTTCTTGGCGTTCTCTTCCGCTTCGGGATCGTGCGCTACGACCTCGGCGCCGTCGGCGAGGAGCGCGTCGATCAGCGTGAGCGCGGGCGCTTCGCGGATGTCGTCGGTCTTCGGCTTGAAGCTCACGCCCCAGATCGCGATGCGCTTGCCGCGAAGATCCGTGAAGTGGCTCTTGAGCTTACGGAAGAGCACGCCCTTCTGGCGATCGTTGACGCGGTCCGTGGTGGCGGCGAGCTCGAGCTCGAGGCCGTGGTC
>CALJLK010000127.1 GCA_937982655.1 uncultured Sandaracinus sp.
TCGCGCCTGTTCGAGCAGGCCCGCGCGGGAGGCGATCGCGCCGGTGAAGGCGCCGCGCTCGTGGCCGAAGAGCTCGCTCTCGAAGAGCGACTCGGTGATCGCCGCGCAATGCACGCGCACGAAGGGAGCGTTCGCGCGAGGCGAGAGCGCGTGGATGCGCTCGGCGGTGACCTCTTTCCCGACGCCGGTCTCGCCGAGGAGCAGCACCGTGATGTCGTCGGCCGCCACGCAGCGCGCCGCGCGATGCACGGCGACCATCGCGCCCGAGACGGCACCGACCGGGACGTCGAGTCGTGGGGGCTCGCGACTCGTGGGCTCGCGGAGCACGCCGCCCGGACCTTCCTGCAGCAGGATCGTCACCTCGCCGAGGCGCATCGCGCTGCCGGGGAGGACCTCGACCGCGTGTTTCGCTTCGACGGCGCCGACGAAGGTGCCGTTCTTGCTGCCGAGGTCGCACACGACCACACCCTCGGGGCTCACGGAGAGCTCCGCGTGGCGACGCGAGACGGAATCGTCTCGCAGCGTGATGTCGGCGTCGTCGTCACGGCCGAGCACCAACCTGCCCGACGTAGGCAGTCGGTGGGTCCGCGTGGAGTCTGCGAGCAGGACGACGAGGTGGAGCGGCGCGTCGAGGTGCGCTCGCGGAATCCGGAGCGTGGTCGTGGGGCCGGTCACCGCGCTACGATGAAAGGCTCCGCGATCGGGGTCAAACTCGGTCGGCCGCGATCTCACGGTACCGGTGCGAGGTAGGTTCGTGAGACGGAACGGCCGTGACGAACGGTACGAGCGACGTCGGATCCTTCACGAACCACATGCCCATCCTCACGGAAGCCGAACGCCTCGGGACCACGCTGGATGGGCGCTACGTGTTGCGTTCGGTCCTCGGACGCGGCGGGATGGGCGTCGTCTACGCGGCCGAGCACGCGCTGACCGGACGGAGCGTGGCGGTGAAGCTCGTGCGACCGGAGCTCGCGGACGATCCGCGCTACGCCGAGCGGCTCTTTCGCGAAGCTCGCGCGGCGGCGTCGCTTCAGCACCCCAACGTGGTCGACGTGCTCGACATGGGCGCGTTGGAGGACGGGGGGCTCTACCTCGTGCTCGAGCGGCTCGAGGGGTTCGATCTCGCGACGGTGCTCGACGTCGAGGGACCGCTCTCGGTGCAGCGCGTGCTGCGCGTGATCGACCCGGTGCTGGACGCGCTGGAGGCGCTGCACGCCAAGGGGATCGTCCATCGCGACCTGAAACCCAGCAACGTCTTCCTCACGCGGCGCGGCGTCGTGGAGGTGCCGAAGCTGCTCGATTTCGGCATCGCGAAGCTGCGCGACGGGCATGGCTCGACGACGACGGGGCGCATCCTCGGGACGCCTTGGTACATGTCGCCCGAGCAGGCGGCAGGCGACGTCGAGGCGGGGCCCGAGGTCGACGTGTGGGCGGTGGGCGCGATGATCTTCGAGTGTCTGACGGGGCGGGTGCCCTTCGACGGACCGACGCCGACCGCGGTGTTGATGAACGTGCTGCGTCACGACGCGCCGAGGTTGGAGCTGCCGGAGGCGCCACACGTCGCGGAGGCGGTGCGGCGCGCGATGTCGAAGGGCGACGATCGGATTCGGAGCGCGGCGGGGTTGCGTGAGGCGCTGCGTGGAAGCGTGGAGGTGGGGGAAACGGACGTGGAAGCCGACGTCCGCCGAGGATCGCGAGCTGCGCGGCGTGCGACCGACGACCAGGTGACTCGGAACCTCGCTCGACCTGCCGTGCCGTCGCGATCGCGTCGCGGGAGCGTGGTGGCGACCGCGGTCCTGGCGCTCGCGGCGGCCGCCACGATCGGGTGGGCCGTGTTGCGTGGGGACGACGAGCGCACCCCTCCTGCAGTGTTCGAGCGGGAGGCGGTTCGAGACGTGCGCGCGTCCGACACGACCCGCGCGGACGACGCTCGCCCCGAGGTCGCGCCGCTCACGGACGACGTACCGACGGACGACGGTGCCGGAAGCTCAGCGTCCCCTGCGCCACCGCCCGTGTCGCCGCCTCCACCGGCGGCGTCGCCGTCGTCGCCTCCTCAACCTCGGGGCGACGCTTCGCACCGCGTCGGTCGAACCTCGCGGCGTGTGGGGCCGGCTCGTGACGACGAACCCCCTGCTCCCGTCGCTCTTCCGACGAACGTTCCTTCGTCGAGCGATCCGGCGCGCGCGCTCCGTCCGATCGAAAGTCCGATCGAGGGACCGACCGAAGCGCGGCCGTCTGAGCCGAGCCTTCGCACGCGCTGGTGATGTGAGCGGGTTTTGGGGGAGGCTCCGCTGAGCTTGACCCAGTGGAGGGGGTCTTTACCAAAGACCCCCGAGAATAGGGGTTTCGGTGCGCGGCGTCGGATGAAAGTGCTTGCCGTGTGATGCGGGTGCGTCAGCGTTGGGCGGCTCATGTCTGCGATCTCGGCGACCGTCGACCGAACCGAATCGCGTGCCTTCGTCGAGGTCGCGCGGGCGCGTCGTGTGCGTCGCGATGGGCTCGCGGCGATCTTCGGCGTCGCGCTCGTGGCGTTCGCGCCGAGCCCTCTCGCGGCGCAGGCACCGAACGAAGCGGTCGCGGACGACACCGCCGAAGCGCGAGCGCGCGCACTCTTCGAGCGGGGGCTCGCCGCAGCGGAAGCGGGCGCACACGCGGACGCCCTGATCCACTTCGAGCGTTCCTTCGAGCTCGTCCCGCGCGCGAGCACGGCGTTCAACGTGGCCGTGCAGCACGCGCGCCTCGGGCGGCCGACCGCAGCGCTGCGAGCGCTCGATTCGTTGCACGAGCTGTCGCCGAGCGAAGCGGACGTGCGCGACGCCGAGGCGTTGCGAGGTCGACTGCGCGCGTCGCTCGCGACGCTGGTCGTTCGGGTCGCGCCGCCGAGCGCGACAGTCGTTGTCGACGGCGCCGTGGTCCCCGGCGTCGGCTCCGAGCGCACGCTCGTGCTCGACCCGGGGGCGCGTCGCGTGGAGGTGCGGGCCGACGATCACGAGGCGAGCCGGCGTTCGATCACCCTGCTCGCGGGCGCTACGGCGGAGGAGCGCTTCGATCTCGTTCCCCGCGTCTCGCTCGAGGCGCACGTGCCAGCTCCCGTGGTGGAGCCGCGATCGCGGCGTGCTCGCCGTGTGGCGATCGCTCTCACGCTCGTCGGGGTCGTCGCGGGCGCGGTCGCGCTCGGTGCGTGGTTCGGACGTCCAGATCCTCTCCCTCGAGACTCCTTCCCAGACTTGTGATGAGTCGCCTCGTGATGAATCGACTCGTGATGAATCGTCTTCTGCGCGTCGCGCCGCTCGTGCTTCTTGCGTGCGCCGAGCCCACCGGCGTCGTGATCGAGGTCGCCATCGATGGCTACGCGCTCGGCGAAGAAGCGGTCGAGCTCGAGCTCGCGGTCGAAGGGGGACGCATCCAATCCAACACCGACAACCCGGCACGGCGAGCGCTGAGCGAGGTGCCGGGTGCGACCGAGGTCGGGCGGCGCTTCAACGTGACGCTCCTTCCGACGGATGCCGACGTGCCCGCCACGACGCGGGTGCGGTTGTTCGACGCGTCGGGGGGAGTGTTGGTCGGTCAGCAGCTCCCGATCCGTTTCGTGAAGGGGCGGGTGCTCTACTACTCGATGCTGCTCTCGCGTTCGTGCGCCGACCTCTGGACGACGTGCGCGTCGCGCGGCGAGATCTGCGATCCCTCGAGCGTGACGTGCGTCGCGCCGCCGTCGGGTTCGCCGGGGCGCGTGTTTCCGGATCCGCTCGATGCCGGCGATGCCCAGGTGGACGCGGGGGCGGACGCGGACGCGGACGCGGGACCTCCACCGGCGGTGTCTCGGACCTGTCGCGACAACCCGCGCCTCGCGGGCTGCGTCGTCGGGGGACGTCCGAGCGTGATCCGCGTGGACCCGGAGGTTCCGTTCCGGTTCGGTGACTTTCCTCGCCGCGAGGCGAGCACGCCGGTCGGACCGCGGATCGTAGCGCTCGACCCGTACTACCTCGATCGGTTCGAGGTGACGGTCGGGCGCTTCCGTCAGTTCTGGGAGCTCCCCGACGAGGAGCTCTTGGCCGACCGAAGCGTCACGTACCCGAGCGGCGACGTCTTGGTGGCTCAGCCGGCGCGGCTTCAGGGGGGCGAGCGTCCCGCTCTGACGACGGGCTCTGGGTGCCAGGAATCGTGGTCCCGGTTCACTCCCGGGGCGCTCGTCGGGCGCGAGCGTGATGGACAGCCGATGGTCTGCCTTCCGTGGACGCTCGCGCAGGCGTTCTGCATCTGGGACGGAGGGCGCCTTCCGACCGAGGTCGAGTGGGAGTACGCAGCGCGTGGTCCCGATCCGGGTCAGACGTGGCCGTGGGGCGAGGAGGATCCGATGCTCACGATCGGGCCGGAGTGCGAGCGCGCGTGGTTGACGGGCATTCCCGAAGAGCCGCCGAGGCTCGTCGGTACCTGTCCGGCCGACCCGCGAGGCTTTCACGATCTCGCGGGGAACGCGTCCGAGCTCGTGGCCGACTTCCTCGCGCCGATCGGGAGGGGATACTGGGCGTCGGAGGCTTCGCTCGAGAACCCACTCCGCATTCGCGACGAAGGCGACCCGCACGACTACGTGCAGCGGGGTGGGCACGTGTGGCAGACGATCGACGAAGGCACGAACGCGCACCGTTGGGGACACGAGGACTACCTCGAGATTCCGAACGGGACGGGAGTCCCTCGCACCTTCTTGGCGTTCGAGGGGTTTCGTTGTGCGTACGACGCGCGATGAGCCTCGATGGCTCGTCCTGTCTCCCTCGGGTGCCGTTCAATCCGTGAGTCGTCGAAACAACGTCTCACCCGCGCGGACGTAGCCGCCGTCGACGAACGCATTGGCGAGCGCGCTGGTCGTCGCGGGCGCGCCGTCGACGCGTGCGAGCTCCACA
>CALJLK010000128.1 GCA_937982655.1 uncultured Sandaracinus sp.
GTGGCGAGCCGCACGCGGGAAAGCGCGTCGAACGCGAGACGGTCGGCGAACGACGCCCGATCGTCGAGGCGCGCGTGGTGCCGGTGATCGCGTCCGGGGTGCTCGCGGTCGCGGTGATCGGCTTCTTCACCGGGATCGCGCCCGCGCCGGAGGCGGCGTTCGAGATCCGTGCGTCGCGCGAGGTGGCGTCGGATCTTCCGCGCGCGCCGAGCCACGCGGATCTCGCGGCGGGGTTCGCCGCGCAGGCGAGCGAGGCGAGGCAGCTCGCGGCGTGGGGCGCGATGGCGCGCGAAGGTCGACGTGCGTTGACCGAAGAGCCGCCGGCGGCGACCGAAGAGGAGATCCGCGAGGCGCTCGCGCTGCGCGAGCAACGACGCGCGTACGACGGCGCGCCACCGCGGGTGCCGCACCCGATGACGCAGACGGGCGCGCTCGACTGCGTGGCGTGTCATCAGGACGGCTTCGTGCTCGAAGGGCGCGTGGCGAAGATGATGTCGCACGAGACCTACGCGAGCTGCTCGCAGTGTCACGTGGAGGACGTGCACTCGATGCCGAGCGCTCGGAACGCGCTCGCGGATGGGCCGCCGATCGACACGCGCTTCGTGGGGCTGGAGGCGCCGGTCGCGGGGCCGCGCGCGTGGGATGGCGCGCCGCCGGTGATCCCGCACTCGACGCAGATGCGCGAGCGCTGCGAGAGTTGCCACGGCGTGCTGGCGGAGGGGCTGCGGACCTCGCATCCGTGGCGGCAGAGCTGCACGCAGTGTCATGCGCCGTCGGCGGAGTACGACCTGCGACCGATGGCCGAGCTCGGTCCGATCGGTGCGGCGCCGTGAGCGACGAGTCGAAGGACGACACGACGTCGCGCGCGGACGACACACGCGACGCATCGAGCGACCTGGATGACACGCGCGATGCAGGCGAAACGCGCGACGCGTCGAAGGCGCCGACGATGGAGGTCGCGGAGAAGCTGACGTTCGATCACGAGCCGGTGCCGCTGCCGGACGTCTATCAGGCCGAGCTCGATGGGGCGCTCTTCGAGGCTCTGATGGACGACCTCGTCGAGCACGCGGAGATCTTCGCGGTGTTCGTGAAGAGCGGCGCGGAAGAGCGGGCGGACGAGCCGCGGGTGGCGCTCGATCAGGCGCGGCTGCTGCTCCTGCTCGGGAAGGTGCGCGGGATTCAGATCCACTATCGGCACGACGGCGTGACGTGGATCGACACGCTCATGCGCGGTCCGGCCAGCATCCGCGTGGTGCGCATGAAGGCGCCCGTGCAGGAGCCCGCACCGCCGGTGGAGGAGCCGCGGGAAGACGGACGGACGCGGCTGCGGGTGTTGTCGTGAGGGCGTGAGCGCCTCGACGTCGTTGGGTGCTCACGTCGCCGTTCGCAACCTCGGAAGCACGTCGCCGCTCACGTCGCCGACCACGACCACGCCCACGACCACGTCGACGATCACGATCACGTGCGAGCACGTCGACGCCGCGGTCACGCGACGAGCGTCAGTGCGCCCGTGAGGATCGCGACGAAGCCGACGAAGGACACGAGGTGGAGCCATGCGGCGTGGCGGACCTCCATGAGCTCGAGGCCGACGAGCAGGGCTTTGACGCCCGCGAATCCGAGCGCGATGCGGAGATCTCCGAGGAACACGGAGAGCGCGACGAGCGAGAGACAAACGACGAAGACGAGCGCACGCATGGTGTTCCTCACGCGACGTAGAGCAGGGGGAAGAGGAAGAACCACGCGACGTCGCACATGTGCCAGAAGAGCGCGGTTCCGGCGATGGCGGTCTCGGCGTCTTCGAAGGGGCGTTTGCCGAGGCGGAGCGCGGTGCGGGCGAGCATCACGAGGCCGATGAGCACGTGGATGAAGTGAAAGCCGGTGCCGAGCAGGTAGACGTCCCAGTACGTGCTCGCGCCGAGGTGGACGTCGTGCTCGCCGAGCGCGGCGTAGCCGTGGAGCTTCAATCCGACGAAGACGAGACCCCACGCGAGCGCGAGCGCGTAGAAGACGCGGGCCTTGCGGAGGCGGTCTTCGCGGCAGGCGTGCACGGCCTCCGCGACGAACCAACCGCTCGCGAGGAGGGCGGCCGCGAGGGCCAGACCTTCGCGTGGATCGAGGAGCGCGCGACCGGCTTCGAAGACGGCGGGCTCGGCGGCGCGGACGAAGGTGACGAAGCCGAAGAAGACGCCGAACGCGAGCAACTCGGTCGCGACGACGACCCAGAAGAGGACGCCGCCGGGCGGCTCGGCGATCGACGCGCGACGAGGGAGGGGCGCGAGGAGGGACACGAGGACGTCTCCGGGTGAGGGGTTGAGATCGGGGTTGCTTCGGGAGCTTCTGGCTCGCGTGTCAAACCGTGCGCGTCTCTTCGTGGCCGTCGCCGTCGCCGTTCACGACCACGACCACGACCACGTCGACGATCACGATCACGGAACGTTCGCGAGCACGGGACGAGCGCGGTCACTCGCGATCACGAACGCTCGCGCGCCTCGCTCCGACGGTTCGAAATGCGCGACGCCGGAGCGGAGGCCCCGGCGTCGGACGTCGGTGACGTGAGGTGCGCGCTTGGTGGCGTGCGCGGTGTGTGATGGATGCGCGGCGCGCTTGCGATCAGGCGGGCTTCGGCGCGAAGGCGGTGCAGGTGCCGTTCGGGTGGATGGGGCCGGGGACGGCCGAGCAGGTACCGCACGCGGTCGCGTTGCCGGTGTAGAGCACGCAGTCGATGCACTTCTTGTTCGGATCCGTCGACGCGTCGCGGTACTGGAGCGCGCTGCGCGTGCCTTGCGCGGCTTGGTCGACGTTCTCGTTGCAGGAGAAGGAGTCCCCTCCCCCGCCGCCGCAGCCGAGGGTTTGAAGGACACCGATCGCGGCGCCACCAGCGGCGATGCGCGCGAGAAAGACGCGTCGAGAAGTCTTGGCCATGGGAGAGCTCCTTTCGAGACACGCGCCGTTGCTGGAGAACGCGAGTCACGCGTGAGGCGGCGGTCGCCGCTCCGTCGAAGGAGAGATTGGGGCGACTCGGCGCCGCTCGCGATGACATGGATCATGTCGGGGTCGGAGAGCCTCCCCCGACGGCGAGGGGCGCTTGCGGCAGGTCAAGCGAGGTCCGCGCGCGGGACGCTAGGACGAGCGGGTGCTCTCGGATCGCCACGCTTCGCTCGTTCACGCGCTCCACCACGCGGCCGACGCCCAGGCCGAGCTCTTCGAGCTGCACCTCGCGACGCGCGAGCGGCTCGACGCGCCGACCCTGCGCGAGCTCGCGTGGATCTGGGCGGGCCGTCTGCACGCGGCGGGGGTGCGACGTGGGGATCCGGTGCCGATCCTGTTGCCGACCGGCATCCACTTCGTGGCGGCGCTGCTGGGCGTGCAGTGGATCGGCGCGGTGCCGGCGCCGCTCGCGACGCCGATGACCTTCGGCTCCGTCACGCGCTACCTCGACGGCTTCACCGCGGTGGTCGAGGACTCGGACGCGGGCGTGGTGATCGCGTCGGCGAAGCTGCGCGAGGCGATCGCGGCGCTTCCGGTGCGTCGTCGGCTGCGCGACGTGTTGGTGCCGGGGGAAGGCGCGCTCGCGGCGCCGCCGAGCCCCGACATCGGGCCCGCCGATCTCGGGCTGCTCCAGTACACGTCGGGGACCACGGGGCGGCCGAAGGGTGTCGCGATCTCGCACCGCGCGATCGTGTCCAACGCGGCCGCGATCGCGCACGCGCTCACGCTGCGCGAGGACGACGTGGGCGTGAGCTGGCTGCCGCTCTTCCACGACATGGGCCTCGTGGGCGTGCTGATGACCGCCATCTGTCATCCGTACCGCGTGCACCTGCTCTCGCCGCAGAGCTTCGCGATGAAGCCGCGACGCTGGCTGGAGCTGATCGCGGCCGAGCGCGCGACGATCACGGCGGCGCCGAACTTCGCCTACCAGATGTGCGCGGAGCGCGAGACGAAGAACGAGAGCCCGCTCGCGCTCGACTGCCTGCGCGCGGCGCTCAACGGCTCGGAGCTGGTGCACGCGCAGACGCTGACGCGGTTCGAAGAAACATTCGCGCCGCAGGGCTTCTCACGCGCGGCGTGGCGACCGGTGTACGGGATGGCGGAGAACACGCTCGCAATCACGATGCCGAAGCCGAGCTCGGCGCGGTCCGAGAACGAGTCGGGCTCGAGCGGTTTGGGGGAAGCGAGCGATTCGAAGAGCGTCGGCGAGCGAATCGAGGGACCGCAGGTGGTCACGTGCGATCGCGAGGCGCTGCTTCGCGAGGGGCGCGTGCGCGACGCGAGCGCGGACGACGCGGTGACGCGCTCGGTCGCGGTGGGGGAGCCGGTGCGGGGAACGGAAGTGCGCGTGCGGCGCGGAGGTCGCACGTGCGCGCCGGGGGAGGTCGGCGAGATCCAGGTGCGCGGCGTGTCGCGGATGGAGGGGTACTTCCGCCGACCGGAGCTGACGGAGAGCGCGCTCGACGAGGGCTGGTTGCGCACGGGGGACCTCGGCTTCGTGTGCGAAGGGAAGCTGCACGTGATCGGGCGCACGAAAGAAGTCGTCGTGAAAGGTGGGCGAAACGTGCATCCGCCGGACGTGGAGCGGGTCGCGTGCGAGCGGGCGGAGGTGCGCGCGGCGGCCGCGTGGGGATCGACCGACGAGCGCCGCGGCACGGAGCGACTGCACGTGCGGGTCGAGACGCGCGAGCGCGATCCTGCGGTGCTGCGCGTGTTGGAGGCGAGCATTCGGGGTGACGTGCTGGCGGCCCTCGGGGTGCGGGTGGACGACGTGTCGTTCTGCGGGATCGGCGCGTTGCCGCGTACGACGAGCGGGAAGATTCGCCGCAGCGAGCTCTCGAGCTCCGACGAGGGCGCGAGGACGTCGTCGTGAAGCGCGCGCTCGTGATCGGCGCGACGGGGTTCCTCGGGCTCAACGTCGTGGACGCGCTGCAAGCGCGGGGTGTCGCGGTGCGCGCGACGTGGCGCAAGAAGAGCATCACGGTGTTCGCGCAGAAGCGGCGGCCCGAGTGGCGGCTCGCGGAGCTCGACGA
>CALJLK010000129.1 GCA_937982655.1 uncultured Sandaracinus sp.
CGCACTGGCGCTTCGGCATGGAGTACGAGCAGCTCGCCAAGAGCTACGAGTACGGTCTGTCGAAGATCTACGAGCTCGTGATCAACAACAACCCCGCCATCGCGTACCTCCTCGAGGGCAACTCGATGGTCGATCAGAAGCTCGTGATCGCGCACGTGCTCGGTCACGTCGACTTCTTCAAGAACAACTTCGCGTTCCAGATCACGAACCAAGGACGCGACCCGCGCGACGGAAGCCCCGTCCGCAAGTGGATCGACACGATGGCGAACCACGCGTCCGTCGTGCGGCGCTGGGCCAACCGCATCGGCATCGAGCGGATCGAAGAGCTGGTCGACGTCTGTCTGAGCCTGGAGAACCTGATCGATCCGCAGAAGCCGTTCGTGCCCCCTGCGGAGCGCAAGGGGCCGCTCTCGAGCCTGGAAGAAGAGAAGGACGTCACGGAGGAGCCGCACCTGCTCCGGGTGGATCGCGACTACATGGAGTCGTTCATCAACCCGGAGAAGTTCGTCGAGGAGCAGCGCAAGAAGCTCGCGGAGGAGAAGGAGAAGGCGAAACGTTTCCCCGAGAGTCCGCGCCGTGACGTGCTCGACTTCTTGCTCGAGCACGCGCCACTCGATCGCTGGGAACACGACGTGCTCGAGGTGATCCGCTCGGAGGCCTACTACTTCCTGCCGCAGATGCAGACGAAGATCATGAACGAGGGTTGGGCCAGCTACTGGCACAGCAAGCTCATGACGACGCGCATCGCGGACGCCTCGGAGATCGTGGACTACGCAGACCGCAACGCGGGCGTGATGGCGAGCGCGCCCGGGCAGCTCAACCCCTACAAGCTCGGGGTGGAGCTCTACCGGCACATCGAGGAGCGCTGGGACCGCGGTCAGTTCGGCAAAGAGTGGGAGGAGTGCGAGTCCTGGGAGGAGCGACGCTCCTGGGATCGCCGCACCGGGCTCGGCCGACAGAAGATCTTCGAGGTCCGAAAGCTCTACACCGACGTCACCTTCATCGACGAGTTCCTCACGGAGGATTTCGTCATCGATCAGAAGCTCTACGCCTTCGGCTTCAATCACCGCAACGACCGCTGGGAGGTCGAGACGCGGAAGTTCGACGACGTGAAGAAGCGCCTGCTCACGCAGCTCACGAACGCGGGCAACCCCATCATCCGCGTGGTCGACGCGAACCACGGCAACCGCGGCGAGCTGCTGCTCGAGCACGACCACATGGGCGTGGATCTCCGGCTCGACTGGGCCAAGGAGGTGCTCCGCGCGCTGGTGCGCCTCTGGAAGCGCCCGGTCGAGCTGCACACGATCGTCGAGGACAAGAAGACGAGCCTGCGCTTCGACGGAAAGGACCACGCCCAGCGGCCGATCCGCTGAGCGTGGTCGTTTCGGTCACGCGCTGGGGACCCCGCGGCGTCGAATCGCGTCGCGCGTCGTCCAGCGTGACCGCGAAGCGCGCGAGACCGCGACGGCCGAACGCCGCGGTCGTGACACGCGGGTCGGCGAGCGCTCAGCCGCGCAGCGCGTTCGCGAGCACCTTCGCGAAGCTGCCCACGCCGGGGCGCGCGTTGAAGTCCGTGAGCGCGCGACCGATGCCGTTCGAGTTCTTGTTGGTGACGAACCACGCCGGCTTCGGCGCGACCTTCCACGGGCCCCGCACGACCGCCTTCTGCGCACGATCGAAGAGGTACGAGTTGTGGACGAAGCCGCGGCCGCTGCGGATGTCGTGCAGCTCGTGGCCGGGGAACGCGCCCCAGGGTGTGCAGACGATCGCGTAGCAGACGCCGGCCCACTGGTTGATCGCGACGCTGCCGAAGCGGAGGTCCGCGATGGCTTCGTCGATCACGCGCGCCATCTTCGGATCCTTCATCGTCTTGGGGTGCACGAGGATCGAGCAGCTCAGCGTGCCCCACATCGTGTCGTTCATCAGCTCGACTGCGCGGCGCACGTACTCGACCGGATCGGCCGCGCTCACCGGGGTCTCGCTCGTCACGCCGCACCACGCCTCGACCTGGAAGCAGATGTCGTTGGCTTCGTTCGCGTCGAGATCCGTGATGAGCGTCCAGGGCACGCGGCCCTCGCCCTTGGGCCCGAACTGGAATGCGCTCGGGTGCGCGGCCACGAAGCGCGCGTGCCGCTCCTCCGCGCCCGGGTAATAGGGCTTGCGCTCCGGCGCGTGCGCGAAGGCGCGTTTGATCGCCTCGATCAGGCCCGCGCGTTGCGCCCACTGTGCGTGGGTGAGGATCACGCGCGTGGCGTTGCAGTTGAAGCCGGCGTTGTTGGTGAGCGACGACGCGAGGTTCACCGCTTGGTAGTCGAGATCGGCCTGCGTCCACGGCCCCGGCACGACGAGGATCGGGCTCACGTTGCCGAGCTCGCTCGTGATGGGCTTGGTGTTGCGCGGCTCGCGGCGGCGCTTTCGTTCTTCGCCTTCGGGACCCGTGCCCCACACGATCGCGTCGTGCGACTTGTCGCTGCCCGTGATGTGGATCGAGTCGACCTCCGGGTGACGGCAGAGGTAGTCGCCCTCCGCCGCGCCGCCGTAGACCACGCGCAGGTAGCCGCGGCGCACGAGCTCGCGGAAGGCCTCGTCGAAGATCGGTCCGAGGTACTCGTTGACCGGGTTCATCTTCAGGACGACGACCTCGCCCTCCGCGAAGAGCTTGTAGAGCGTGTCCATCGGGCCGATGGAGCTCACGTTCCCCGCGCCGAGCACGAGCGCGACCTTCCCCTTCGGGTTGGGCTCTTTGTAGAAGACGCCCATCGTGTCTTTGAGGCCGCTCGGCGTGACGCTCGGGTCCATCCAGACCTCGGCGGAGAAGCCGCCGAAGGCCAGCGCGTCCCATCGATCGGTCGGGAAGACCGGCGCGACGACCTGACCGTTCGGGCGCACGAAGGGCTTCTTCGGGAGCTGCGGCGCGCCGTGCTCGCGGATCTCGCGCAGCGAGCGCGCGAGGAGCTGCAGGTTGCGGAGCGTGACGGAGGGACCGCCGAGCCACTCTTCGCCGGCGGTCGAGCTGTGGAAGTCGATGCCCTTCGCGCGGCACGCCTCGACCACCCAGCGCTCGGCCACGCGGTGGGTGCTCGTGATCAGCTCGTCGAGGATCTGGATGCGATCGTCGATCGCGAGGCGCGCCCAGCCGTCCGCGTGATGACGCAGCGCCGAGAGCGCGGCGTCGATGTCTTCGCGCGAGGTCGGCGGGATGCGGTGGGTCGCCTCCGGGATCGCCGCGGAGCCTTTCGCCAAGGGGACCTGGGTTGCCTCGGTCATCGCGAACCTTCTGGCGCGCTCGCGCGCCGCTGAGAGTCGACCGCACGTACGGACGCACGGGGCGCGGGGATCGTGCGGAAAGCGCAGGAAGTGCGCAAGCGAAGGAGCGTCGAGGTCGCTCGCGAGCGTCGATCGAGACGGAGAGCGAGCCGAGTCGGTGACGGAGACAGTGACGGAGACAGTGACCGAGTCGGTGACGGAGACAGTGATCGAGACGGTGATCGAGACGGAGACGGAGACGGTGTTCGAGAAGTCCGTGACCGCGTCGAAGACCGCCGCGTCGAGCACGCGTCGCAGGACTTCAAGCTCGCGCGACCCCGTGCGAGAGTTCGTGGCCATGAGCGACCACGAAGCCCCCTTCGACGCGCAGGCCCTCGAAGCCCACTGGTCGGCGCGCCAAGAGCTGCTCGCCTCGATGCTGCGCGCGCACGACGCGGAGAAGTGCGATTGGCGCGTCGACCTCGGCAAAGGGCTGTTCTGGTGGCAACGCGCGGACGGAACGCCGGTGGTGGTCGCGTCCACGCGCGGCATCTGCAGCTTCGCGCTCTCGAATCGATCGTTCTTGATGGCCTGGGCGAACCAATCGATTCCGAAGGGTGCCGCGATCCCCGAGATCGACGGCATGCCGCCCGCAGGCAACACTGACGAGGCCGGCGCGTGGGCGGTCGCGATGGAGGCGGGCCTTCGCTCCGGCGCGCACTTTCTGTATCGCGCGCCGACGCCGCAGATGTGGATCTTCCTCGGGCTCTGGGACGTGCGGACGGCGGGACCGGGCGACGCGCCCTTCGAGGCGGGCTCCCCTTGGCCACACGCGCAGCACGTGGTGTCCACGTTGCGCGAAGGCATCGGCACGCGCCCCGATCCGGAGCTGCGCGTGCTGCTGCGCAACTACGGGCAGACGTTCCGTGAGAGCCGCATCCACCGCGGCGGTCCGCACGAGGCCGCGCTGACGGAGCTCGGGGACGCGCTCGTCGCGCTCGCCGACGCGCCGCCGGAGTCGGTGGGACCCGAGCTCGATCGCTGGCTCGCGGAGATCGCGCGCAAGAACGCGAGCTGACCGATCGGTCAAGTGCGCGGAATCGTTCGAGGCGAAGCGGACGCAGGCAGCGAGCCGAACGATTCGGCGAAACTATCGGGCCGCGCGCGCGGGCGGAGCCGACGAAATCGAGGTCCGTTCGGTCGGCGCTCGGAACGCGTCGAGCGACACGCCGGTGCCGATCGAGCGCAGAACCTCCAGCGCGCCGAGCCGAGTCGCGAGCGCTTCGTCGATCGCGACGAGCGCGCTCGGCTCTCGTTCGTGGACCGCGCGCGCGTGCTCGGGCGCGACCTCGATCACGTACGCGCCCACGCGGAGCGGTGCGTCGGTCGAGAGCACGTGCTCGTAGACGGCGTGCCCGAAGATCGCGAGCCCCACGTCGGGCTCCGGTGCGAGCACGCCGCGTTCGATGCGGCACGCGACCTCTTCCATGCGACCGTGGGCGACCACGACGAGCCCGCCGCCTTCGTCGAGCAGCGTCAGCGCGTCTTGTTCGGCGGTGCGGGTCGGCGGGAGGCGCTCGAAGGTCTCCGGCAGACGCGCGAGGAGCGCGCGGTGTTGGCGCCACGCGAGGGCGGCCTTCGCGCGCGGAAAGGTCGCCCACACGAGCGCGTTGAAGAGGTCGTGCCACGAACGCGCGCGCGTCGGCACCACGCCCTCGCGATCGATGCGCGCGTCGTAGAGCTCGTCGCGACATCGCAGGCCACGACGACGCGAAGGTTTGGGTGCTTGGTGCTCGAAGCGAAGCGGCGCGCCGCCGTGGTTCGTCAGCCCCGGCGCGAGCGCGCGATCGAGGGCCTCGACGTCCGGCCACTCGCCGTGCTCACGCAACGACGCGAACGCCCTCGCGAGCGGCCAGAAGGGAGGCGCGTCGAGCCGCTCGGGCACCCACGCGCGCTCGGGAACGAGCGCCACGCGCGCGAGCCTACGAGGCGCGACCGAGCGTCGCCAGCGATCGTGGGCGTGAACGTGTACGTGAACGATTCGTTCCGATCCCGTCGCCGACCTACGTCACCGCACGTCGGCGACACACGGTGCGCTCACGAGCACACGCGCGATCCTCGCGAGCGGCAGAAGCCGATCACTCCACGGGCACGATCGATCGCCCCGGGTAACACGCGGTCGTGCCGCTCGGCTGGATCGTACCGGTGGGCGGGATGCGGCACGCGTAGCCGAGGCGGCAGTCCTCTCGGAGCTCGCACGCGTCGAGGCAGTAGCTCTCGAGCAGCGTGCCCGCGCGCCAACACGCGGTGCCGTCGGGGCAGTCACCCGCATCTGCGCAGCGCATCGTGCAGTAGCCGCCCACGAAGCTCGTGCCGTCGCGCAAGCGCTCGAGGCACGTCGGCGTCGCGAGCCCGCGGTACGCGAGGCAGTCCGTCGCTTCGTCGCACGTCGCGCCGACCGGGCCGCGGGTGGGTCCGGCGTCGATGCCCGCGTCCGTCCCTGCATCCGTCCCGGCGTCCTCCGCGCCGGCATCCAGACCGCCGTCCACGCGCGTCGGTCCTGCGTCGGGCGCTTCGACACAACCACGCGTCGGGTCGCAGATCCCGAGCGGCGCGCAGCGCTCGTCGAACACCACCACCTCGCACGAGCCCGCGTTGCAGCGGCTCTCCGCACACGGCGCGACGGCCGCGCAGTCGTCGTCGATCGTGCACTCGCAGTCCGCGCAGCCGCCGGCGTCGCGCTCGGTCACCGCCACGCAGCGATCGTCCACGCAGCGCTGGCCGTCCGAACACTCGGCGGTCGTGGTGCAGGCGTCGCCGGGCGCGTCGTCACCGCCGCACGCGAGCGCGAGGGTTCCGAGCGCGGCGAGCATCCAACGTCGTACGTGCGCGTGCATGAAGCGACTCAATCCCAATCCGAGTCCGAGCTCCCCGTCGTCGGCATCGGGCGCGAGAGCTGGAAGTAGCAGAGGAGCCGGTCGTCGCCGCCGAGCTCGTAGGTGAAGCGGCCCTCGACGTCGTAGTCCGTGAGGTACGAGAGCAAGAGCGTGCCCGAGGTCGGCGCGAGCGCGCGCTCTTCCCACGACACGATCCACGGCGGCGCGCCCGCGAAGAGCGGCGACTCCTCGAGCACGGCGGGGAGCCCGAAGCTGTCGATGCGACCGACGTCGACGTCGACCTCGTGCCCCGCGTCGTCGTCGTAGCGAAGGCGCAACAACGCGTCGTCGTTCAAGTCGTCCACGCGATACGAGCTGCGGCCCGCGCGGAGGCGAAGCTCGACTGGCGCGCCGCCGATCGTGCCGGTGCACGAGCCCTCGTCTTCCTCCGTCGAGAGGAAGCCACAACCGCCGACGAGGCTCGCCGTCGCGAGCACTCCGACCCACCATCCCCGAACGATCATCGGGAGACAGCGTACGCGCGCTGCGAACAAACTTCATCTTCGACGCGCCACACGTCGTGTCGCGGGTGGATTCGACCGTCCGCGCCGAGCTCGTCCTGCGTGCGCCGCACCTGCACCACCTGCGCGTCCTCGTCGCGCATCAGCCGACACGCCGCCTCGTCGGCCGAGGTGAGCATCCCGAGCTCCCGCGTGCGCGCGCGCAGCTCCGCGAATGCCGCGTGGGTCTCCGGACGAAGCCGTCGCAGGTCGATCGTGCGACCGTCCGCCCAGAGCTCGAGGCGCAGGTCGAGCTTCGGGCGGCAGTAGACGCCGAGCCCGAAGTGTTTCCACGCCCCGACCGCGTGGGTCCGGTGGAGCACGTGCTGCACAGGCGGCCAGAGCGCGATCCCGACGAGCGTCAACACGACGAACGCGCGTCGGAGCCGACGCCCGCGAGGATCGTCCGTGCGAGTCTCCAAGTCGGTGGGATCCGTCGGCGGCTGACCCCGCCGACCGAGTGGATCCG
>CALJLK010000130.1 GCA_937982655.1 uncultured Sandaracinus sp.
CGCGCGATCCGCAGGCGCTCCGCGTCGTCGCGCGCGAGCTCGAGATCTTCCCAGCGAATGCGGGCGATCGTGCGGACACCACCTGCGGTGCGTCGGCTCTCGCGCGTCGCCGCCGCCGCCAGCACGGAGGCGCGCGAGTCCTCCCGCGTCTCGAGCAAGACCTCGAGCACCTCCAGCGGGAGCTCGGTGGGCAACACGAGATCCTCTTCCCAGCGGACCCCGAGCGGCTCTCCGATCATGACCACCGAGTGGTCCACGCCCGGGCTCCCGAACGGCGTCCCGAGATCGTCCACCACCACGCCGAGCCCCTGGCGTTCGATCGCGAGCTCGATCGCCTCCGGACGCCGATGCGCGAGGTCCGCGCAGCGTCGCTGCGTGCCCGGGCCGCGCTCGCCGTAGCCTTCGTCGCCCCAGGGGCCCCGCGCGATCTGGATCGTGTGCGCGTCGAGCGCGCGTGCATGCCAGCGTCGACACTCGCGTGCTCCCGATCGGCACGGATCTTCCTCGACCCACAGCACCCGAAGCGGAGCCTCGTCGACGATCCAACGCCGCGCGGTCGCGACGTCGTCGACGTGCAAGAGCACGCGCCGTGACTCGCGGCCGTCCGGCCCACGTCGGCCGACCTGCGCGAGCGCGAGGGTCGGCGCGCCGGGTGCCCACGCGAACGCGTCGACCGACGAGAGCTCGCGCAGCAGCGGTCGTCGTCGCGCCGACACGTCGGTCACCCGCGCGACCGCACACGAGTCCGCGCCCGACGGAAGCCGCGCCGCGAGCCGAGCCGCGGCGTCGCGCCCGGGCGAGTCCAGGCGATAGACCGGCGGCGGCGTCGCGGAGGTCCCACACGAGGTCCCCGCCGCGACGATCAGCCAGAGCGCGATCGGTCGGAGCACGCGGGCACTGTAGTCCACGCGTCGCGAGCCTGCCGAGCGCACGACGCGATCTGCGCGAGCGCGACGCTCGGTCGTCGGACACGACGTCGCGAACATTCCCGACGCGCCGACGTCGAAGCCCGCCGTGCGTGATAACTTCCCGCCCCCGATGGCCCGGACTCTCGTGCTCTCGCTCGCGTTCGCCGCGACTCTCACCAGTGCTTCCGACGCCCACGCGCAGGTCGGGCTCCGCGTCCAGCGCGTGAACGAAGGCTCGGTGCGCGTCGACGGAATGCTCCGCGATTGGCGGGGTGTCCCGCGCGTCTCGGTGGGGCAGGGCGCCGACGCCTCGATGCGCTTCGCGCTCGGCTACGACGACACCGGCCTCTACCTCGCGGCCGAGGTGAAGGACGAGCGCTACGTGCGCACGAACGACTTCGGGCCCGACGAGGACGCGGTCGTGGTCACCCTCGCGTTCCCGACCCGCGGCGGCTTCGAGACGAACGAGCTCTTCTTCTTCGCCGGCGAAGAAGGTCGCCGCGCGGGCGCCGTCTCGATCGGCGCGCCCGGAGCCCGACGTCTGCGCCGCGTCGCCGACGCGCGCATCGTCGAACGAGCCGTCGCGGGCGGCTACGAGGTCGAGGCATTCGTTCCCTGGAACCGCGTCCCCGGATCGGCGGCTCGCGAAGACGCGCGCGTCGCGGTCCGCCTGCGCGACGTCGACTCCGAAGCACGACCCACCGTCGAAGCCGAGCCTGCGACCGCCACGCTCGATCCACGGCGCCCCGAGCTGCTGCCGAGCTTCGTCCCTGCGGGCGGTGAGCACGACGCCATCGCGGGTTTCCTCGATCGCCAAGGCATCCCCGGGCGCCGCCCGCGCTTCGATCTGCGCGGCGACGTGCAAGGCGACGGACGCCCCGAGCGTGTCGTCGTGGTCGACCGTTACGTGCTCGTGCTCGGCCCCGGCTATCGCGAGGGCGCGGGCTTCGACTTCGCCGCGCTGCCCGTCGGCGGCGAGGGCGACGTGCTCTCGGCCGAGCTGCGCGACGTGACGGGCGACGCGCTCGCCGAGCTCGTGCTGCGCATCCGCCAAGGCAACGCGCGCGGCAACCGCGAGCTGCTCTCCGTGTACGCGTTTCCCGGCACCTCGGTCGCGCCGCTCTTCGCGATCGAGCTGCGCAAAGCGACCGACGAAGGACATTTCGAGAGCCGCTTCCGCATCGTGCCGGCGCGCGGCCGCGGTGCGCCGCGCCTCGAGGTCACGGCGGGGCGCGCCGAAGGCATCACGCCCGAGCGCTGGCGTGAGACCGCATCGACCGACGCCGAGCCGATCTTGCTCCCGTGGGGCGCGGTGCTGGCGCGCACCTACCAATGGAACGGCACGAGCCTCGCGACGGTGAACGAACGTGCGAACCCGCGTCCGTGGGCTCCTGCGCCGACGCCGACCGCGAGCGAGCGTCCGCGCGAAGAAGCCGCGCCTGCGCCGCCGGGCGCGGCGGAGCTGATCGCGGGCGTGCGGCGTGAGCGACGCATCCCACGCGACGTCCGCGAGCGCTTCGCGCAAGACGCCAACGTGGCCGAGGATCCGCGCGCCGAACGGCTCGTGGTGCTCGGACGAACGTTGGTGGTCGTGGGGCCCGGCTACCGCGGCGGATCCGGCTACTTCGCCTACGAGCTCGCGGTGGAGCGCGACGACGATCTGCTCGACGTGCGCACCGCCGACGTCACGGGCGACGGCCGCGGTGAGCTCCTCGTGCGCGCGCGCCAACGCCTCGGCGACGTGACGCGCGAGATCCTGCTCGTGCACCAGTTCGCGCGCGACGGAAGCTTCCCGCGCCTCTTCGCGGCCGAGGTCGCCCGCGCTCACGAGGACCGTCGCCTGGAGAACGTCGTGCGCACCACCGGCAACGGCCTCGAGATCCAGCCCGGAACCTCACGCGGCTTCGACGCGAGCACCTGGCGTTGGGCACGCAGCGACGGCTCGGACGGGATCACGCCCATCCTCCTGCCGTGGTCCGATCGTCCGGTGCGCTACGTGGCCCGCGACGGGCGCCTCGTGCCGCGCTGAGCGTCCGCGTGAGGCGTGGGGACGCCGATTCGTTCGCGCGCAGCTCACGTCGCGCGCGTGTGCTCGCGCCGCTGCGTGCAGCTCACGTCCGGCTCGCGGAGCTCACCGATCTGCGTTCGTGTTCGCGTTCGCGTTCGTTCGCGAAGCCTCAAGGCACGTCCCCGGAGGAGCACCGCATCCCGATGGTGTGCAGCGCGGCCTCGCCTCCGCCGACGCTCGGCCGCGAGGCCACGAGCGTGATCACCGCGTCGTCGACGCACGCCGCGTCCGCGAAGGGAAAACGCGCCGACCATTCGTACACCTGCTGCTCGGGCACCGGCTTGCGCAGCCGCGCGTCGAGCAGGTCGAGCCCGACGAGCACGTCGGTGTCCCAGGTCCGCGGCACCACCGCGACCAGATGCTCACCGCACGTCAGCGCGCGCGGCGATCCGTCGGTGTCCGCGCGGGTCACGCGGCGCGCGGGCTCCACCGGCCGCAGGTCGTCGCCGAGTCGGCGCGCGAAGAGCGACGCGCGCGGGCTCGGTCGCCGGAGATCGCGAAACACGAGCACCCACGATCGACCGTCGTGCACGAGCTGCGGGCGTGCGTCGTGTGCTTCCAGCTCCTCCACCGCGACCGGCAAACCTCCTCGCTCCCGCGCCACCAGCACACGCCCACGCGCGAAGCCGCCGTCGAGCCACGACTCCTCGAACACCACGAGCGCCTCGTCTCCCGCCTCGGTCGTGCGCACGTGCACGCGTGGGTACGGCGAGGCCGCGAGCACTCCGCTCGAGAGCTCCTGCGCGTCGACGTGTGCGTCCGTGCCCTCGCCGCCGCGATCACGATCGATCGTCGCGTCTTCGAGCGACACGCGCGCGCGCATCACCCCCCACGCGCCGACCGATCCGTCGTGCCAGACCACGCTCCACGTTCCGTCCGATCGCCGCGCGAGATCCACCCCGAGCGAGTCGCGTCCCACGCGCGCGATCGAACGCACGCGCCGCAGAGCGAGCTGAGCGTCGACCGCGATCAGCGCCACGTCGCCGTCCTGCGCCTTGTCGTCTCGTGCGCGACGCGAGCACGCGATCACGAGCTCGTCGTCCACGCTCACCGCCGCGATCCCGCCGTCGCACTCCGGACCGAGGCGAACGGCCTCCGCCGTCGCCGCGCCCTCTCCGTCGAGCGCGCGTGCGTGGAGCCCTTCGCGCGCGGACCACACTGCGACGAGCCCCGACGTGCGCGACACGAGCGCGACGTGCGTGGCGCCGAGCGGCGATGCGCCGATCGTGTGGGAGTCCTCGAAACGGCAGCGCACCGGTGGCTCCGACGCGCACGCGAGGAACGCCATCGCGGCGAGCCAGACCACGCGCGACGCGGCGCGCGCAGACACGTCGACTCCGAGCGCGTGCGTCGCGTGCCCCACCGATGCCCGTCTCGGCGCGAGTTTCAGAGCACGCCGCGCGCGTGCAGCGCCGTGCGGATCTCGCCCTGACGACGCACGAGCTCTTCCGGATCCTTCGCGGGCTGGAAGCGCGCGTCCTTCCCGTCGCGCTCCACCCGCAGGAACGTCGACGGGAGGAACGCCGTGAGCTCACCGACCAGACGCTCGAGCTGCACCGCCGGCAAACCGTCGACCGTCTTGGTCACCGCGAACCACGTCAGCGCGAAGTCCCCCGCCAGCGCCTTCGCGTCGAAGACGAGCGTGTTCGTGTTGAACACCGGGATCGAGTCCTGATCGAACTCGGGCGGGAAACGGAAGCCCTCCACGATCTGCGGGACTCCGTCGACGCGCGCGGGCGCGCCGCCTTTGTCGCCCGGCGCCTTCGGCGCCATCTCCGCCGTCACCGGTTTGCGGCCCGCGAGGTGCGCGCCGATCACCGCGGGGTCCAGCGTCGCGGTCAGGTTGTCGACGTTGCTCATGAAGAGCAGCTCGCCGCCCGACTCACGGAAACGATCGAGGATGCCCGCGCGGCGCAGCGCCTGCGGGAGGTCGCCGTGACCCGGCGCGTAGGGGCTGAGAGCGCCGTCGCGATCGCGGAAGAGCTCGCCGTTCGGCTGCAGCCGCAGCGAGATGAGCTGTGGGAACGCTTCCACCGGCACCTGCGCGGTCGTCCCCCGCGCGGCGAGCTTCACCACGTCGTCGTGCGTCGCGAAGCTCGTCATCAAGAACGCGGGCACACGCCCCCCCGCATCGCGTGCGGCGGCTTGCAGATCGCGCAGCTTCACCTCGAGGAACGTGAGCCCGTCGACGGCCTCGACCGCGGCTTTCACCACACCGCCGAAGCGTGTGGCCATCCCACCGGCGAGCACGACCGCGCCCACCTTGCCCGCCGCGATCGCGGCCCGACCGACGGCCGCGAGCTCCGCGCGGGCAGGAGTTCCGAGCGGCGGCAGTGGCGTCACGTCCTCGGGCGCGGGCGGCTCCACGCGCCCGCGGATGCGGTTGGCCGCGTCGCCGAGCTGCCCGTCGCGCAGCCGCGCGCGCAGCGTTTCGAAGGTCGCTTCGTCGAAACCGAAGCGATCGAGGAGATCCCGAGTGGCCGAGTCGATCATCGCGCGCGAGCGAATCACGAGGCGACGTCGCTTGTCGACCCGTTCGGCGTCGACTCCCGACCGTGGCCCGTCGGCGGTCGCTGCCGCGAACGAAGAGATGCAATCCCAGACCTGCTCGGGCACCCTGTGGATGAACATCCCGCCTGGACCCACCGTCCGACGGCATCGCTCTTGCTCAGTCGAGGCTCGTGAGCCCGACCCGCTCGGGCCGCCCGCAAACGACGCGTCACCCCGTGGCGCTCCGCACCCGAGTGCGGACCGAGGAGGAACCATGAAGCTCGCCCCGCTCGCCGTGACCCTGCTGCTCGCCACCGCCGCCTCTGGCTGCGTGGTTCATGCGCGCCCGCCGCGCGCCACGGTGGTCGCGAGCGGCGGCGGCACCGTCGTCTACCAAGCTCCGCCTCCGCCGCGCGCCAACGTCTACGTCCAGCCGCAGCCCTACGCGGGGGCGATCTGGGTCGAGGGGCACTGGCAATGGAACGGCTACCAGTACGTCTGGGTCGACGGCTACTGGGAGCAGCCGCGCGCGGGCTACGTCTACGTCCAGCCGCGCTGGGAGCGCCGCGGCAACGGCTACGTGTACGTGCAAGGCAACTGGCGCGCGGGCGGAGGCACCACCACCGTGGTTCGTCCGCGGCATCAGACCACGGTGGTCGCACCGCGCCATCACACGACCACCGTCGTGACCCCTCGTCGGCAGACGACCGTGGTGAGCCCTGGCCGCACGACCGTCGTGCAGCCCCGACACCAGACGACCGTCGTGGCCCCGCGCGGCAGCGTCACCACCACCCGATCGCGTGGAAACGTGACCACGACCACCACCCGTCGTCGGGGCGGCGGTGGCGGCACGACGACCGTGCGTGTCCGCTGAGCTTCCTTCTTGAGGGTCTGTCGCCAGACCCTCCCCCACGGGGCATGAAGCCCCGAGGGGCCCCCTCCCACGAGCCTTCGCTCACTTCGTTCGCTGCGCGCCGTCCGGTAG
>CALJLK010000131.1 GCA_937982655.1 uncultured Sandaracinus sp.
CTTCGAGGTCGTGCAGCACCAGCACGGTGCGTTTCTTCTCCGAGAGACGATCGAGCAGGCGGTAGAGCGCTTCGACACGCTCGTTGCGCTCCACGAGCTCGTCCGGACGACCAGCGGTCGCGTCGTCGGTGGCCTCGGGGACGGCGACGTCTGCGAAGCGCGGCCGCGAGCGGGCTCGCCGGAGGTGCATCTTCGTGACGTTCGCGGTGAGCCGGTAGAGCCAAGTCGTGAACTTCGCGTCGCCGCGAAAGCTCGGGAGCGACCGGTAGACGTGCACGAACACGTCTTGGACGACGTCCTCGAGATCGGCGGAGGGCCCGAGGAAACGATGCACGGTGCGCGCGACGGAGTCGCGGTGCTGTCGGAAGAGGGCTTGGAACGCCGCCGCGTCACCCGCTTTCGCGCGTGCGACGAGCGGGTCGATCGCTTCGGTAGGTGCCACGCGATCGGGCGCACCTTCGTGTTTCGGACGTTCGGGGGCGTCGGCCATGCCGAAGATCGTGAGGGGGGAGTCGGTCGAGGCCGCGGACATGTCCTCGGATGTTGCCCGGATCCGGGGCTTCGTTCACGGCGCGCCGTCGCGCGGAGGATCCGTCGCGTTTTCGCGCTGTTCGTCCGGCCGCGTCGAACGCCGATTTCGGAGCGACCTTCGATGGGGCACGTGGGGCCGCACTGGAGAAAGAGGGAAGGTCACGAGGGCTCGGGCGTTGGTGCGAACGCTCGCGGGTGGTATGTCGCCCGCTCGTTCGGCGCCGAGTGCGCCGACGACTGCGTGGACCGCGTTTGCGGGTCGCGTGGGAGAGACGTCGGGAGGACGCGTGCTGGAGGTCGAGCAGCTCACCAAACGCTACGGGACACGAGAGGCCGTCAAAGGCATCTCGTTTCGCGTGAACGAAGGCGAGATCGTCGGTTTCCTCGGGCCGAACGGCGCGGGCAAGAGCACGACGCTGCGCATGATCACCGGCTTCCTCGCGCCGACCGCGGGGAGCGTGCGGATCGCGGGCATCGACGCGGTGGCGGATCCGATTCGGGCGCGCGAGCGCTTCGGGTACATGCCGGAGGGCGTGCCGCTGCACACGGAGATGCGCGTGCACGAGCACCTGCGTTTTCGCGCGGAGCTCAAGGGGATTCGCGGCAAGAAGGCGGTGGACGCGGCGGTCGAGCGGAGCCTCGCGCAGGCTTCCGTGAGCGACGCGGTCGATCGGATCATCGGGCAGCTCAGCAAGGGCTACCGGCAACGCGTGGGGCTCGCGGACGCGCTGCTCTCGGATCCGCCGCTCTTGATCTTGGACGAGCCGACGTCGGGCCTCGATCCGAACCAGATGCGCGCGGTGCGCGCGTTGATCCGCGGGTTCGAAGGCAAGAAGACGGTGTTCCTCTCGACACACATCCTGCCGGAGGTGGAGGCGACCTGTGGGCGGGTCGTGATCCTCGACGCGGGGCGTGTGGTGGGGGAGGGCGATCCCTCGGAGCTGCGCAGCCGCACCAGCGCGGGCGCGCTGCGTTTCGTGGGTCGCGGTACGAAGGACGCGTTCGAGGCGGCCCTGGCGCGGTTCGCGGAGGACGGAGAGCTCACGCTCGAGTCGAACGGCGAGCTGGTGCGGGGTCGTCTGGTCGTCGAGGGCGAGGACGCCGCGGAGAAGGTGTTCCGCGCGGTGGCGGAAGCGGGCCTCGCGTTGCGGGAGCTGAGCGCGGAGGCGACGAGCCTCGAGGACGTGTTCGCGTCGTTGACGACGGAGGATGGCTCCGACGA
Source organism: uncultured Sandaracinus sp. (assembly GCA_937982655.1). Lineage (GTDB taxonomy): Bacteria > Myxococcota_A > Polyangia > Polyangiales > Houyiibacteriaceae > JACKEH01. The sequence continues at coordinate 1,754 of CALJLK010000131.1, forward strand.
CGAAGACTCCGGCGAAGAATCCGACGCCGACGAAGGGGAGGCCGCATGAGAGCGGCGTGGACGATCGCCAAGCGCGAGGTGCGCTCTTACTTCACCTCGCCCGTGGCTTACGTGGTGCTGCTCGCGTGGACCTTCGTGTCCGGGTTGAGCTTCTACACCTTGGTCTATTGGTTCGCGGGCAACCCGAGCACCGGCGGCAGCGACAACCCGCTCACGCTCTTCTTCGGCGGTACGGTGCTCTTCTGGGTGCCGCTTCTCGTCTTCGCGCCGGTGATGACGATGCGCCTCTTCGCGCAGGAGAAGAGCTCGGGGACGCTGGAAGCGTTGCTCACCTCGCCGGTCAGCGAGACCTCGATCGTCGCGGGCAAGCTGCTCGCCGCGATGGTCTTCTGGATCACGCTCTGGATCCCGTCGCTGCTCTACGTGTGGATCGTCAGTCGCTACGGCGACGTCGACCTGGGCGCGGTCGGCGCGAGCTACCTCGGCATCTTGGGGATCGGCCTCTTCTACATGAGCTGGGGAATGCTCATGAGCGCGATCGCGCCGAACCAGATCGTGGCCGCGATCCTCACGTTCTTGGTGCTCGGGCTGCTCTTCACCGCGGGCATCATGCAGTTCGTCGTGCACGACGAGACGCGGGAGCTGCTCGCGTACTTGAGCGTGTGGACGCACATGAGCGACTTCGCCAAAGGCGTGGTCGACTCGCGCTGGCTGACCTTCGATCTGACGATGACCGCGCTGGCGTTTTGGCTGACGGTTCGCGTCGTCTCGTGGCGGAGGGTGAGCGCGTGAGCGATCCGAAGGACGCGACGAAAGCCGCGAAGCGCGAAGACGGCGGCATGGATCCCACCGAGCGGTTGCAGGGCGAGCGACGCATGCACGCGACGATCGGCACGCTCTTCGTGCTGCTGATCTTCTTCCAGCTCAACTACCTCGCGTTCCGCCACTTCGAGCGTTGGGATTGGACGAGCGACGCGCGCTTCACGCTCTCGGAGCGCACGCTGACGGAGCTGCGTGGGCTCGAGCGCGACGTCGATCTCTGGCTCTTGCTCAGCGAAGGCGAGCCGGCGTTCGCGGACGTGCGCGAGCTGCTCGAACGCTACCGCGCGGAGTCGCCGCGGGTGCGCGTGCACCACGTCGATCCGGACGCGCAGCCCGGCGAGGCGCGTCGCGTCGCGGAGCGCTTCGACATCGCGCTCTCCACCGGCGAGGGCGAGTCGTTCGCGGACGTCGCGCTCGTGGTGAGCAGCGGCGATCGGCGCTGGAAGATCACGCGCGACGATCTCGTGAGCCTCGACTTCGGATCGTTCGAGGGCGACTCGGGCGAGGGACCGAAGGTCGACGTGAAGGCGGAGCGCGCGATCAGCGGCGCGCTCGCGCAGGTGCTCCGCGGGCGCGCGACGAAGATCTGCCTCGCGACCGGGCACGGCGAAGCTGCGATGGCGGGCGACCGTCCGCTCTTCTTCTTGCGCGAGGAGCTCGAGCGCGAGAACACCGTGCTCGAAGACTTCGACGCGGTGGGCCTTCGCGCGGTGCCGGAGGGCTGCGACGCGGTCTTCGTGATCGGCCCGCAGCGTGCGTGGGAAGAGCGCGACGCGCGTCGGCTCGTGGAGTGGGCGCGTGGCGGCGGGAACCTGCTGCTCGCGCTCGATCCGGTCTTCGCGCGCGACGCGATCCAGCCCTCGGGCTTCGAAGGTCCGCTGCAGGATCTCGGCGTCGCCGTCGATCGCGACGTGGTGCTGGAGATGGATCCGCGCCTGCTCTTGCGGCGCGATCCGAGCGACCTCTTTCGCGTGATCGCGTTCGGCGATCACCCGACGACGGCGTCGATGATCGCGCGCGGCGGCGGCCTCGCGGTCAACCTGGTGCGCAGCGTGCGGGTCGAAGAGGGCGCGGACGCGGTGTCGCTCTTCGAGTCGAGCGAGAGCGCGTTCGGAGAGACCGATCTCGGCGGGCTCGTGGCGGACTCGGATCTGCTCGCGGGGCCCGAGGATCTCGCGGGGCCGCTCTCGCTCGCGGCGGCCTTCGAAGCGCCCCCGCTTCCGTCGATGAACGCCGACGGCGACGACGACGCGCGTCGCGGTCGCGTGGTGGTCGTCGGTGACTCCGACTGGCTCGCGCCCGAGCTCTTGCAGGAGCCTTCGTTCGCGAACGTCGACTTCTTTCTCTCCGTCACGGGCTGGCTGACGCAGCGCGCGGAGCTCCTCGAGATCGCGCCGCGTCGCAGCAACCTGCAGGCGGTGGTGATGAGCGAAGCCGACGTGTCCGGCGTGGCGTGGCGGATCTTCGCGTTCTTGCCCGGTGCTCTGTTTCTGCTGGGTTTTGCCGTCTGGTGGTCCCGGAGGCAGTGATGACACGTACCTCGACCACGATCCTCGGCGCGCTCGCGCTCGCGCTCTTCGCGTTCATCGTGCTCTACGAGCGCAAGACGCTGACGACCTCGGAGCTGCGCGGCGCGCAGAACCAGCTCCTCGAACGCTTCGTGCGCTCACGCGTCGACGGCGTGGAGATCGAGCGGAGCGGAGAGCTCGCGGCGAAGCTGCGTCGTGAGCGCGAAGGCGACGAGGACATGCTCGGCACCTGGCGGATCGTCGCGCCCTTCGAGGCGGCGGCGGACGACGATGCGGTGTCCTCGTTGCTCGGCGCGATCCAGTACGCGGCCGCGCGTCGCACGCTCGAAGATCCGAGCGCGGAGGATCGCACGCGCTTCGGCCTGGACGAGCCGCGGGTGGTGGCGCGCTTCGAGGTCGCCAACGAGGTGCTCGAGGTGCGCTTCGGCGGCGACGATCCCACGGGCGCGGGCGTGTACATGGCGACCGACGACCTCGTGCACGTCGTCGGACGCGACGTGTTCGAGGCGCTCGACCGCGATGCGGGGGCCTTCCGCAGCAAGCGGCTCGTGGAGCAGGGCGTGCTCGCTGCGAAGTCGGTCCGCGTGATCCGTGACGAGGCGACGACGATGCTCACACGCACCGAGACGGGCTGGCGCGTGGGGATCGAGGGCGGCGGGTCTGCTGCTGGCAGTGGGGTGCTCGCAGCGGCCGCGAAGGTCGAGGAGCTGCTCTCCGCGTTCAACGATCTCGAAGCGGAGTCGTTCGTGTCGGACGTCGCGCTGGGCGACACCTTCCTCCGCGTCGAGGCGACGACCGAGCGCGAAGGCCGCGAGGAGACGAACGTGCTCGTCGTCGGCGCGCCGTGTGGAGAGCGCGGCGAGGAGCGTTACGCGCAGGTCGACGACGGCGCCATCGGCTGTGTGCTCACGAGCCGGCTCGATCCGCTGCTCGCCGATCCGAACGCCTTGCGTGAGGACCGCCCGTCGACGATCAGCGATCTCGAGGTCGCGTCGATGACCCTCGCGCTCGACGGCGCGACGCTGCGGATCACGCGCGACTCCGGCGCGTGGAAGTTCGCGCTCGAAGGTGGCGGCCGGAACGCGGAGGGCGAAGCGGACGACGAGGCCTTCGCGGCATGGCTGCGCGAGATCCGACAGGCGCGCGCGACGTCGTTCGCGCCGATCGCGCAGCTCGAGCCCTACGGCCTCACGCGGCCGCGTGGGCGTCTCGAGCTCACCGACACCGAAGGTGCGCGTGAGGTGCTCGAGATCGGCGCCGCGAGCACGGAGGGGCTCTTCGTGCGGCGCGCGGACGAGCCGCAGGTGATGGTGCTGCCGATCGCCGCGGAGGCGCTGCTCGTGCCGAGCACGCTGCGGCTGCGCGCGACGCGCCTCTGGGAGCACGCGGAGCGCGACGTGCGGCGCGTGGTCGTCGCACGCGGGCGGTCGCGGGAGGTGCTCGAGCGCGACGAACGCGGGCTGTCGATCGTGGAGCCGCTTCGAGTGCGTGCGGATCGCGATCGGAGCGAGCGGCTCACGCGGGCGCTCGCGCGCCTCGACGTGACGCGGTTCGCCTCCGAGAGCCCGATCAGCGAGCATGGGCTCGCGGCGCCGCGCTTCGTGATCGAGGTGACGATCGATCCCGAGGAGGGCGAGCCGATCACGAAGACCGTCCGCGTCGGCGCTGCCACCGAGGGAGGCGCGTTCGGGCAGGTCGAGGGGGACTCGGTGGTCGTCGTGCTGCCGGAGGAGCTCGTGGGCGAGCTCGCAGACACCTTCGTCGATCGCAGCTTCCTCGCGACGGCGCTGCGCGAGGTCGAGAGCGTCCGCGTGATGGTCGAAGGCCGCGAGCGGACGCTGGCGTGGAACGGGACGGTGTTCTCGGAGGGCGGCGAGCCGCTGGAGCGTGGTGGCCGTGGCCGACCCCAGGACCACCTTGCCCTTCACGTCCTTGTGGGCGTAGTCCTCTGGA
>CALJLK010000132.1 GCA_937982655.1 uncultured Sandaracinus sp.
GCGTAGGGGCGGGATGATCGGTGGTACGGAAAGGCCGCTGCGGCACGGTCGCTGCGACAGATTCGCGATTCCAGACACTTCAGACTCGCGTGGACCATCGTCGCTGGGTCCTCGTGGCCTACCTCAAATGAGGTAGTCGGTTTCTGCAATAGCGGTTGATTCCGCTGAGGCTGCGGGTTGAAATCGGCGTCCTCGTGCGGGGGCGCGGGTCGACCATCACGGTCGGCACGATCGTTCCCGTCCTTCCGAACGCTGGGGACGTGAAGAACCGCGAAGTCCTGGGACGACAGCTTCGACTCCTCCGGGTGCTCGGCGAGCATCGCGGGGGGCTGTCGAGCCAGAAGCTCGCAGAGCGCTTGAAGGTCAGCCGACCGACCGTCGACCGCGACCTCAAGGCCCTCCGAGAGCACGTCGGCATCGCGATCGCGCGCAAGCGCGTCACGGGCGAAGTGCGCCACGTGCTCGAGGGCGCGCCGATTGCGCTCGCCGCGACGCCCACCGAGCGCGCGGCCCTTCAGCTCGCGTACCACGCGCTCGCCTCCCTCACGGGAACCTCCGCGCGCGGCGCGCTCGGCGCGCTCTCGGAGCAGCTCGCGACCGAGGGTACGCCGCACGTCCGCGTGCGACCACCTCATCGCGAGCCCATCGCGCCGAACGTGCTCGCCTCCCTCGAACGCGCGATGCAGACCGGCCGTCGTGTTCGCGTGCGTGCGCGCGTGGCCAAGCACGGCGGGCGCGCCACCACCTACCACCTCGACCCGCTCGCGATCCGTTCGAGCGGCCTCGACCCCTACCTCGACGCCTGGGCGCTCGAGCGTGGCGCGCTACGCACCTTCAAGATCGCTCGCATCGAAGAGGTCGAGGTGCTCGCCGAGCGCGCCGACGAGCACCCGGACGTCGACCTCGACGCGCTCTTCGCGAGCGCGGTGAAGACCTGGCAAGGCGACGAGACCCGCGTCCGCGTCCGCATCGCGAGCGAAGCCGCGTGGAGCGTGCGGGAGTACCCGCTCGTCGCGGGGCAGCTCGTGTTCCACGAGCCCGATGGTGCGGTGATCGTCGAAGCCGACGTGGCGGGGTTGGTGGAGGTGTCGCGCTGGGTGCTGTCGTGGGGACGACACGCCGAGGTGCTGGAGCCCGCGGCGTTGCGAGAGCGCGTGCGGGACGAGCTGAGCGTCGCGCTCGGGCGGTATGGCGGGGATGACGAGGTCCGCTCACGCAAGGTGAGCGGAGGTGATGGGGAGGCGCGTGCGGGGCGTGGGGGTGGGCGGGCAGGCTCGACGCGAACGACGCAGGTTCGCGGGGAGGGGTGATGAGGGGAGAGCCGACGGATTTCTGGGGAAAGCTCGACCAGGACGAGGCGGGCCGCGTCCTGGAGTGGAACCCGGTGGAGGCGCACTGCGCGGACGTCGCGGCGAGCTGCGAGGCGCTGCTTCGCGACACGTTGCTCGGCGCGCGGTTCGCGCACCTGATCGGTCGGAGCGCGCTGCATCCGGTGCTGCTGTCGCGCCTCGTCGTGCTCGCGGCGCTGCACGACCTCGGGAAGTACGCGATCAGCTTCCAGAACCGCCCTTACCCCGACCGCCAGCCCCAGGGCGGTCACGTCGAGCCCATCGTGAAGGCGCTCTCGGCGAACCTGCCCGTCACCCACGCCATCGCGGAGATCCTCGGCCCGCTCGACGTGTTCGGGGAGGCGTGCCTCCGCTACCTCGCGGCCTCAATCAGCCACCACGGACGTCCTGAGATGATTGGGTATGGCGTCGGCTCGTGTGCCGGTTTCGACGCGCGCGTATTCGAGCCCGCACGCGGCCTCGATCCCCTGGCCGGCATGAAGCGTTTGTTCGAACTCACGCGTCGCTGGTGCCCGGAGGCGTTCGCGGTCGCGCCACCCGAAGCCGAGCTGCCCGACTCCGCGGAAGCGCAGCACTTTTTCGCGGGGATCGTGATGCTCGCGGACTGGCTCGGCTCCGACAAACGAGTCTTTGCGTTCGTCGACGCGCTCGACGAAGACCCGATGCCGCGGGCGCGACAGCGAGCGAAGGAGCTCGTGCGCGAGCGCTACCTCGCGGTCGATCCCCTGCGTGCGACGTGTCGCACCGACTTCGACGTCTTCGGGTCGGTCGATCGTCCTTTCCACCCGCGACCCGCGCAGGCGGTGGTCGACTCGCTGCCGCTGCCCGCCGTCGGAGTCTCGTCGCTCACGGTGCTCGAAGCGGAGACCGGCTCCGGCAAGACGGAAGCGGCGATTCATCGCTTCGCGCAGCTCTTCCAGGCTGGGGCGGTCGACGGCCTCTACTTCGCGCTGCCCACGCGCACCTCGGCCACACAGATCCACGAGCGCGTGTATCGCGCCGTTCAATCGACGTTCTCTTCGCGGCCGAAAGAAGAACGTCCGCCGGTCGTGCTCGCCGTGCCGGGCTACCTCCGCGTCGACGACGACGAAGGAAAGCCGCTCCCGAAGTTCGACTTCTTGTGGCCGGACCTCGGGAAGAACCGCCATCGCACCTGGGCCGCAGAGAACACCAAACGTTTCCTCGCGGGGGCGATCGTGGTCGGGACGATCGATCAGGTGCTGCTCTCGACGCTCGTCGTCAGCCACGCGCACCTCCGCGCGACCGCGCTCTCTCGGCTCTTGCTCGTGGTCGACGAGGTGCACGCCTCCGACGCCTACATGACCGCGCTGCTCGACGAAGTCCTGGATTACCACTTCGCGTGCGGAGGCCACGCGTTCCTGATGAGCGCCACCCTCGGCACCACCCCCCAGCGGAGCTTCTTCGGGCGCCTCGCGAGGAAGCGCGCTTCGGCGCTCTCCCTCGAGGACGCGATCGCGACGCCGTATCCCGCAGTGCACCACGCGGAAGGTGCACGTTCGCCTACGACGTTCCCCGCGATCACACCGGGCAATCCGAAGCAGTGTCTCGTCGAGCTCTCGGACGTGATCGACGAGCCCGAGACGATCGCCGCACGCGCTCTCGAAGCCGCGCGCCTCGGAGCGAAGGTCCTCGTCCTTCGCAACACGGTCGTCGACGCGGTCGCGACGCAGCACGCCCTCGAAGCGCAGCTCGCTCCGGCCGATGAAACCTTGCTCTTCCGCGTCGAAGGCGTGGCCACGCTCCATCACTCACGCTTCGTCGAAGACGATCGACGCAAGCTCGACGAAGCTGTCGAGGCGTGCCTCGGTAAGGACGCGCCGCGAGGCACAGGCTCTATCGTCATCGCCACCCAGACGGTGCAGCAGAGCCTTGATCTCGATGCCGATCTGCTGATCACCGACCTGTGTCCGATGGACGTGCTGCTTCAACGCATTGGGCGGCTGCACCGTCACACGCGTCCCCAGGGCGCCCGGCCCGAGCCCTTTCGCCACGCGCGCTGCGTAGTGCTCGATCCCGGTCCGTTCGAGGAACTGCTCGACGAGCGCGGCGAGGTGAAGGGAAGCCACGGGTTCGGCAAGGTCTACGAAGACCTGCGAATCCTCGAAGCGACGCGCGCGCTCCTGATCGAGCGACCCACGCTCGCGATCCCCGAGGACAACCGGATGCTGGTCGAGCACACCACGCATCCAGACGCGCTCGCCGCGGTCGTCGCGCGCTGCGCGACTCCGATGCAGCTCCACGCGCGCTCGGCGGATGCGGGGTCGATGGTCAAGAAGTCGCTCGCGAAGGGGCACGGCGTCGACCGACGACGCGAGCTCGGCGAGTACGGTTTCCCCGATCGGGAGACGACGGGCCGCATCTCGACCCGCCTCGGCGAAGAAGACCGATTGCTCCAGCTCGAGAGTCCGTTCGACTCGCCCTTCGGTTCCCGCGTGTTCCGCGTGAAGATCCCGCATTGGTTGGCGGGCGGGTGGCCCGCCGAGCCGACGGGTCACGTGATGTCCACCGACGCACACACGACCGTGCTCGAGGCGCGGGGCGACGACGGAGTCGTGCTCGCGCGCTTCGTCTACGACCGCCTCGGGCTCCGCGCGGAGTCCGCCGACGACAGCCGACCCGACCACCGAACGGAGAAGAACGCCGATGAATGAGACCGACCTCGACGCGCTCCCGCCGGACGATCCGATCGACCTGTTGGAGCGAGACGTCTTCACGCTGGACGACGAGGAACGAAGCGTCGTTTCGCTCGCCGAGCTTTTCGCGCGCCTCGGCCAGGGCGAGCCCACCGAGCTCGCCTACCTGATGCCGCACCAGCGCCACGCGATGCACGCGTTCGTCGTGCAGCTCATGGCGATGATCGCGATCCGCAGCGGCGACCGTGACCTCGGCCGCGATGCACGAGCGTGGCGCGACGCGTTGCGTGCGCTGGCGGGTAGCTCCGAGGCGTTTCAGCTCGTGGTCGCGGACCTCGCCAAACCCGCGTTCCTCCAGCCCCCGGTTCCCGAAGCGACGCTGGACAAGTTCAAGCCCGTCGACACCCCCGACGCGCTCGACCTCCTCGTCCTCGCGAAGAACCACGACGTGAAGATGGCGAGGATTCGTCGTGCTCGGATCGAGCATTGGGTGTTCTCGCTGATCTCGCTTCAGACCCAGCAAGGCTTCTCGGGGCGCGACAACTACGGCATCGCGCGGATGAACGGCGGTTTCGGCAACCGCCCTGGTTTCGGAATGACGCCTTCGCTCTCGTGGAGCGCCCACGTACGTCGCGACGTCGCGGCTGCGCTCGATGTGAGCGACTCTCCGATCGACTACCGCGAGAACGGTCTCGCCTGCGTGTGGACCGAGCCGTGGGACGGCACGACGTCGATCGCGCTCACCGAGCTCGACCGCTTCTTCGTCGAAATCTGCCGACGCGTGCGGATCACGCGCGACGAACGCGGCCTCACGGTCTCGATGACGTCCACGAAGGTGCCGCGGCTCGAAGGCAAAGCATTCCTCGGTCACGTCGGCGACCTCTGGACTCCCGTCGATCGCGAGCGCGGTACGGCGCTCACGCTCCCGGGCACGGGACTTCCGTACGCGCGGCTCTCGCAGATCCTCTTCGAGAACGACTGGATTCGGCCCGCGGCTCTGCAGGTGCGCACCGAGGACGGCGAAAAGCCACTGGCGGTCGCGAGAGCGCTGGTGCGTGGCCAAGGAAAGACGGAGGGTCTTCACGAGCGCGTCGTCCACGTTCCGAAGAAGTCCGCCTTGCGTATCGCGACGGCGGAGGGACGGGCGAGCCTCGGTGCGCTCGCCAAAGAGCGCGTCGAGCTCGCGCGCGCGCTTCGCCTGAAGGTGCTCAAGCCGGCGCTCTGCGCGTACCTGCAAGGCGGCGCGGACGACCTCCGCTTCGACGACAACCGCGCCGACTCGCACCTCGACGCGGTCGACGATGCCGTCGACGCCGAGTTCTTCCCGCGGCTCTTCGAGGATGTCGACCTCGACTCCTCGGCAGCGTCGAGATTCTTCGAGACGTGGCTCTTCCAGCTCGGGCGAGACGCACTTGAGCGCGCCATCGATTCGCTCCCCACCGCTGCCGCGCGACGCGAGCGTGCGGTCGCCGCCGCAGAGGCCCGCTTCTACGGCGGCGTCCGAAAAAACCTTCCCAACGCGGACCGAAGCGCTTGGCCTGTTCGTTCCGACACTACCGACCGTGCCACCCAAGAGGAGACCGCCGATGACCGATGAGAACCACGAAGCCGAAGCGACCGCTGCTTCGATGAAGTCTCCCCGCTCGCGCTTCTCCTCGGTAGTGACGCGGCTCGCGTACGCCCTCGATCCAGGCGGCGACGGCGCGCTCGGGCCCGGCGATCTCGCGTCGCTGCGGCGTGAGGACGGAGCGCGCTCGCCGACCTTCTACAAGCTCTCGAGCGCACGGCTGCAAGACGAGCTCTCCGAGCTTCACGGGGTACGTCTCGACGAAGCGGAACGTCGTTGGGCGCGCGTGACCCACCTCCTCGCGCGCACCGGCGGTCAGCACCGAACGGAAGCCGCGAACTTCGGAGTTGCGCTCGCTCAAGCCGAGCTGGCCGAGGCGCGTTTCCTGAGATTGCTCCGCGCCGAAGGAGAGGCCGTCGACGCCGTCGCGCGCGCGGCCCTCGCGCCGCTCGTGCAGAAGGCGATCGCGTTCCAGCCCACCGATCTCGCCGCGCTCGTCTTGTCCGCGCCTCACCCGACGTGGCGCTTCCACTTCGAGGACGCCGAGGTCGTGCGCCGCCGCATCGCGCGCGACTTCTACCGCACCGTCGCGTCCTCCAACGCCTGATCGCCCATCCACCGCCCTTCATCCGTCCGCAGGAGAACCCGCATGTTCCTTCAGATTCACACGCTCACCTCGTATCCCGCCGCCCTCCTCAACCGCGACGACGTCGGCTTCGCCAAACGGCTGCCTTTTGGTGGTTCGACGCGGCTCCGCATCTCGTCGCAGTGCCTCAAGCGGCACTGGCGAACCTTCGAAGGTGAGGGTGCGATCGGCACGATCGAGCTCGGTGGGGAGCTCGTCCCCATGGCCGTGCGCTCGCGTCGTTCCTTCGAGGAGCACGTCTACGCGCCGCTCGTCGCGAGCGGTGTCGAAGCATCGATCGCCGAAGCCATCACCGATCGTCTGATGGCGGCCGTTCTCGGCGAGAGCGCCAAAGCCAAGAAGGCCAAGGCCGAGAAGAAGGGCAAGAAGGACGAAGCGCCGACCGAGCGTGAGCCGATTCAAACCGGTCAGGTGACGGTGCTCGGCAAGCCCGAGCTCGACTACCTGTGTGGACTCGGCAAGGAGATCGCCGCGCAGTCGAAGTCGGAGAGCGACGTCGAGAAGGCCACGAAGGCCCTGCTGACGAAGGAGCGGCTCGAGAACCTCAAGGTGCTTCGTCGGGGTGCGGGCCTCGACGCCGCGCTCTTCGGCCGGATGGTCACGAGCGACTACCTCGCGCGCACGGACGCCGCGATCCACGTCGCGCACGCCTTCACCGTCCACGCGGAAGAGACGGAGAGCGATTACTTCTCTGCCATCGACGACCTCGACAAGCGCGACGACGCCCTCGGCAGCGGTCACATCGGCAGCGCCGAGCTCACGAGCGGGCTCTACTACGGCTACGTCGTGGTCGACGTGCCGCTGCTCGTGTCGAACCTCGAAGGAGGCGATCGCAAGGAGTGGAGCTCGAAGGACCGCGCGCTCGCAGCCGAGGTGGTGCGCCGCCTCGCGCACCTGATTCCGACGGTGAGCCCCGGCGCGAAGCTCGGCTCGACGGCGCCCTACGCGTACTCGCACTTCATGCTGGCCGAATGGGGTAAGGCGCAGCCGCGCACGCT
>CALJLK010000133.1 GCA_937982655.1 uncultured Sandaracinus sp.
CCCGCCGCTGCTGCTCACGCGCCATCGTCTGCCCCGGTCCGTGCACGAGCGGCTCCTGCGCCTGCGGGCGCTCGCGCTCGGTCTGAGCGCCCACGAGCTCTCGGGGCTCGCGCTGCAGCTCGCGATCCACCGCGACACCGAGGGGGGCCTCCAAGACGCGCGGCTCCGCCTCGTGACCGCTTCGCGCGCGCCCGGCGTGATTCGTCTCGACGTCGTGGCGACGGAGACCGCGCGGACCACCGGGCTCGAGCCTTCGTTCCTCGGGCTCGTCGTCACGCGCGAGTCGACGCCAGCCGAGCGTCTCGTCGCCGCGGCGTTTCCGGAGCTCTCCGTGGTGCGCGGACCCGCGGGGCGCGTCGCACGTTTCGTCGACGTCGCGACGCTCGTCCGCGTGGCGCGCGTGGTCGACGTCGAGGCGGCCCGCGAGAGCCGCACGAGCGACGCCCCGCCGCGCACGAGGACCTCGCGCGAGGCCCCGCTCCACGCTTGAATCACGCCGATGGAGCTTCGGTCGGACCCGCGCAACGACTCGCGCCGCACCACGCGGACCGCGCTCGTGCGCGCGACGGTGGCGTTGGTGGTCACGCTCGGCCTCGGCGTCTTCGCGCTCGCGGCGACCCTCGGCCTCGGCGCGGCGGGCGCGCGCGAAGGCGAGTTCCTCGTCGCGCTCTCGCTCGCGGGGCTCGCGGCGTTGGCGCTCGCGTCGCTCACCGCGTGGCTCGCGGGTCGCGACTTCTCGACCGATCTGCTGCTGGTCGACGACGGGCTGCGCGCGATGATCGCCGACGAGCCCCCGCGCGCGGCGAGCTCGCTGCGCACCCTCGACGAGCTCGGTCTCTTGGTTCACGCGTTCGAGGAGCTGCGCCGCTCGTTCGAAGACGCGCTCGCGCGCGAAGGTCGCCTGCTGCGCGAGGCGGAGGCGGCGGAGGCGGTCAAAGCGGAGTTCCTCCAGGCGGTGAGCCACGAGCTGCGCACCCCGCTCAACGCGATTCTCGGCTTCGCCGACGTGCTGCTCGGCGAGATCGACGGGCCGCTCAATCCCGATCAGGAGCAGGATCTCCGCATCATCCGCGGCGCGGGCGAGCACCTCGTCGCGCTCTTCAACGACGTGCTCGATCTGAGCGCGGCCGCGACCGATCAACTCCGCCTCGAGCGTGTGCGCGTCGCGCCGGGCGCGATCGTCTCCCAGGTGGCGGCCGAGCTCCGCGGTCTGCGCGGCTCGAAGAACCTCGATCTCGTGGTCGAGATCGAAGGCGACGTGCCAGAGATCCTCGCCGATCCGAAGCGGCTTCGGCAGATCGTCACCAACCTGGTCGGCAACGCGATCAAGTTCACGGACGCGGGCGAAGTGCGGCTCGAGGTCGCGCGCGCGGAGGACGGCGTGCAGATCCGCGTCAGCGACACCGGGATCGGAATCCCCGAGGACGCGCTCGATCGGATCTTCGAGGAGTTCGATCGCTTCGTGGAGTCGACGCCCGAGCGCCGTCGTCGTGGAGGGGCCGGGCTCGGGCTCGCGATCGCCAAGAGTCTGGTGGAGCTTCACGGCGGACGCCTCGAGGCGCGCAGCCAGGTCGGTGTGGGCTCGACCTTCACGGTGCACTTGCCGATCGGAGATGCGTCGTGAGCGCGACGGATCCCCCGAGTCGGCGGGGTCGTCCGCCGACGGATCCCCCGAGTCGGCGGGGTCATCCGCCGACGGAACCCCCGAGTCGGCGGGGTCAGCCGCCGACGAATCCGAACGCGCGTGGTGGCGGCGCGATCGTTCGGCTCGTCGTCGTGGCGTTCGGCCTGACCCTCGGGGCGAGCGTGCTCGCCTTCGCGGTCGCCGCGCTCGCGCTCCCATGGGATGCGCCGACGCTGCTCGGGCTCGGGCGGCTGCTGGCCACGATGAGCGCGGTCTTCGTGCTCGTGTCGACGACCGCGGCGCTCGTCGTGCGGCCGGCGCTCGCCTCGTCTCCGGACGCGCTGTCCGAACGCTTCGTGCGCGTGCTCTTCGCGGTGCCGTTGCGGGCGGCGTTGGTCGCGACGATCGCGCTCCTCGGGGTCTGCACGCTGGACGTGCTCGGAGGCGGCGTCGTCTCGGGGCTCGGGCGGGGTGACGGACTCGCGGCGGTCTCGCTCGCGTTCGCGCTGCACCAGAACGCGGCGCTCCACCTCGCGCTCGCGTGGCGGGCGTCCATTTGGCGGACGCACCTCGGCCGGCTCCCGATCGATCGCATCCCCGTCACCGACAAGCCGCAGCTCGCGCTCCGCTTCGCGCTCCGCCTCGCGTCCGCGGTCGTGTTGCTGGCGGGCACCGTGCTCGCGGTGCCGATCGCCTACGACGCGTCGGCGTCGGTCGGCCCGGTGATCGCGGTCTGGCTCTTCGGGCTCGCGGGGGCGCTCGTCGGCGCGCGCGTCGGACGCCGCATCGCGCGCGACGTCCGCGTCCTCGCGCGCTACGTGCGTGCGCTCGCGGCGGCGCCCGAAGGCGACGTGGAGCTGCCGACCTCGCGCCTGCGCGCTCCCCTCGCGCGCGACGTCGCCACCCGCGTGCACGCGCTCGCGAGCCGACACCGAGAGCGTGCTGCCGCGCAGGCGCGCGCGCGACGGACGGTCGAGGAGACCCAGCGCCTCAAGACCCGCTTCCTCGCGCACATGAGCCACGATCTGCGCGCGCCGCTCCACTCCATCACGGGGTTCGCGGATCTGCTCGCGGAGGAGGTCGACGGTCCGCTCAACGCGGAGCAGCACACGAGCGTGCGCGCGATCTTGGAGAGCGGCGAGGTGCTCTCCCAGCTCGTGACGGAGATCGTCGACACTGCGCGGCTCGAAGCGGGCCGGCTGCAGATCCATCGACAGCCCACCTCCCTCGACGAGGTGATCGCCGAGGCGGTGGATCGCGCGCGCCGCGCGGCGCCGACGTCGTCGAGCTTGGACGTCACGGTGGAGCTCCCACCCTGGCCGACGCTGGAGCTCGATCGCGAGCGCATGGTGCAGGCGTTCGCGGGGGTGCTCGCGCACGTGGTGCGCATGACGACCTCGGGGTGCCTCGAGGTTCGCGGCGAGACGATCGACGAACGTCCGGTGGTGACCATCGACGCGGTCGGGCTCCCGCCGGAGGACACCCAGCGGATCTTCCTCGCGTTCCGCGATCTGAAGCGGCCGAGCGGCGGCCGCGCGGGGCTCGGGATCGGGCTGAGCCTCGCGCGCGAGCTGGTCGCCGCGCATGGCGGAACGCTCGCGTACACGAGCCAAGGACCGCTCGGCGGCGCGCGCTTCACCTTCGAGATGCCGGCCTTCGACTGACCTCGTGCTCGTCGTCGTCCTGCGAAGGAAGGGCGAACGAAGACGGGCCGGCGAACCCGCACGTGGTCGCGGCGAAGGTGCGAACGAAGCCGCGTCGCGCGAACGAAGGACGGGACGCGGCGCCCCTGCTACCGTGACCGTCGTGGTGCATCGTCGCGGTCGGAATGCGTTCATCATCGGCGCGGCTGCCGTCGTGGTCGGCTACGGCATCGCGGAGGCGCGGCCGGTGCTTTCGGTGGTGCTGCTCGCGGGCTTCCTCGCGGTCACCACGGCGCCGCTCGTGCTCTGGCTCAAGCGCCGTCGCGTGCCCACGATCGTCGCCGTCCTCGCGGGGCTGCTGGTCGACGCCGCAGCGGTGACCGCGGTCGGGCTCGTGCTCGGCGGGGCCATCGCGGAGCTCGGCGCGCGTCAGGAGCTCTACCGCACGCGCATCGACGAGATCGTCACGAGCGCGTCGGCGTGGCTCGCTTCGTACGGCATCGAGACCTCGGAGGAGATCCTCCCCGGCCTGACGAGCCCCGGCGCGCTGGTGGAGGCACTCGGCGCCACCCTCAAGAGCCTCGCGTCGGTCGTCTCGCGCCTCGTGCTCGTGCTCTTCGTCACCGCGTTCATGCTCGTCGAAGCGACCACGCTCCGCAGCAAGATCCGGCGCGTGCTGCACGACCGCGAGGAGCTCACCGCGATCCGCGAGACGATGCGCGAGGTGAAGGGCTTCTTGGCGGTGAAGCTCGGTACGAGCGCCGCGACCGGCGTCCTCGTCGGGCTCTGGTGTCGCTACTTGAACGTCGATCTCGCGCTCCTCTGGGGCGTGATCGCGTTCTTGCTCAACTTCATCCCGACCGTCGGCAGCATCATCGCGTCGATCCCGCCGGTGATCTTGGCGTTCGTCATCCACGGACCGGCGACCGCGCTCGCCGTCGCGGGTGGGTACACCGTCGTCAACGCGATCATCGGCAGCCTGCTCGAGCCGCGTTTGATGGGCGAAGCGCTCGGGCTCTCGCCGCTCGTCGTCTTCCTCTCGATGCTCGCGTGGGGTTACCTGCTCGGCCCGGTGGGCGCGCTGCTCTCGGGACCGCTCACCATGTTCCTGAAGAACTGGCTCGCGCACACCGAGGACCTCGCGTGGGTCGCGGTGCTGCTCGGCCCCGCGCCCGAGGGCTCGGCCGCCGCGAGCACGAGCGACGGAACGCGCGGAAGTCCGCCGATCGCGCTGCCGACGGACGCCGAGACCTCCGCGGGCGAGTGAGCGCCACGCGCCGGCTTCGGTGACGCGCTCGCATCGCGTTGACGACGCGCCGCTTCTGCGCAATCTCACGGCCCCGTGGCCCTCTACGTTCAGAAGTTCGGTGGCACCAGCGTCGGCTCCCTCGACCGCATCCAGAACGTCGCCAAACGCGTCGGCAAGACGCGCGCGCAGGGCCACGACGTCATCGTCGTGGTGAGCGCGATGAGCGGCGAGACGGACCGGCTGCTCGGGCTCGGCAAGAACCTCAGCCAACGGCCGGCCGAGCGCGAGATGGACGTGCTCGTCGCGAGCGGCGAGCAGGTCAGCGCGGCGCTCACGTGCATCGCGCTCAACGAGATGGGCATCAAAGCCATCAGCCTCCTCGGGCACCAGGCGCGCATCGAGACGGACAACGTCTTCACGAAGGCGCGCATCACGCGCGTGGACGATCAGCGCGTGCGCAAGGCCCTGGCCGACGGCTTCGTGGTGGTCGTCGCCGGCTTCCAGGGCATGGACTCCGAGGGCAACATCACGACGCTCGGGCGCGGCGGCAGCGACACCTCGGCGGTCGCGATCGCGGCGGCGACGAAGGCCGACGTCTGCGAGATCTACACGGACGTCGAAGGCGTGTTCACCGCCGATCCGAACGTCTGCCCGAGCGCGCGAAAGGTCGACCGCATCTGCTACGAAGAGATGCTCGAGCTCGCCGCGCTCGGCGCGAAGGTGCTGCAGATTCGTTCCGTGGAGCTCGCGATGAAGTACGCGGTGCCGATCCACGTGCGTTCGACGTTCTCCGACGCGGAGGGAACCATGGTGACGGGTGAAGACGAAGCGCTCGAGTCGGTGGTCGTCGCCGGCGTGACCTCGGACAAGAAGGCCGCGAAGGTCACCGTCCGCAACGTGCCCGATCAGCCGGGCGTGTGCGCGGGCATCTTCGAGCCGCTCGCGGAGGCGAACGTCACCGTCGACATGATCATCCAGAACGTCGCGACGGATGGCTCGACGGATCTCACGTTCACCGTCTCGCGCGACGACCTGCAGCGCATGCGCGATCTCGCGGACGGCCTCGTGAAGAAGGTCGGCGCCAGCGAGGTGACGATCGACGACGACGTCGTGAAGGTGAGCATCGTCGGCCTCGGCATGCGCAGCCACGCGGGCGTCGCAGCGAAGATGTTCCGTCTGCTCGCGGACGAGGGCATCAACATCGAGGCGATCAGCACGAGCGAGATCAAGACGAGCTGCCTCATTCGCGCGAAGTACGCCGAGCTCGCGGTGCGCGTGCTCCACGACGGCTTCGGTTTGGGCCTCGCGCGCTGATCGTTCGTCGGTTCGTTCGCGCCCGTCGTTCGATTCGTTCGGCGCACTCGTTCGGCTCCCGTCGTTCGCCCGACGGTTCGGCTTCCTCGCTCGCGATCGTTCATGCCGACTCGCGCGCGAGGGTGCGTCTCGGTCGCGTCTCGGTCTCGGTCGCGTGAGCGAAGCGTCGCGCGCGGCGCCGGTGAGACGCGCTAACGTGCGCGCACGATGCCGCGTCGCCTGCGCCCGATCCGCGATCCCGTGACTCTGATCGTCGACGGTGATCCCGTCGTGGCGGAGCGGGGGGAGCCGATCGCGGTCTCGCTGGTCGCGGCGGGACGGCTCGTGCTCGGACGGAGCGTGAAGTACCACCGACCGCGCGGTCCGGTCTGCTTCGGCGGGCGGTGCGACGGTTGCTTGATGCGCGTCGACGGCACCCCGAACGTCATGACCTGCCACGTGACCGCGGAGGACGGCGCGCGCGTGGAGACGCAGAACGTGCTCGGAACCGCGGAGCACGATCTCCTCTCTCTGACGGATTGGTTCTTCCCCGAGGGGATGGATCACCACCACATGTTCACGCGTTTCTCGCCGCTCAATCGTGTGATGCGGAAGGTCGCGCGACGCATCGCGGGCGTGGGCACCTTGCCCGACGCGCCGCGCGAGGCCGTGACGCCGCGCGAAGAGGACGTCGACGTGTTGGTGGTCGGGGGCGGCGCGAGCGGGGTGCACGCGGCCAACGCGGCGGCGAAGCGCGGCGCGAAGGTGATGCTCGTCGAAGAGCGAACCCTCGGCGGCGAAGCGGCGCTGCGCGGCGAGTCGAGCCCGCGGCTCGGGCCGCCGGTGCTCCTGCGCGAGCGCACCACCGCGCTCGGCGTGTGGCGCGAGGTCGGCGCGGGCTTTCGGGGGCGCGAGCAGTCCGAGCCGGTGCGTTGGGTGCTGCTCGGCGACGACGACGGCGTGATCCGCCTGCGCGCGCGGGCGATCGTGATCGCGACCGGCGCCGAAGAGGGCGCGCTCGCGATCCCCGGCAACGATCGGCCGGGCATCGTCTCGTCGCTCGGCGCGCTGCGGTTGCTCTCGCATGGCGTGCTCGTCGGGGAGCGCGTCGCGTTCGTGGGCGCGCACGACACCCTCGACATCGCGCGCGCGCAGCTCGTCGCGGCGGGTGCCACGAGCGTGGGTCATTTCGCGAGCGCGGAGGTCGACGCGATCGGCGGTCGTCCTTCGGTCTCGTGGGTGCGTGCGCGGGGCGCGAAGGTGAGCTGCGACGCGGTGGTCACGGGCGACGCGCCCTCCGCGGTCTACGCGATCGCTTCGCAAGCCGGCGCGGGCGTGCGCTTCGACGGCCGAGGCTTCGTCGTGAGCGCGGACGACGAGGGGCGCACGTCGGATGCGACGACCTTCGCAGTCGGGCGCTGCACGGGCCGTGCGGGCGAGATCGCGCGCGCACAAGCCGAACGCGCGGGTGAGCTCGCAGCGCGACCCGACGGCGCGGTCGCGAGCCCGGAGGTCGCACGTGTCGCGCACGAACGCGCGCCGCGCACGCGCGACGTCTCGACCGCCGACAAGCTGCTCGCGTGTCGCTGCGAGGACGTGACCGCGAAGGAGCTCGCGGAGGCGGTGTCGCGCGGCCACGGCGATCTCGAAGGCGCCAAGCGCTACACCGGCTTCGGCACCGGCTGGTGCCAAGGCAAACAATGCGTCGCGCTCTGCGCGCGGCTGCTCGAAGAGCTCGGCGGCGAGCGCGCGGACGAGCCGATCACGCCGCGTCCGCCGATTCATCCGATCCCCCTCGCGGAGCTCGCGGGGCTGGTCGACGACGAGGAGCCGCGATGAGCCGCCGACTCACGCACGACGCGCGCGATCTGCCGACCGAAGCCGACGTGGTGGTGGTCGGTGGCGGCATCATGGGCCTCGCGACCGCATTCCACCTCGCGCGCCTCGGCGCCGGTCGCGTGATCGTGCTCGAGAAGAGCTACCTCTGCAGTGGCGCCTCGGGTCGCAACGGCGGCGGCGTGCGCGCGCAGTGGTCGAGCGAGATCAACATCGGCTTGATGAAAGAATCGCTCGCGATTTGTGCGGATTTCGCGACCGAGATGCGCATCAACGTCTGGTTTCGTCGCGGCGGTTACCTCTTCCTCGCGCGCAGCGAGGAGCGCGCGAAGCAGCTCGCGGCGAGCGTCGCGCTCCAGCGCGATCACGGATTGCCGACGCGGCTCCTCGACGCGCGCGAGGCGCGCGAGGTGGTGCCCGAGCTCGACGTCTCGGATCTGGTGGTCGCGAGCTACAACCCGGACGACGCGGTGGTCTTCCCGTGGCCCTTCGTGTGGGGCTACGCGAACGCGGCGGCGGAGCGTGGGGTCGGCATCTTCCCGTTCGTGGAGGTCGACGCGATCGAGACGGACGGCAAACGCGTCACCGGCGTCGTCACGCGCGCTCGGAACGATCCGAAGCGGACCCACCGCGTGAAGACGCCGCTCGTGGTCAACGCGTGCGGCGCGTGGAGCCCGGAGCTCGCGGCCAAGGTCGGCATCTCGCTGCCGAACCACCCACACCGCCACGAGATCTGCTCCACCGAGCCGCTCAAACCCTTCCTCGGTCCGCTCGTCGCGGAGCTGGCGACGGGGCTCTACTTCAGCCAGTCGATGCGCGGCGAGATCGTGGGCGGCATCAGCAACGAGAAGGTGCCCGAGGGTCTCGATCAGGAGAGTTCGCTGCGTTTCCTCGGGCTCTACGCGCGCGCGCTCACCCGCACGATGCCGATCCTCGGCGGCGTGCGGGTGCTGCGTCAGTGGGCGGGCTGCTACGACCTCACGCCCGACGGCAACCCCATCGTGGGACGCGTCGATGCGCTCGAAGGCTTCGTGCTCCTCTGCGGCTTCATGGGCCACGGCTTCATGATGGCGCCCGTGATGAGCCGCATGACCGCCGAGCACCTGCTGCACGGCGCGCACGACGCGCTCTTCCAGCGCTGGAACCTGCGGCGCTACGAGACGGGCGAGCTGCTCTCGGAGTCGATGATCCTCGGCTGACCGCGCCGCGGCGCGGAATCGACGCGCGCACGATCTCGGTTCGGGATCACGGCCGACGAGCGCCGCACGTCGGAACGACGATCGTCCCCAAGACGCGCGTGCGTCGCGGGGTCGGTGAGAGTGCGTCGCCACGTCCACGCGGTCGTGGCGTCGGGGAGACGTTCGTGGGCGGCGATCTCCGGAGGAGATCGCGGCGCACGGTCGTTGCGAGGACGGTGAACGACGGCGCGAGGGAGCGTCGGGAACGTTCGACCGTACGAAGGGTCGAAGGGCAGATCGAACGAACGCTCCGCGCGTCGGAGCGCAGTCCGCCGAGCGCGAGGGAAGCGCGGTCGGCTCCGAACGAGTGCTCGCTGCGACCTTCGGGTCGCAGGTGGGGAGGGGTGCGTCCGCGTGCCGAACGTGATCGCCATCGTGCGCGTCGTGCTGCTGCTCGGTTACCTCGGGGTGATCGCGGCCGCCTTCGTCGCGCCGATCACGCCGCGCGTGTTCTGGACGATCGTGATGCCCTCGGTGCCGCTCGGCTTCGTGCTGGTGGGCTTCCACGTCTGGCGCCGCACCTGCCCCATCGCGACCGTGGGGGAGCTCGGCGCGAAGCTCCACCGCGGCGGTCTGCTCCCCGCCGGCTGGCGGCGGCGTGGGCTCACGATCGCGTTCTTCGTGCTGATCGCCACGCTCGCGCTGCGGCTCGTGGCGACCAACGGGGACGGCGTCGCGCTCGGGCTCTTCCTCGGCGCGCTCGCGCTCGGCGCGTTCGTGGTCAACGCGTGGGGCGGCGGGCGGAGCTTCTGCCATCACCTCTGCCCGGTCGGGGTGGTCGAGCGCATCTACACCGACGACGCGCCGTCGGCATCGAGTCTCGCGTCGAAGGCGACCTCGCGCT
This sequence comes from uncultured Sandaracinus sp., assembly GCA_937982655.1. Classification (GTDB taxonomy): domain Bacteria; phylum Myxococcota_A; class Polyangia; order Polyangiales; family Houyiibacteriaceae; genus JACKEH01. Next base: position 9,728 of record CALJLK010000133.1, read on the forward strand.
GCGATCGCTGCACCGGCTGCGCGCCGACCTGCGCAGACCTCGATCAGGAGCGTTCGTTTCGACGCGCCCGCGACGACGGCGCGCGCCGCGCCGTGACCTACGCGTTTCCCGGCGTGGTGCTCGCGTTCTACGCCTACTACGCGCTCCGCGAGGGGACCTGGGAGGCCTACTTCGACGGCCGCTGGACCCTCGCGCCCTTCGGCATGGAGCGCGTGACCGGACCCGGCTTCCACTTCGCGCCCGAGGTGCCCGCGCTGTTCGCTGCGACGCTGACGCTCGTCGGCTTCGCGGCGATCTCGCACGTGCTCTTCGCGACGATCGAGCGCGCGCTCACCCCGCGGTGGCCGGACGTCGTGCTTCGTCGCGAGCGAATGCTCGCCTTCGCGAGCTTCACGGCGTTCAACCTCTTCTACCTCTTCGCGGGCGCGCCCTCGCTGCGACTCGTGCCGGGGGTGGCGCGCGCGCTCGAGCTCGTGGTGCCGATCGTCGCGACCTTGGTGCTCGTGCATCGGCTGCGGCGACGTGACGAGGCGGTGGTTTCGTCGCGCACGGGCGGATCGAGCGGTGAGTTGGGCGTCGCCGCGAGCGCCGCGAGCAGCGTCGTGAGCCCCGTCGCGTCGCAGGTCACCAAGCGCCGCTTGCCGGTGTGGAAGGAGGCGGGATGAGCTCGACGACTCTCTTGCTCGGCAGCCTCCTCGCGCTCGCGTTGGCGCCGCTCGTGAACCTCGCGATCGAGCGGGTGCCGCACGGACGCGTGTTGATTCGTTGGGGCGTGCTGCTCGGCGTCGCGGGGCTCGTCGTGGGCCACGTGCTGCCGGTCTGCATGGCCTCGTGTGGAAACGCCGCGATCGCGCTCGCGCTCGTGGGGCTCGGCATTCCGCTGCTCGCAGAGCGTTTCGCGCAGAAGAAGGCGTCCGGCTCGGTGCCGTGGGCGCTCTTCGCGGTCGCGGGGCTCGGCCTGCACGCGATGATGGACGGCGCCGCGCTCGCGCTCTCGGATCGCGTTCCGGGCCACGCGCTCGAGCTCGGGCTCGCGGTGCTCCTCCACCGCATCCCCGTCGGCATGGGCCTCTGGGGCGTGCTCCCGCGTCCAGCCGCGCTCGTGGCGTTCGCGATCCTCGGCGGCGGCACCCTCGTCGGCTACGCGGTCGGCGTGGAGCTCGCGCCCGCGCTCGACGCGCCCGCGCTCGCGATGCTGCAAGCGTTCGCGGCGGGCGTGCTCCTGCACGTCTTCGCGCACGCCGCGCTCGACGGCACCTCGCTCGGCCACGTGCACGCGAACGCACCGGCGGAGTAGGGCGAAGTTTCGCGAAGAAGACGTGCGCTCTCAGGCCATCCCGTTCGCGCGGAACCACGCCACGGCATCGCGGATGCTCGTCTCCACGTCGCGGTAGGTCGCGCCGAGCTCACGCACGCTCTTGCCGTTGTCGAAGAAGCTCGGCTTGAGGCTGTACTCGAAGAACACACGCGCGAGGGGCGGCTCGGTGCCGGTGCGTTTGGCTTGAAGCTCCATCGCGGCGACGACCGCGCGCGCGGCGGGCAACGGCAGCTTGTAGTACTTGCGGTTCGTGCTGAGCGCGCGGCAGGCGGCCATCAGGAACTCGAAGTTCGAGAGGTTGTGGGCCGTCGCGAGGTACCGCTCGCCCGCGCGTCCCTTCTCCGCGACGAGCACGTGCACCTCCGCGGCGTCGCGCACGTCCACGAAGCTCGCGCCGCCGTCGACGTAGATGGGCGGCGTGTTCGCCTTGAGCATCTCGAGGATCAGCTTGCCGCTCGGCGTCGGCGCGATGTCGCCCGGCCCGAAGATCATGCCGGGGCAGACCACGCGCACGTCGAGGCCCCATTGTGCGAAACACTCCGCGATCTCGCGGCTGTGGAGCTTCGCGCGGCTGTAGGGGAAGTCGAGCTCCCACGCGTCGTAGCGCGTGCGCTCGTCGCCGAGGCTGCCCATCGGCGGGCGTCCGAGCGACACGATGCTCGCGGTGTAGACGACCTTCCCGACACCTTCGCGGCGGCAGGCCTCCATCACGTGGAAGGTGCCGCGGTTGTTCACGTCGTACATCAGCGTCGGATCGGGCGCCCACGCTTGGTAGATCGCGGCGGCGTGGAAGACGACGTCGCAGCCCGCGACCGCGGCGCGGCAATCGTCGGGTGAGCGCACGTCGCCGCGCACGATCTCGACGTCGAGCCCCGACACGTTGTCGGTGCGCTCCTTCGGCAACGCGAGCGCGCGCACCGCGACCCCACGACCGAGCAGGCTCTTGACGATCTGACTGCCGAGGAACCCGCAGCCGCCCGTGACCAACGCCTTCTTCACGTGCCTACTCCGTTCGAGAAACGTCCGACGCCGCCCGGGCTCAACCGGCCGGACCGGGATCGCGCGACGCGTTCTACCACGCCACACCCGCGCCCCGTTGACCTCGCGCAGCGCGGTCACTATCGACACGCGTCGTGGACCTCGAAGCCGTTCGTCGAGCGCTCGCCGCCGCCGCCGCCCGTGAGCAGAGCGCGGAGCGCAGCGCCGCGGTGGCCGCGGTCTTGCGCGAGGGCGATCGCGGACCCGAAGCGCTCTTCATCCGACGTGGCGAGCGCATCGGCGATCCCTGGTCGGGTCACATGGCCTTCCCGGGCGGTCGCCACGAGCCCCACGATCGCGATCTCTTCGACACCGCGCTCCGCGAGACACGCGAAGAGCTCGGCCTCGATCTCACCAACGCTCGGATGCTCGGGCGGCTCGACGACGTGGAGACGCATCAGCGCGGCCTCGTCGTGCGCCCCTACGTGTTCGAGCTGGGCGACGTTCCGGCGCTCGCGGTGCCGAACGCCGAGGTCGCCGAGGCGCTCTGGGTGCCGCTCGCGCCGCTCTATCGGGGTGAGCGCGACACGACCTACGCGTACGAGCACGAGGGCCGCGCGTACCGGTTCCCGGGCTACGACGTGGAAGGCCGGATCGTCTGGGGCCTCACCTATCGAATGCTTCGTCTTCTATTCGCTCAGCTTCGCTGACTAGCTAGGACTACTCGATCACATCCTACAGGGCCCCCGCGATCGTGGTGTGTCGTCGC
>CALJLK010000134.1 GCA_937982655.1 uncultured Sandaracinus sp.
GGGCCCCACTCGGGCTTTGCCCGATGGGGGGAGGGGCGCCGGAACGCCCCTCCGGTCAATACGTCAGGAAGTCTGGGTGAGTCGCGAGACCCACGCAGACGGCTTTCCAGCGCGCGAGGCGATCGGCGTTCGTGAGCTCTTCGCCGTCCCGGCGGGGCGCGGAGAGAAGCCCGAGCCAAGGAACCAAACGCTCATCTGTCGGTTCCGTGACTTCGACCGCCCAGAAGCGCAGCAGCAGGTAGCGGAGGTTCTCGACGTGCGACTCGAAGCTCGCGTCGTCGGGGCCCGCGTGGCGGAGGATCACGCGCTCCGCTGCCGGACGATCGACGTCGGCGTTCACGGCGGCGTCGCAGGTTGCACGCGCGCCGTCCTCGACCAACTTCGCGAACGCGACGCTCACCGAGAGACCTTCGTCCGTGACCTCCGCGAGGTCGGGCTTGCCGAGCGCACCCGCGAAGCGCTCGTAGTCGCGCCACGTCTGCCCGGTCGCGACCTCCAGCGAGCGCGCGATCTGATCGGCGGTCAAACGACGAACGCGGCGCGCGTCGTCCAGGTCGGCGCCACCGACCGATTCACGGATCGGCGCGTCGGCGTCGATCGGGTCGGTGGGGTCGACGGGGTCGCGCGGATCGTCGTCGACGGGACCGCCGATCGCACCTTGGCATGCGGCCAAGAGCAAGACGCCGATCCACGCGATGGCCGACCGCGCCGGACTCGAGGACCTCGCGACTCGGGGGCTCGCGGCCGTGCTCGAGCTCATCCGTTCATTCGCTCGCATCGCGCTCCTCCATCCCGGCGGCGATCCACGCCACCACCGTCGTCACTTCGTCCGCGGTCCAGCCGTCGCGCACGGTGGGCGGCGGCATGTCGCCGACCACGCCCACGCGGTGTCGAATGGTGTCCGCGAGATCGACCCAGCTCTCGTAGTCGGCGAGCGCGGGGCGCGTCGCTTCGTCGCGATCGGCGCCGTGGCACGCGCTGCCGCCGCAGTGCGCCTCCGCGATCGGGCGCACGTCCTCTTCCCAAGTGGGCACGTGTCGGTCGATGCGGAGCACGTCGAAGCGACGCGCGCGATCGCCGACCCGAACGTCGACGCGATGCCAACCCGGCGCGCCGAGCGCAATCGTCGCTTCGTTCGCTCCGTCGTGGACGGACTCGCCATCGACGTCGACTCGCATCGACACCGCGCCGATCACGCGCAGGGCGAGCTCGGCGTCGAGCACGCGCTCGAAGGGGCGGATGCCCTCGACCTGCCACGCGTCGCTCGGCGCGGCGTGACAGACCTGTCCGTCCGTCGCGAGCCAGACGCCACCCGCAGCGTCGGGATACATCGCCTCGATCGCGCCGGGCACGCCGTGCACCGCACGCGAGAACGCGCCGTCGGCGTAGTGATGGAGGCGATCGCCGACCCGCACCCAGAGGTGCCCCGCCGTGCCCGCGAGGGCGTCGAGCGCGCCCGCTTCGAAGCGCGTCTCCTTCCACTCGGTGCCGCGCAGGAAGAGGAGCTTGCCGGCGCTCGCGGCCGCGACGCCGACGTGTCGATCGATGGCGACGCGTTCGACACGATCGAAGGTGTGGAGCGCGTCGTCACGCATCGCGTAGAGCGCAGTGGCGCTGCGCAGCCACGCACGATCGTCGTCGGCCGTACATGCGCCCGCGACGTCCACGAGCGCCATTCCCGGCCCGAACGATCCGCTCGGCGGCGTCCACCGCCACCACTCGCCGCCGGCGCGACGGTAGAGACCCGCCGGCACTTCACCCTCGCCCGCTGCGATGACGAACGCGCCATCACGCCGCGGATCGCCGCAGAGATCGGTGATCGGCCCGAGCTCGCGCGGCCAGCCGACCTCGTTCAGCGGCCCCTCGCCTTCGCGGACGAAGAGGCGCGTGCCGACCGCGAACGCGGCCTGGGTCTCGGTCCACGGTCGCACGACGGTCGGGGCCATGCCGAGGTCGACCGTGGTCACTCCGTCGCGGGTGAGGACGCGGAAGACGCTCGCGAGGTCGGTCGCGATCCAGAGCGCACCTTCGCTCGCGACCCCGACGACGCGATCGTCCTCCCCGAGCGCGACGCACTCGGCGTCGAGCGCGAGCTCCGGCAGATCCAGCGGGACCGCCGCGGGCGCGGGCGGGGCGGGAACCTCGGGGTCGGTCGGGTCGCTGGGGCTCTGCCCACACGCGGCCAGCCCGCACGCGATGGCGAGGGACGCGGCGAGGACGAAGAGTCGAGCCGAGGGTTGCATCGCTCACGAGGATGCGCCGGCCCTCCGCTGCCGTCCGTCACCGCGCTTGCGCGAGTTGCCGTTCTGGAGCCGACCGCCAGGTCGAGCGACCCGCGGCACCGTGAGCGTCGCCGTCAGGCGACCGAACCAAGCGAGTTGACGTTTTTGGAGCCGGCCGCCAGGCCGAGCGACCCGACGTCACGTGAGCGTCGCCGTCAGGCGACCGAACCAAACGAATTGACGTTTTCAGCGAGCGACCGAGGGGAGCGAGCCCGACGTCACGTGAGCGTCCGTCCGCCGAACCTCGAATCGTCGGTGGTTCGGAAGCATCCAGCCGCCCGATGTGGGCTGCTATCCTCGACCGTCGTGTCGCCCTTCTGCGCCGTCTGTCTTGCGTCGTCGCTCGCGCTGGTCGCGAGCTCGTCCGCGCGCGCTCAAGACCCGCGCGCATCCGTCGCGGCGGCTTCCTCCAGCACGTCTTCTTCCTCGAGCTCGCCATCGCCGGGGGCGGCGTCATCGGCCGTGGCGGACTTCGACGCGGCCGAGCGCGCGCGCCACGAAGGTCGCCTCGCAGACGCCGAGCGGCTCTTGCGTCGGTCGCTCGCGGCCGAGCCTCGCGTGGCGACCGCGTTCAATCTCGGCGCCGTGCTCGCGGATCTCGGGCGTCATCGCGAGGCGAGCGAGACCTTCGCGGAGGTCGCGGCGGGCGCGTACGGGGAGCTCTCGCCCGAGCGCGCGCGGATCGTGCGCGAGCGACTCGAAACCTCACGCGCATCGATCGCGGAGATTCGCGTGCGTGTGGAGACGACCCGCCCGACGGAAGTGCGCATCGACGGCGCGCTGCACGGGGAGCTCGTTCGGAGCGGCGTGGTGATCGTCGCGGTGGATCCCGGCACGCGCCACGTGCGCGTCGCGGCGGGCGAGTGGAGCGTGGAACGTGCGATTCGGCTCGAGCCTGGCGACGCGTCGTCGGTCGAGCTGCACGTACCGACGCTCGCGCTCTCGGAGGATCCACCGCGTCGGCGACGGGTCGCACTGTCGGTCGCGGGCGCGTTCGTCGTCGCGGTCGGGCTCGGGCTCGCGATCGGGCTCGCGCGGCGGGATCGTGGCGTCGAGCGCGTCGACGATCCGGTCTGGGGTCGAGTGTGGACGCTCGGAGACGCACCGTGAGCACCTCGAGCTACGTGCCCCTCTTCGAGCTCGCGAAGGGCGGGCTCGGGCGCGTCGAGGTCGTGATGCGTCACGACGGCTCGTACGAGCGGCTCTACGTGAAGAAGCGACCGCACGCGCGCGACGCGCAGACGCGCGCGACCTTCCTCGACGAAGCGCGGCTCGCGGGGCTCTTGAGACACCCGAACGTCGTGGGCGTGCTCGACGTCGGCGAGGACGACGAGGGCCCGTACCTCGTGATGGACTTCGTCGAAGGCGTGCACGTCGGCGAGCTCATCCGAGGGCTCGAGGGTGAGCCGATCCCGCTCGGGATCGCGCTCGACGTGGTGCGACAGGCGGCGGAGGGACTGCACGCGGTGCACGAGCTGCAATCGCTCGACGGCACGCCGCTCGGTGTCGTGCACCGCGACGTCTCTCCGCAGAACCTGTTGATCGGCTTCGACGGCGTGGTTCGATTGACCGACTTCGGCATCGCGCTCGCGGATCGTCGGCACGGCGACGCGACCTCGATCGGCGTGGTGAAGGGCAAGGTCGGCTACACGGCGCCCGAGCAGATCGAAGGTGGCGCGCTCGATCGACGCACGGATCTCTTCGCGCTCGGGGTCGTGCTCGTGGAGCTGCTCACGGGCGAGCGCCTCTACCGAGGCACGACCAACGCCGAGGTGGCACGACGCATCTTCGAGGACGATCCGCCGGATCTCGGTTCCCTGCGACGTGACGCACCGCCGGAGCTCGTGGAGCTGGTCTTCGATCTGCTCGCGAAGACGAAAGAGTCGCGGCCCGCGAGCGCACGCGAGGTGGCGCAGCGGCTTCGTGCGATGAAGGACGAGCTCGACGAGGACGAGCAGCTCGAAGAGCTGATGGCGGAGCTCTTCGACGACCGTCGGGCCGCGTTGCGCTCTCGGGTCCGCGAGGCGCGCGATCGCCGACTGAACGACGTGCTGCGGCAGCGTGCGCGCAGCTCGCTACGTCGGCGCATCGCGCGTGCTGCGGCGCTCGGAGCGCTGGGGCTCCTCGGCCTCGGCGTGGTGATCGCGGCGACCTGGGAGTCGGAACCGAAGTGGGAGCCGGTGGTCTCGACGCCGCTTTCGCCACCGATCACCACCGTGCGGGCCGACGTCGCGAGCGGCGAAGCGAGTGACGGCGTCGGTGACGACGCGCACCGTGTCCGAGTCGGGGACGGAGACGCCGATGATGTCGGAGTCGGAGACGGTGTCGGAGACGGTGTCGGTGTCGGTGTCGGAGACGGTGTCGGTCGTCGTGACCGTGGTGTCGGTCGTCGTGACCCTGACCTCGATGACCTCACCCGGTCCGCATCCCGGAGCCCCGGCCGCACGCTGCGTGCTCGATCGAAACGCCCCCCCACGCAGTCGTCCGACGTTGGCGTCCAGACGCACGGCGACACGCCCACCGGCTCACGCCCATCCCTCCCACCGACCTCGTGGTGGCCGCGCGAATGACCACCGCCGGCGAAGCGCCTCTGGACGCGGCGCGTCGTGGCGAGCTCGACGTCGCGCTCGCACGACTCGCGACGGCCCCACGTGGCGCCGCGACCGATGCGACGTCGTTCGCAGCCGCCGCGCTGGTCGAGCTCCTCGCCTCCGGAGAGGTCCGCGCGCGCACGACCGAGTCGCGCGGCGCGTTGGTCCCCGACGCGCTCCTCGCGAGCCTCGCATCCGGCGCGCGTTTGGAGGGTGACCCCCGCGAGCTCGTACGCGGGCTCGTGGACGCCGCGTTGCACGCGTGGCTCGCCGGCCAACCGACGCGGCTCGCGCTCGTTCGTCGCGCGAGCGAGTCGACCGCCGCGCATCCGATCGTCGCTGCATGGGACGACCTCGCACACGAGCGCGCGATCGACGTCACGACGCTGGTCACCGCCGCGCAACGTTCGCGGGACGTACCGGGCCTGCTCGCGGAGGCGGAGGCGATCGCCGCGCTCGCGGAGCTCAACGAAGGCCGCCTCGACGCCGCGCGCGATCGAGCGCGCCTCGGCTCGCGCATGGCACGCACCGACGGCTATTTGGTGACCGAGTACGTCGCGCACCTCGCGCTCGCGCGGGTGCGTCGCTTCGACGCCCGCTGGTACCTCGCGTCCCGCATCCTCGACTCGCTCGCGCGCGTCACGCCACCTGCATGGTCCGGTTGGATCGCATGGGAGCTCGTGCTCGTCGGTGGCGCCGCGCGCGCAGCCGGCCTGGAGGGTTCGAACGCGTGGCGTGTGGCGTCCAACGAGCTCGCGGCGACGCTCGACGCCGCGTCTCGGGGTGATCGCGCGCGGCTCGACGCGACGGCGGAGCTCGCCCCGTGGCCTTTCCTCGCGAAGGAACGCGCGCGCGTGCGAGCCCTGGTGGATCCTTCGGCGAACGCACCGCCCGAGCTGCGCGCCTGGTTGGCGGGCGAAGGCAGTCGCGCTCCACACGGCATGGATGGTCTCGTGGGCAGCGCGTCGTTGCTCGGCGCGGGCCTCGAACGCGCAGGCGTCGTCGTGTGGGCCGAGCCGGGCCGCGCGGCGCGACGCACCTGGGTCGCGGGCCTCGGCCTCCTCGGACGCGATCTCCCCGCGAGCTACGACCTCCAACACGAACGCGTGCTCGCTGCGCTCGTCGCGTTGCTCGTCACGCCCTCGATGAGCGCGACCGAAGAGGAGCTCTTTCGCCGCGTCTACGGCTTCGCCTACGCGCCCGACAAACACGGCGGCGTGCTGCGGACCTTGTTGTACCGGATGCGACAAGAGCTCGGCACGCGCGGCGAGATCGTGCGCGAGGACGACGCGCTGAAGCTGCGCCTCGTCGCTCCCATCGCGATCCCGGATCCGACGACCGCGACCGATCTGCGCGAGCTGGTGCTCCGCTTCCTCGCCGAGAACGGCGGACGTGCGAGCGCGCGGGACGTGGCGGAGGCGCTCGGGGTGCCGCTGCGCACCGTGCAGGATGCGCTCGGGCAGCTCGTGGGCGACGAGAGCTGTCGTCGCGAACGTTCCGGCCGCACGCACGAGTACGCGCTCGAAGACACGACCTTCTTCGCGCCCACCATCACGCGCCTCGGCGCATGGCGCGACGCCGCGCGATGAGGGTGTGCATCGACGCGTCGCGAGCGGTGGGAGCCGGCCGTGCGGCGAACCTCGAGGGCGCGGTCCGAGAGCGTGGCGAGTCGCGAGCGGTAGGCCCCCGGACCTGCTAACAGGTGGCCGATGACCACCCCGCCGAAGCCCACGAAGCCATCGATCGAAGTGCTCGAAGCGGAGTTCATCGCGGCGGCCAACGCCCTCGAGCAGATCCCCGCGCCGGTGCTCGCGGAGGTCGCGTTCGCGGGCCGAAGCAACGTCGGCAAGTCGTCGCTCATCAACGCGCTCACGAACCGGAAGAAGCTCGTGCGCACGAGCTCCACGCCCGGCGCCACGCGAGGCATCAACCTCTTCCGACTCCGCCTGCGCGTTCCGACCGAAGGGGAGCCCGTCGTCGGCGAGATGGATCTCGTCGATCTGCCCGGCTACGGCTACGCGAAGCGCAGCAAGACCGAGCGCCGGAGCTGGGGCCCGCTCATCGAAGGCTTCTTGCGCACGCGCGCCGGCCTCCGCGCGGTGGTGGTGATCGTGGACGCGCGACGCGGTCCGGAAGAGGACGACGCGGAGCTGATCGAGTTCCTCGAGCACATCGGGCGCACCGCGATCGTGGTCGCGACGAAGCTCGACAAGCTCCCGAAGAACCAACAGAAGCTCGCGGTCGAAGAGGTCGCACGAGTGACCGGCCGCCGAGTGTTCGGCTTCTCCGCCGAGACCGGGCAAGGACGCGATCCACTCTGGCGCGCGATCCTCAAGCACTCCCACGTCGGCGCCGACTGATCACCCGCGCGGCGCGGAGTGATCGAGGTCGCGGCATCACGAGCTCGCTTCGGCGTCGAGGCTCGCGCGGGAGCCGTCGTCACCGACCACGCGTTCGTGCCTCACTCGAACGGCACCGCGAAGTCCGCGCCCGTGTCGGGCGCCTCCGGCGCGGCGCTCGGAGCCGACGCCTCGGCCCGTGCCTCCCGCAGCGCACGCTCGGCCGCTTGCCGCGCACGGATCGCCGCGTCGAGCTCGCGCTCCAGCTCCGTCGCCCGCGCATCCGCCGCCGCACGTCGCCCGCGCTCGCTCGCGATCTGCGCCTCGAGGTCGTCGCGCGCTCCCTCGACGCGCGACAGCTCTTCGCGAAGCCGCTGGCGTGTGCCCCGCTCCCGCTCCAGCTCCGCGCCGATCGCGCCGAGCTGCCCCTGCAGCGTCGCGAGCTCCGTGCTCCGCACACGCAACGTCGCCTCCAGGCTCACGCGCGCTTCTTCGAGCGTGCCCTTCTCGCGCTCGAGCGCGACCACCTGCTCGCGAGCACGAGCGAGCTCCGCGCGACGCGCGTTGAGGCTCGCGCTCGCATCGACGAGGCGGGACTGGAGCTCCTCGCGCCGGAGCCGCTCGTCCTCCAGCGTCGCGCGGATCGAGTCGGCGTCCGCTGCGAGCCGGCGCCGTGCGAGCTCCGTCGCTTCGAGATCCTCACGCACCGCCGCGACGCGCGCCGCCGCCCGCGCGGTCTCCTCCGCCGCGAGCGCGCGCACGTGGAGCACCGCCGCCGAAGCGAGCGCGCCGAGCACGATCAACGTCGGCATGAGCCAACGCCAGAGCGCGCGCCGCTTGCGTCGACGATCCTCGGGCGCGGTGAGCACCGCGAGCTCGTTCGCGAGCTCGGTCGCGGTCGGTCGCACCTCCGGATCGAGGCTCATCCAGCGCTGGAGCGCGCCGCGCAGAAAGCGAAGTGAGCGCGCCTCGGGCAGCGCGGGCACCGACACTGCGCGCGACTCGATGAACGACTCGATCGCGCCCGCCGGCACGTCGTCCTGGGTGTCCGGCTCGAGCGCATTGCGGAGCGCGAGCGCGAGGCTGAAGACGTCCGCTTTGTTCGTGACGCGCGGCTTGTCCGTCACGCCGCTCGCGAACTGCGCCGCCACCTCGGGCGCGAAGTAAGTCGGTGTGCCCGCGACGAGCATCTCCGCGTCCGTCGCCGCGACGCCGAGGTCGATCAGCACCGGGAGCACGTCGTCCTCGAAGCCCGGCATCTTCGCGAGGAAGACGTTCTCCGGCTTCACGTCTTGGTGCCGAAGCCCCGCCTCGTGCACCGCCGCGAGCGCACGCGCGAGGGGCTCGAAGATTCGACGCGCTTCCGCGCGCGAGAGCGGCCCGCGGTGGAGGCGCGACTCGAGCGTCTCCCCGTCGTACCAGGGCATCACGAACCAGAGCCGTCCGTCGAACCAGCCGTGGTCCTTGAGCGAGACCACGCTCGGATGGAACACGCTCGCGAGGTGACGCAGCTCGCGCAGCGCGGCCTGTTTCGTGTCCGCCGAATACGAGGGCTGATGCAGCAGCTTCAGCGCGACGACGTGACCGGGGACCTCGATGTCCTCTGCGCGGTAGACGTCTCCGAACGCACCCGTGCCTACGCGCGCCTGCACGCGGTAGCGACCTCCGACGAGCGCACCTGGCGCGAGCGGCGCGGGACCGGCCGGCAACGCCTCGTCGCGCAGCGTCGGCGAACGACCGCGCAACGCGAAGGCTTCGAGCAGGAGCGAACGCAGCCGCTCCCCCGGTCGCTCGAGCACCAACTTCGCGGCGCGCTCGGTGGCGGCGTGCAGATGCTCGAGCACCTCCGCGACGTCGCGCTCCACCACGAACGCGAGCTCCGTCGGGCGCAGCTCGCGCGCGTAGCGCAGCTCGAGGAGCTCGGCGTCGATCGGATCGAGGGTCTCGCGGAGCGCCTGCAGCTTCGCGTGCCGACGCGTGTCGTGGCCTTCGCGCCACGGGAGGCTCGCGATCGGCGCCGGCAACGCTTCTTCGGTGGCGCGCTCACGCAGAGCGATCTCGCGCGCGATGCGGTAGAGCCGCGCGCGAACGCCGGGCGGCCGCACCAGCTCGTCGCTCTCGTGCGCGGCCACCACGACGCGCACCTTGCGCAGCGCGAGCTCCGCCGCCTCGACGGATCCGAGCCGCAACGCGAGGAACTGCTCGAGCCCCTCCGCGTAGTGCCGCAGCGCGCGCGCGTGCAGCACGTCGACCACGGTGTGCGCGCGCCCCGCGGCCGCGACCGATCGCGCGGCGCGCAAGAGAAGCGGAGACTCTTCGTCGCGCGGAGCCTGCATCGAGGCGTCCATCGGGACGGGCACGCCCTTGACGGGCGGCGCGATCACGGTGCCGGAGGAGCTCGAGGGCATGTCGGCGATCGTGCCGGACGGATGTCCGAGGGATCCAGAAAGCGGGCGCGCGAGGCGAGATGCCCCACGCACGAAGCCCGCTCACACCGCCCCGCTCACACCGCCGCACCGACGCCGCGCACACCGACGCACGCGCCGTGGACGCTCGACCCACGAACGCGAGCCAACCGCACGAACCTGCTACCGTCGCGCCGTGCGTGGGTGGGTCGCTCTCTGCTTCGTCCCGTCGCTGCTCGTCGCGTGTGGCTCCGAGGAGCCGAGCGCGTGGGAGCGCGCCTCCTGGCCCGAGCCACTCGAGGACGGGCTCGTGGTCGATTGGCGCGTGCAGGACGCGTGGGGCGTCGAGCGCTTCACCATCACGCGCGAAGGCGCTGCGCGCTTCGAAGCGAACGTCACCCAAGGCAACCACTCCGTGCGTGTCGAGCGCGACCTGTCGACGGCCGACCTCGAGACGCTGCGCGACGATCTCGTGGCCGCGGGCTGTTGTGCGATCGGCAGCCAATCGATCGGCCCGCCCGAAGGCCGCCTCCGCGTGCGTCTGCCGAACGCCTCTTGCGACATCACGCTCCCGGTCGAGGCGTGGGACGAGACGGGACCGAAGCTCTGCGAGCGCGCGCTGCGCCGCCTCCACGGTCGCCCACGCTTTCGTCAGTGAAGCGTGAGCACGACGTTCGCTCGCGAGCGCGACGCGGTGCGACTCGCGGAGGACGCAACGTTCAGTCGCCGCGCGCGCGTGGGCTCCGCGGCTCGCGCGCACCGAAGCGAGTCGTGAGCATCGCCCCGAGCCCGAGCGACGCCACGATCACCCCGACCACGCCGCCGAGCACGGGCACCAGGGAGAGCAGGTAGAGCACGAGGATGCCGACGAAGAGCTGCGCGACCGGTCGGCTCGCGAGCGCCTCGAAGGGCAGCACGGCGCCGAGCACCGACGCGGTCACCGCGATGCCGCCGTAGACCGCGAGGAAGGTGCCGAGGGCGACCACCAACGCACCCGGGATCCCGATGAGCGTGATGAGCAGGACGATCGTCAGTACGACCGCGCCGACCATTCCGAAGAAACCGACCAAGGCCGTGCGACCCGGGCGCTCCACGATCACACGCGCGAGGTTCGCGTGACGCTCGCGGAACACGCCGAGGAAGAGCAACCCGAGCAAGAAGAGCAGCGAGTGCTTCACCGCCGACGAGAGCGCGCTGCGGATCCCGTCGTGCCGATCCAGATCGACCGACGCTTCGATCGGTCGCTGCTCGGTGCGCGCGCCGTCCTCGACGCGCAGCTCGCCGCCCGTCGTCCCGATGCGCCCCTGCACTTCGCCGCCGCGCCGCACGACCACGTCGCCGCCGGTCGCCATCAGGTCGCCACGCACGACCGCGCCCTCACGCACCTCGACGTCACCACCGAACGCGACGACGTTCTCCACGACCTCGCCCGCCACGTCGACGTCGCCGCCGAACGCCGACACCGATCGCACACGCTCGTCGGCGCGCACCTCGACGTCTCCGCCGAACGCACGGCGCTCGGGGAGCACCGGTGTTTCCGCGCGCGAAGGAATCGCGGACGGCGTGCTCGGGGTCGTCGCGCTCGCGGCGATCGTCGGCAGCACCGGCGGCGTGGGTACCGTCGTCGGTCCTGGCGGCGTCGTCGGTCCTGGCGGCGTCGGCGCAGCAGTCGGCACAGCCTCGGTCGGCGCAGCAGCCGGCATACGCACGAAGAGCGTCGACCCCTCGCGCCGCACCTCGTGCGCCTCGTCGAGCACGCCTCGCAACGCGTCGCGCACCGACACGCCGTGCGCACGCAGCGTCACGTTCGGATCGTCGTCGAGCCGCACCACCACGCCGAGCCCCGCCGCCTCCGCGATGCGACGGATCGCTTCGCTCCGCGGCGCGTCGACGACCTCCACGCTCACGGTCGTCGACTCCTCCGGCCACGCCCCTTCGAAGCGCTGCGCGTGCACCGCGCTCGCGCTCGCGACGATCAAGACCGCCGCGATCGGCGAGAGCCGCCGCGTGATCACGCGCGCCGGTACCAGCACGAGCGCGAGACCGATCGCGAGGCCGAGCCCGATCAGCGACCAGCCACCGGGGATCGCCTCCACGAGCCGATCGAGCGCTCCGAAGAGCGCGACCACGAGCTGCCCCCCGTCGAGCACCTGCCCCGCGGAGGGCAGCTCGATCGCCATCGGCAAGAGCACGAGCGTGGCCAGCACGCCGAGCGCGCTCCCCCACACGAGGCTCCGCCGCGAAGGCGCGGGCGGACACGCCGCGAGCGCGTGCGTGACCATCGCCTGCACGTCGACCTTCGGCACCGCGCTCTGCAACGCGATCCCCACGTCGATGCTGAGCGCCCGCGCCTGCGCGATCTTCGCGCGCCCCGCCTCGTCCTCCGCCAGCATCGCCGCGAGCACGGCGTCCGCGAGGTCTTCGCGTCCGTTTGCGAGCACCTCGAGCGCGAGCTCTTCTTCGGTGAGCGGCGCCAGCGCATCGAGCGCCTCGTCGTCCAACGCCGCGCGCGTGTCGAGCGAGGGCAGTCGCTCCTCCGACACTTCGCGCGTCGCGAGCTCGCGGTCCCGCAGCTCCTTCGGGTCGTGGCTCATGCGCCCACCTCCCCCGGCTCGAGCGCGGCGCGCAGGCGAGCACGCCCACGGTGCAACCACGTCATGACGGTCCCCTTCGGGATGGCGAGGGTCTCCGCGATCTCTTCGTACGACGCGCCGTGCACGTGGAAGAGCACGATCGCCGAGCGCATGCCTTCGGGCAAGGTCTCGAGCGCCTTGGCGACGTGGCCCGCGTCGATGCGCGCGAGCGCGAGCCGCTCGGGGCTCGGCTGCTCGTCGGGCTCTCGCTGCACACGCTCTTCGCCGTCGCGGTTGAAGGTGGCGCGCTCGAGCTTGCGACGACGCAGACGATCGCGGCAGACGTTGCGCGCCACCGTCAGCGCCCACGTACGGAAGCTGCCCTTCTCCGGCTCGAAACGATCGATGTGCAGCACCAACTTCTCGAGCGTGCGCTGCGCCGCGTCGGGCGCGTCGGTCTCACCGGCCACGAGGTGGCAGAGCTTGTAGACGTCCGCCGCGTGGCGACGGAGGAGCGCCTCGAGGGCTTCGCGATCGCCCGCCGTCGCACGCGCGGCGAGGACGTCGTCGGCGACGTCGTCGAGCGAAGCGACGGGGGCGGAGCTCATGAGCGAGAGGATGCCGGTGATCATCGTCCTGTGGAGCCCCTACGCGCGGGCTTCACGGTCGATGTCACCGGTCACGACTTTCCGTGCTCGGGCCGAGGGAGCGCGCTGGTGTTCCGTCTTGGCCGGCGGTTTCCCGTTCGAGCCCCGAGGAGCCAGCGTTCGGTGCGAGTCGGGCACTCGGCAAGAATGCTGGACCGATCCGCGCGTCACCTCGGAGGCTACGCTGGCGACTCCGGGCGCCGCGTGCGCTCGCGTCACGTCGTCGCTTTGGCGGTAGCGACCGCTGCGGCAACCTTGCATGCCTGAACGGCGCTGCGTCAGTCCTGCAACGGTGCGCGTGGCCATCACGCCACAGCGTGGCCGGATGGTGCGAGTCCTCAGGCGACGTGGGCGACCGCGTCCGCGGTCGAACGAACCGTGACGCCGCTGCCCGCGACCTGCATCGCGACGGTCTGCGCGAGCGCCATCATTCCGAAGCGGTCGGACGTGTTCCCGTCGAGGAGCACGGTGCCTTCGCCCTGCGCGACCATCGGCGCCACCAGCGCCTTGATCGCGAGCGAACGCGCCGAGAGCGAACGAGAATCTGCCGGTCCTGCGACCACGACCGCACGCGCCAGCTTCGCGTTCTGGGCCTCGAGCCCCGCGACGATGGAGCGCACGCGCATCGCCCAACGATCGACGGCTTCTCCCGGTTCCTGCACGACCACCATCACGTCCGGCGTGCCGGTCGCGAAGCGTTCGACCCACGACTCCCACGGGGAGCCGCGCTCGGCGACCACCAGGGAGACGGGGGTGGGTGTGCGGAAGAGATCCATCGTTCGATGATTCCGATGTCGTGGTCAGCAATCCTCGTGCCACGACCCTTTGCGTCAGGAAACCCCTGTCTCGGATTCAGGGATGGCCACCGTGAACGCCAGTCAGTCGCGCCCCGTGGCCACTCGAGGCGCCACGGAAGCTCAGACGCTCGAACACGCGCTACGTTCCAACTTTCCTTCGATGAGCGGCCCGCGCGGTTGGCGAGTCGGTCTGACGCCAGCCGCCCTCGACCACGGCTGCGCACGACCAGGGTGTCGAGGGGACGCGCCTCGGTGCGGCGCTCGTGCACGACCGGAATGCCACACCCACACGCTGCGTCCTCTACGTTGACCTTCGTGCGACACCTAGCCTGGCTGCCCGCGATTCTTGCGCTCGCGCTCCCGACGGGCGCATCCGCCGCGCCGCTGGCGACGGGCCCGGACGGTTGGCTCGCCACCTTCCGCGTCACGAGCACCGTCGAGCCCGACCCACGCACCTGCGAGACCTGTCGTGTGGTCGCGAGCGCGTCCGAGCGATTGGATCTCTCCCGGCTCGCGCGAAGTGCACGAACCGTCGATCTCTCCTTCGTCGCGCGCACCGCTCGTCCGACCGTGCTCCACCTCTTCGTCGGTCTGCGCGGCGAGCTCGAGGTCCTCGTCGACGGTCGTCCGCTCGCGCGCTTCACGCGTTGGGTCGACCGCGTGGACGAGCGGCACGTGGCGCTGCCGCTCACGGGCGAGCACGTCATCACGCTGCGCACGACGCGCATCGACGACGACGCGTGGACGCTGCGCGTGCGACTGCTCGACGAAGGCTTCACGCCCGGACCGGGCGACGTGAGCCTCGACGTCGGCCCGCTCTCGGAGGACGACGAACGCCGACTCGCACGCGAGGCCGTCTCCGTGCACGAGCGCCGCGAGCTGGCGGGGGTCGACCTGGTCGCGCTCACCGCGGGTCGCACAATCGCGCGGGCGAACGACGCACGCGCGAACAACGCACGCGCGAACGACGCACGCGCGAACGACCCACGGGCGAACCGCTCGGACGACGTCCGCACCGACGTGCCCGCGAACGAAGACGCGCTCCCCTTCGCCACGCCGATCGCACGGCTCACCATCGCGCCGATCGCGGGAGGCGTGGTCGCGCCGATCGCACTTCGCCTCGGAGACGTGACGCGTGGGCTCGACATCACCCGAGGCCGCTACGAACGTGTCGCGCTCGACGTCCCGATCGGCGCACGCGGTGGACTGCCGATCGACGTGCGCGTGGACGACTCGCCCCTCACCGTCGGCGCCGGGATCGCGCTCGATCGACCGCTGCTCGACGCGCTCGCCGAGCTCGCGCGTGCGCTCGACGCGCCGGAGTCGACGTCGCTCTCCCCGGTGTCGCGGGCGTCCGCGACGTGGCGCATGCGCGAAGCGCTGCGGGTGATCGACGTCGGCGATCCCGACGCGCGTTGGCGCGCTTGGCTCGCGAGCGAAGCGCGTGACGCGGCCCGTGCGATTCGGGCCGGCCGCGATCCCTTCGCGACTCGCGTGGGCTACCAACGCCTCGCGCACCCGAGCGCGCTCGACGGAACCCCACAGCCCTTCGAGCTCTTCGTGCCTCCCGGTCGCGCACCTCGCACCGGCTGGCCCGTGCTGATCACGCTGCACGGCTTCAAAGGCAACAACGGCGACTACTTCCGCAACACCTTCGGCCTGGAGCGCGACTGGCGAGGCGGCGAATCGCTCGACGATCACGGGCGAAACGGCGTTCCGCCGAGCGGCGCGTGGGGCGGCGTGGGGCCCGTGCCCACCCACGGACCGATGATCGTGATCGCGCCGGAAGCGCGCGGTCAGACCCACTACCGCCACGCGGGTGAGATCGACGTGCTCGAAGCGCTCGCCGCGGTGCGCGCACGTCATCCCGTCGATCCACGGCGGCTCTACGTCACGGGCGGCTCGATGGGCGGCACGGGCGCGATCTACCTGCCGTACCGAAACCCGGACCTGTTCGCCGCGAGCGCCGCCCTCGCCGGTTACCACGATCAGCGCGTCCGCCAGGACACCCACCACGAGGCGCTCACCGACGTCGAACGTTTCCTCGTCGCGGAGCGCAGCGACGTCGACTGGGCGCCGAACGGTCTGCACCTCCCCACGCTGCTCGTGCGCGGCACCCGCGATCGCCCGCTCGAATGGACCCGCGCGCTCGCGACGCGGCTGCGAGATCTGCGTTTCCCCTTCGAGCACCGAGAGCCCGCGCTCGGCCACAACGTGTGGACCGAGACCTACGCGAACGGCGCGATCTTCACGTGGCTCGGTCGTCACGCACGCGCCGCCACGCCGCATCACGTGCGCCTTCGGACGGGACGTGAGCGCACCGATCACGTGCATTGGATCCGCGACGTCGCGCGC
The DNA here is from genome assembly GCA_937982655.1 of uncultured Sandaracinus sp. Taxonomy (GTDB): domain Bacteria; phylum Myxococcota_A; class Polyangia; order Polyangiales; family Houyiibacteriaceae; genus JACKEH01. The sequence goes on from CALJLK010000134.1 coordinate 15,990, forward strand.
GCCGCGCCCGATCGTTTCGCGGAGCTCGAAGCGCACGTCGGTGACACGCTCGTGGTGCTCATCACCCGCGACGTCGCCGCGCTCACGCTGGCGCCGCCGCACGAGCTCGTTCCGTCGCCGCTGCCCTTGCGCATCGACGGCGTCGAGCTCGGGGTGACGGTGCAGGGCGGCACGACGCTGGAGCTCGTGCGCGAGGGCGGCGCGTGGCGCGTCGGATCGCTCGATCGCAGCGGGCGAAAACACGCGGGCGTCTCGGGACCGATCCGCGACGTCTACCACGATCGCCTCGTCTTCGTGGTCGGCACGCTCGACCCGACGCAGACGTGGATGAACCGCCGCGTGGCCGAGCATTGGGCGCATCCGGTCGGCTGGGACACCGCGTATCCGATCGTCGACGACGTCGACGTCACGCCCGAGCAGATCGCGCACGCCACGCTGGTGCTGATCGGCGGACCGCGCAGCAACGACCTCGTCGCGCGTTGGCGGCGCGAGCTTCCGCTGCGCTTCGAGGGCGACGCGATCGTGGTGGGCGACGAACGCCACGAGGGTGCGGAGGTCGGCGCGGTGTTCGTGGCCCCGCACCCCGACGTCGACGGCCGCGCGGTGCTCGTGATCGCGGGCACGACGCCGCTCGGTACTTGGCGGGCGACCTTCCTCCCCGACCTGCTGCCAGACTACGTCGTCTTCGACGAACGAATCGAGAACGCGCGCGGCCAGTGGAGCTGCGGGGGCGCGCGACGCGACGACGGCAGCCCGAACTTCGCCGAGCCCGTGCCCTGCGCGTACCGCGCGCACGGCTTCTTCGGGATGCGCTGGGAGCTCGCCACGCCCGCGACGCGCTAGCGGCGTGACGGAGACCGCGTCCGTGACGGGGACAGCGTCGGGGACAGCGTCGGGGACAGCGTCGGAGACCGCGTCCGTGACGGGGACAGCGTCGGAGACCGCGTCCGTGACGGAGACCGCGTCCGTGACGGAGACCGCGTCCGTGCAGCGTCCGTGACGGAGCGTCGACACCGCGCGCTCAGGGTCGCAACGTCGCGTAGCGCAGCTCGGCGCGTTCCGGATCCCAATAGACCACGTGCGGTCGACGGTCCGCGCCGAGCACGAGGTCCATGCGGACCTCCTCCGGTGTCGCGGCGATACGCGCGATCTCGTCCACGAGCCACCGCAGCTCCCCGCCCACGAGCGTTTGCCGGTGGTACTGCAGCCACGTCTCTCCGGCGCTCGCGTCGGCGACCACGAGGTGCAACCGACCGAGCGCGTCGCTCTCGATCGCGAGCGGATGGCGTCCCGGGAGATCCGCGATCGAGACGTCCGGCAGGTAGCGTTCGATCGTCGGATCCGATCCGCCGCGGAAACGCGCGAGGCGCACGTCGCCGAGGCCGGCCGTCCAGTCGAGGTACGCCACCACGATCTCGTCGCCGACGAGGGCGAGATCGACCCCGACCCCCGAGGCGCGGTTCGCGACCGCTTGGTTGTCGAGCGTGCGTGCCGTCGACCACTCGGTCGCGCCCACCGCGTACGAAGGCGCGGAAGCCGCGAGCGTGATGCTCCACTGGAACGCGAGGTGCGCGACGCCGCCCTCGGAGGTCGCGAGCGCGACGCGGCCGGGGCCCCACAAACGCGGGTCACCATCGGTGCGGATGGTGACGCGCGGGGAGAAGCTGCCGTCCGCGCGCTCGCGCCGCGACGCGTTCGCGCCCGACTCGTCGTCGTGCCACGCGACCACCGCGCGTCCGTCCGAGTCCACTGCGACGTCGACCGCGCCCGACGGCCCCGCGCCGGTCGCGAGCGTCTGCACCGGCGACCACACGCCACCACGCAGCGTCCGGTAGCGGACCTCGTTGCCGAAGTCGGAGCGAAGCCAATACGCGAGGTGGTGTGTGTTCGGCGCTTCGGTCGCGAGCGCGAGCGCGACGCCGACGATCTCGCCGATCGCGGCCTCGGGCTCGATCGAGGGGCCCGCTGCGACTGCGAGCGAGCCTTCGTCGATCGTCAGCGTCCGAAGCACTCCGTAGTCCGGTCCTTCGAGCTCGTCGAACGCGACGACCAACGTTCCGTCGAGCGCGCGGGTGATCGCGACGTCGTCGATCTCGAAGGGCGACGCGATCGTGGAGACGCCGCGACCTCGGCACGCGCCCGTCGGCTCGCCTTCCAGCTCCGTCCAGCGCGTCGAGCACACGTCGTCGAGCGCGGTCGTGGTCGGCCCTGCATCCAGGCCGGCGTCGAGACCGGAGTCCACACCGAGGCTCGCGTCCTCGCCCGCGTCGCTCGTGCCCGCGTCGAGCGCGGCGTCGCTCGCGCCCGCATCGGTCGTGCCCGCGTCGATCCCCGAATCGCCCTTCTCCACCGAGAAGCGCGAGAGATCCGGCACACACGCGCTCGCCACGAGCGCCATCACCACACACACGCCCACCGACACGCGTCGCATCGCGAAGCTCACCTCGACACGCGTCACGAGCGGACCGGGACCTCGCGCCGCGGCGGACGCGGCGGTGGTGCGTTGGCGATGGCGTTCATCAGGAAAGGCGCCGCGTGCGCGATCAGATCGAGCTTCGGATCGAGCTGCTTGCCGAGCCCCTCCGCGACGAGCATCGCGAGGTTCACCACCGTGAACACCGGATCGACCTGCACCTTGTGCTTGCGCAGGATGTTCATCATCCCCGCGAGCACCTGGCTCGCCTCGAGCTCGTGCAGCGGCTTGCCGTGGAAGCTCTGGAAGTGCGCGAGCACGTCACGCTCGAAGGCCGCGTAGTCGATGTCCGGGCCGACGAAGGGCGCGTACGAGTAGAAGAGGCTCGCCGCGAGCTTTCCGTCGATCTGGGAGACCGCGACGAAGGTCTGGATCCACGGGCCACGCAGCTCGTCGTCGATCTCCGCCACGAGCCCGAGGTCGATCAGCACCACGCGACCGTCCGCGGTCAGCAGGATGTTGCCCGGGTGCAGATCCGCGTGAACGAAGCCGTCCTCGAAGACCATCTTCAGGATGCAGCGCAAGCCACGCGCCGCGAGCGCCACCCGATCGCCGCCGACCTTCTCCGGCTCGGTCGCGCGCACACCCTCGATGAACTCCATGCCGAGCACGCGCTCGGTGCAGAGCTCGTCGAAGAGCTTCGGCACCGCGATGCCTTCGTCGTCCGCGAAGTTCTCCGCGAACCGCCGGTTGTTCGCGGCTTCCAGACGAAAATCGAGCTGCCCGCGCATCGCCTCGCCGAAGCGCTCGACCGCGCCGGGGAGCGAGAGGAGCCGAATCGAAGGCACCACGCTCACGAGCTTCGCGCCCAGCATCAAGAGCACGAGGTCGCGCTCGACCTGCAAACGCGCGAGCGGGCGCTGCACCTTCAGCGCGACCTTCGTCCCATTCTCGAGCGTGGCGCGGTGCACCTGCGCGACCGAAGCCGCCGCGATGGGCGTCTCTTCGATCGAGACGAGCCGCGCGCGGGTGGTCGCATCGAGCTCCGCGTCGAGCACGCGCGCGATCTCCGCGAAGGACACCGGCGCGACCTGATCTTGCAGGCGCGAGAGCGGCTCGGTGATCCCCGGCCCCACGAGATCCGGACGCGTGGAGAGGATCTGCCCGAACTTCACGTAGGTCGCGCCGAGGCGCTGGAAGGTGCTCGCGAGCAGCTCGCCGCGCAGCCGCTCCACGCGCGCTTTGTCCGCGCGACCCATCGCGAGGCGACGCGCGAGATAGACCACGCCTGCGGCGAAGAAGACCCACGCCACGAGGAAGAAGCGGCCCGTCAGCATCACGGCTCGCATGACGGCCCCTTGGTAGCACGGCGGCGCTCGCGGCGCGCGCTCGTGACGCACGGCGCGCGCCGCGCACACCTGGCTTGGATCGCCCGCGGGGATGGGGCCGATGCTCGCCGTCGATGCACGCGATGCCCCTCGATGCGCCATGGGCCACCGACGTCGGAGCACGGCGCGCGACGGCGGACCCGCGAGTGACGCGCCCGAGCGTGGGTGCTACATGCCGCCGCTCATGCTGCGCGAGCACCTCAAGCGGCGCACCTTCGCCATCATCTCGCATCCGGACGCGGGCAAGACCACGCTGACGGAGAAGCTCCTCCTGTACGGAGGCGCGATCCACATGGCCGGTGCCGTCAAGTCCCGGAAGTCCAAGCGCTCCGCCACGTCCGACTGGATGGAGCTCGAGAAGCAGCGCGGTATCTCCGTCACGAGCTCGGTGCTCCAGTTCGAGTGGGACGGCCTGCGCTGGAACCTGCTCGACACCCCCGGTCACAACGACTTCTCCGAAGACACCTACCGCACGCTCACCGCGGCGGACTGCGCGATCATGATCCTCGACGCCGCCAAGGGCGTGGAGCCGCAGACGCGCAAGCTCTTCCACGTCTGCCGCATGCGCGGCATCCCGGTCGTCACCTTCATCAACAAGCTCGACCGCCCCGCGCGCGATCCCTTCGAGCTGATGAGCCAAGTCGAGGAGGTCCTCGGCATGCGCTCGGTGCCGTACACGTGGCCGATCGGCAGCGGCGATCTCTTCCAAGGCGTCTACGACCGCCACGGCAAGAAGGTCCTGCGCTTCGAGCGCGGCGACAAAGGCAACGCCTCCAAGGCCGAGGTGAAGATCGCGGACCTCGAGAGCGCCGAGGTCGACGCGCTGCTCGGCGCCGAGCCCGCGGAGCAGCTCCGGAGCGAGATCGAGCTGCTCGACGGCGCCGGCGAAGAGTGGAGCTTCGACAAGTTCCGCGCGGGCGAGCTCACGCCGGTCTTCTTCGGCTCCGCGCTCAACAGCTTCGGCATCGAGCCCTTCCTCAAGGCCTTCGAGGATCTCTGCCCCGTTCCGGGTCCTCGCCTCGACGCGGCCGGCAACGAGCTCTCGCCCGAGGACGATCGCTTCTCCTGCTTCGTCTTCAAGGTGCAGGCGAACATGGATCCCTCGCACCGCGATCGGATCGCCTTCGCGCGCATCGTGAGCGGCAAGTTCGAGGGCGGCATGCGCGTGCAGCACTACCGACTCGGCAAAGAGATCCGATTGAACCGCGCCGAGCAGTTCTTCGCGCAGGAGCGCGAGTCGATCCTCGAAGCCTACGCGGGCGACATCGTCGGCCTCTACGATCCCGGCCTCTTCCGCATCGGCGACACGCTCAGCACCAACGGCCCGATGAGCTTCGACGCGGTGCCGCGCTTCTCGCCCGAGCACTTCGGCCGCGTGGTCTTGCTCGATCCGCTCAAGCGCAAGCAGCTCCAGAAGGGCATCCACGAGCTCGCCGAAGAAGGCACCGTGCAGCTCTTCTCGGAGCCCGGCCGCGAGAAGGATCCGATCTGCGGCGTGGTCGGTCAGCTCCAGTTCGACGTGCTCACGTTCCGACTGCAGCACGAGTACGGCGCGAAGATCACCTTCGACCGCCTTCCCTTCCAGCACGCGCGCTGGATCGAGGGCACGACCCGGGTCGACGAGCTCCTCGCCGCCCGCATCCCCCTCGCGGTCCACGATCAGGACGGCGCGCTCGTCGCGCTCTTCCGCGACGACTGGGAGCTCGAGCGCGCGATCCGCGATCACGCGGAGTGGAAGTTCCTCGGGACCGCGCCGATCCGAGCGGGCATGGAGAAGTGAGCGCCTCTATGGCAGGGGCCGTCGCCGCTCACCTCAATCCGTGTTTCTTCGCGAGTCTGGCGAGATAGTTCCGGTCCAGCCCGGCTTCCGAAGCGGCGCGTGACAGGTTCCCTTCGTGGCGCGCGAGGAGCATCGCCACGTAGCGCGCCTCGAACGCATCCACGAGCTTCTCCTTCGCTTCCTTGAAGGGGAGCCCCGCCATCTCCTCGCCTTCCATCGGCACCGGCGGTGGCGGCACGCTTCCGCGTGCGGTCTGGCTCAGGAGCTGTTCCACCAGCCGCGCGAGCTCACGCACGTTGCCCTCGAAGGCGTGCGTCGCGAGCGGCGCGAGCTCCTCGGCGGACAACCCGAGATCCGGATGGCCGAGCCTCGCCGCGAGCTCCGCCACCAGCAGCGGCGCGTCCTCCCGACGCTCGCGCAGCGGCGGCATCACCACCCGCACCGCCGCGAGGTGGAAGTAGAGATCGCGCCGCAGGGCGCCTTCTTCGACGCGCTGCCGCAAATCCGCGCGGCTCGTTCCGATCACGCGCACGTCGAGCTCGCCGCGCTCGCGCCGATCGAGCATCGCGACGAGCGCGGCCGCCTGCGGCGCCGACAAACGCTCCAGCCGATCGAGCACCAGCGTTCCACCTTGCGCGCGCGCGACGTGTCCCTCGACATCGCTCGCCACCGAGAGATCGAGCACCACGAAGGGCCCCGCCGCGCGAACCGACGCGCGATGCACCGACTCCGCCGCTTCGCTCTTGCCGGTGCCCGCTTCGCCTTCGATCAAGAGCGGCGCGCTCGAGGCCGCCGCACCTTCGAGCAACCCGAACACGCGCCGCATCACCGCGCTCTGTCCGACCAACCCACCGAAACGCGTCGCTTCCGGCGGCGCCTCCGGCACCGGCACGTCGGCCGGCGTGAGCTCGATGCGGCTCTTGCCCACGCGGAGCTCCGCCGCGGGTGGAAGCACCGCGACCTCGATGCGCGACTCCCCCACGAACGTACCGTTCGTCGATCCCAGATCGCGCACGCGGATCCCGTCCGCGAGCAGCCCGAGCTCCGCGTGGAAACGCGACACCGTCGGATCTTCGATCGCCAGATCCGCGTCGGGATGGCTGCCGAGCACCATCGTGCCCTCTTCGAGCAGCGCCTCACGCCCACGCGACGGCCCGCTCACCACGCGCACCATCACGCGCCGCAGCACGATTTCGCCGCCTGCGCTCGTCGTCAGGAGCCCCGTCCGTACTTGGCTCATCGGAGGCCCTCGTTCGTCGGGTACCTCTTCGTCTGGCTCTCTCGGCTCATCGTCGACGCCGCCTCATCACCCCCGCCCCGATCCCGATCACCGCCACGATCCAGCCGCGTCCCTCGGCTCCGACCGCGCACCCGCTGACGCTCCCCGTGCGCGGGCCCGCGTCGGCCCCCGCGTCGCTCACTCCGGCGTCCATCGCTTCGGGCCACGGCCCGACCTCGAGCGTGCGCGGCGGCGGCGTGCAGACCTGCGATCCCTCGCCCGGCGTGAGGAACACGCTGCACCACACGTCGCTGCTCGGGACCCCGACGCAGAGCTTGCAGCCCGTCCGGTAGCCCGCGAGCGACGCGCGCACGACGTACTCGCGCACCGGCAGCGTGTACTCCCAGTACGCGCCCGACGTCAGCGTGCCGCCCTCCGCGACGAGCCGGCCGTCGAGCGACTCGACGCGGATCCGCGCGGCCGTCAGCACGCGCTCCGGCATGCCCTCGACACCGACGATCCCACGCAGACGTGTCTCCGCCCCGCCGCCACGATCGACGACCCCGAGGAACGCCGCCGTCGGTCGCGACTCCCCGTCGCTCGAAGGCACCGCGAGCGCGCTGCCCGACCAGAGCACCGACCACGCGCCCTGACCGCTGCGCAATCCGTGGTGCGCCCCCGCTTCGCGAAGCAGCGCGCCGAGCTCCGCGTCGGTGACCCCGAGGCGCGTGGGCCGATCGCCGAGCGCGACCACCGCGATCAAACGCCGGCCCGTCGCGTCGAGCCCAAGCCCGGTGCGAGACCGGCGCTCACAGCCACGCCCGGCGCATTCGACCGGCACTCCGTCTCGCAACACCGCCACGCCGCTGACGACGTCGTCCATCCACGTCTCCGCCGGCACGACTTGACGAGGGGGGACGAACACGCCGACCCCACGCGAGTCGAAGCCGATCAGCGCGTGGACACCGTCGTCGGTGGTGTCCGACCACACCTCGCCTTCGCCCACCGTGAGCCCCTCGGGCGCGTAGCTCGGGAAGTCGAAGTCTCCCGCTTGGACCGCGAGCCGCACCCCCGGGGTCTCCGCGACCCAGCGCTCGACCGTCCGCGCGCGCTCGCTCGGTCGCGACACCGCGAGCCCGAGGTCCGCAGTCGAGAGCTCGACCGAAACCCGCCAATGCTCCGCGTCCGCTTCGACGCATTGCTCGAGCGTCACGCCGACGAGTGGCGCCTCGCGTGTCTCGCAGGCCGCGAAGACCACGCGCGGCACCAAGAGCCCAATCAAGGCCGCGACGAGCGCCCGCACTCGGTCGAGAGTAGCAGCTACGTTCGCGTTCGTGGGCAGCACGATGCGGGGCGACCGACACCGACGCGCGATGCCGACGCGCGATGCCGACACGCGATGCCGACACGCGATGCCGACACGCGATGCCGACGCGCGATGCCGACGCGCGATGCCGACGCGCGATGCCGACGCGCGATGCCGACGCAAAAACGCCCGAGCGTGAGCCCGGGCGTTTTCGTCGAATTGGGAGGCTCCGTCGCGATCAGAGGTCGAGACCCGCGAGCGGGTCGTCCCCGCCCCCGCCGCTCATCGCGCTCGACATCGTGGACCCACCGGGACGCGGGCGGCGCACCGTGCTCCGACGCGGCGCGGACGTATCCGCCTGGGCCGCTGCCGCCGTCTCCGCGGTCTGCGCCGCGAGCCGCGCCGCTTCCTCCGCGCGACGACGCGCTTCCTCGGCCTCCGCGATCGCCTGTTGACGCGCTTCCGCCTGCGCCGCCGCTTCCGCCGCCGCGCGGTCCGCGCGCTCGCGCTCCAGGCGCGCGACCTCGGCCGCCCGCTCCTGCTCCGGCTTGATCACGCCGAAGTAGATGCCCGCGAACGCACCGACGAGCACCACCACGATGCCGGCGATGATGCCGGGGTGCATGCCCTTCTTCTCTTTGGCCTTGATCTCGACCATCTGGCGCTCGTGCGCGAGCAGGCGCTCCTGCTCGGCCGCGCGGGCCTTGGCCTCGGCCTCGAGGCGCAAGCGGAGCTCGCCCTCCTCCTTCTCGCGCTGCTTGCGCTCTTCCTCGGCGCGGACGCGGCGCTCCTCGGCGAGGCGCGCTTCTTCCTCGGCGCGGACCTTCGCTTCTTCTTCCTCGCGCTTGCGGCGCTCGGCCTCTTCGCGCTTGCGTCGCTCGTCTTCCTCCTTGCGGCGTCGATCTTCCTCCTCGTCGCGGATGCGATCCTCTTCGAGGTTCATCAGCTCCTTGAGGTTGAAGAGGACGGAGGATTCCTTCTGCTCGGACATCTCGGCGTGCTCCGTTGGGGAGGGCGCTCCGTGGAGGAGGGCTCTTGGGGGCAGGGCGGTAGGGCGACGCGCGAACGAACGAAATCCGCCGCGCGGAGTGGGCAAACTAGCAAGCGGCGAGCCCGGTCGTCAACCCTGGTCGGGAGCGCCAGGCGCGCGTCATCACAAGCGTTTCGAAGATTCAGCGCACGACGGCGGGTTGGCCGTCGCTCGTCATGGACCCTTCCGAGACGCGATCCTTGGGCAGGCGCCCGTAGTTTGCACACCGGGCGTCTTCCTCGAGGGGCTGTCGCCAGCCCCTCCCCCACCGGGGCGTGAAGCACCGATGGGGCCCTGAGGTTCCCTCGGTCTCGTTGACACGCACCGGAGGCTCGGATGCGTGCTCA
>CALJLK010000135.1 GCA_937982655.1 uncultured Sandaracinus sp.
GCGTCGGGCCTCACGTGCGAGAGGGTTGGGGGGACACTTCCCCCCGCCGTGAGCGAAGCGCGGAGCGCGCAGCGAACACTAACCGCTCAGCGGCGCTCGACCACCTCGGCGTCGGCGACCTCGTCCTTCGCGGGCGTCGCGGTGCGGGCGGCGACCTGCTTGTCCTTCGGGGCGACCTCGATGTCGTCGTCGGTGTTCAGACCGCGCTTGAGGTTGCGGATCGCCTTGCCAACGCCCTCGCCGATCTGCGGCAGCCGACTGGCACCGAAGACGAGCAAGACGATCACCAGAATGACGATGAGCTCGCCCATTCCGAGGCCTGCGATTGCGGGGATAGGCATGTCCGTGCTGCTCCGTCCGGCGCGCTACGTCGCCAGACGTCTACACTACGCCGCCGCCGAGTTGCGAGCAAACGACGCCGCGCAATCGAACGCGGATCGCGACTGTCTTCGAGGCGTGCTTTCGCGCGCCACCCGCCTCAGGATCGACCGGTGCCCCCCGCCGCACACGAGCTCCGGCGACGCTGCGCCTCGATCCACGATCGAGCGCTTCGTTTCGCCGTGGTTCGGGACGCCCTCCTTCGCTCGCCCGCCTCGCTCGCGGTGGAGCTCGTCGAGCTCGCGCTCGAGGCTCCGGGCGACGTCTCGCTCCTCGGCGCGGTCGCGCTGAGCCTCGACGAGCTGATGCCTCAGCGGGCCGCGGCGGCGTGGCTCGCCCGCGCGGCCGGTCGCGAGCTGGCAGCCAAGATGCTGGAGCCCGACGCGGCGACGGAGGCTCCCGCGGAGCTTCGCGTTCCCGATTTCGGCGTCGGTCGACCGCTGACCCTCGGCGAACGCAAGAGCCTCGCCCGCCGCCGCGACCGCAACGTGCTCGCCCGAGTGCTGCGCGATCCGAGCCCCGACGTCGTCCGGATTCTGCTCGAAAACCCTGCGCTCACCGAGGCCGACGTGGTGCGGCTCGCCGCGCGGCGGCCCATCGACCCGCGCGTGTTGCTCGCGCTCGTGGTCGACCTCCGCTGGGTGGTGCGGCCGGCCGTGCGCAAGAGCCTGGTCCAGAACCCGTGGACCCCGCTCGACGTCGCGCTCCGTCTCTTGCCGCATCTCACGCGCGCGGAGCTGACCGAGCTGGAGCGCGCCGCGGACCTACGCGAGCCGCTCCGGGAGCTCGCCCGGGTACGTCGGCGCCGCTCGTCGTCCGATCGCCCCGCAGGGGCGTTGGAATGAGGGAGTCGATCCTCGAAACGTGCTGCGTGATTGGAACCCTGGCTAGCTAGAGCCTGATCCGGGATCGGCGTCGGCGCTTCGCGCCCTGGGCACGCACCCTGAGGCATCCACTCGCGCTCGAAAATACCCGGCATTTCCTTCGGCGAGCGGATGCCCCATGGCACGCACCCAGACCACGAATCACTCAACGCCGATCCTGGATCAGGCTCTAGCCGTCGCGAGTGAGGCGACCGAACCACCAAACTGCGGTAGAGTCCGCGCCATGGGAACGCTGACCGCGCTCGTCCTGGCCACCCCGCTCTTCGGTCTTCAGCTCCAGCTCGACCCCGCCGTGATGACCCCGAGCACCAGCGTGCCGGTCGTCTCCGCGAGCCTGGCGTTCGAGCCGGTGCCCGACGAAGCGGAAGGCGGCGGGGGCGCGCGGCCCGGTCCGACCACCGCGGAGCTGATGCAGCAGCGCGGCCGCCTCGCTCAAATCCACAAGTGGATGGGCGTGGCGACCTGGGTCTCCATGACCGCTACCGTCGTGCTCGGCTACCTTCAATACTACAACCTTTACGGGATGTTCGGCTCGCTCTCCGACTCTCCGTGCGTTCAGGGCAACGCCGTCTTCGGTCAATCGAGCTGTACCCGGCAGCCGCTGCCACATTTGATCAGCTCCTTGATGACCACCGCGCTCTACTCCGTGACCTTCGGACTCTCGCTCCGCATGCCCGATCCGATGAACCTGTCCGAGGGAGAGAGCGAGTACGCGAAGAACCTGCGCCGCCACAAGCGCCTCCGCTGGGTGCACCTCGCGGGCATGGTCGCGCAGATGGTCCTCGGTGTGATCATCGCGAACGGCGACACCTTCGGCTTGAGCCGCGCGAACGACTACCGCGCGTTGCAGGCGCTCTCCACGATTCACTTCGCGATCGGTCTCACCACCTACGCGGCGATGACTTGGGCGGGCGTGATCTTCTTGTTCTGAGTCTGCGCTCCCTGGCGCGTCCGCCAGCTCACGAGCTCGGCATGAGCCTCCTCTCCCCCGTCGCCCCGTCGTCCCGCGCCTCCGGTGCTCACGGCGGCGCTTCGCGTGCGGCGCGCGTCGTGGCGCTCTTCGCGGCGTCGGTGTTGATCTGCCTCGCGGTCGTGGTGCCACAGGTCCACGCGCTCGGGGAGAGCACGCGGGTCGCGATCCTTGGAGTCGACGTCGGACCCGAGGCGCGGCCGCTCGCGCGGCGGCGGCTCGCCTGGGAGGTCCGCAAGCGCACCAGCATCGAGACCGTGCTCCAGCCGGGGCGCGTGCGCCTCGACGATCCACGCCTCTTCGAATCGCCGCTGCTCTTCTGGTCCGGCGACCGCGGGTTCTCGGAGCTCTCGGAGGCGGAGTCGGTCGGGCTGCGGCGCTTCGTCGAGTTCGGTGGCTTCGTGGTGATCGACGACGCGCGGCCGGACGATTCGGGCTTCGACGCCTCCATCCGCCGCGAGCTGCGCCGCGCGCTCGGGACGGCGCTGCGCCCGATCGCGCGCGATCACACCATCTTTCGTTCGTTCTACTTGGTGGATCGACCGTTCGGACGCGTGCGCGGGCCGGACACCGTGGAGGGCATCGAGGTCGGTGGGCGGCTCGCCGTCGTCTACTCGCGGCACGATCTCGGCGGCGCCTTCGCGCGCGACAACCTCGGCACGTGGGTGCATCCGGTCGTGCCCGGCGGTGACGATCAGCGCGAGCGCGCCATTCGATTCGGCGTGAACCTCGTGATGTACGCGCTCTGCCTGGACTACAAGGACGATCAGGTCCACGCCCCGTTCATCATGCGACGTCGTGGGGTCGGTCCGAGGCCGTGAGCGAGCTCTGGCCGCGTTTCGCCATCCCGGGTGGCGGCTTCGTCGCGCTCCTGGTGGTGGTGGTGCTCGCCGCGCTCGTGGTGCGCGAGCTGCGTCGGCGTCCTCCGCGTCGGCTCGTCGCGTGGCGTGTGCTCTCCGCGATCGCGATCGCGCTCGTGACGACGCAGCCGCGCTGGACGGTCGAGCGTTCGGAGACGACACGCGGTCGGGTCGCGGTCCTCGTCGACGGCTCGCGCAGCATGGGCGTGCACGACCGCTCCGAGGACGTCGCGCGGCTGCTGTCGCGATGGTCGGCCGACGCGGAGAACGCGACGCTCCACCGCTTCGGCTCGGAGCTCGAGCCCGCGAGCTTCTCCGACGTGGAGGGCGCGAGCGCGGCGCGCGCGGACGAGTCGGCGCTGGAGGCGGCGCTCGAGGCGCTCGTGGAGGGGGACCGCGCGGGCGAAATCGGCGCGGTGGTGGTGGTCAGCGACGGCGCGAGCCGCCACGCGGGGCCCTCACCGGACCTCGACGGGCGCAAGGTCCACACGGTCGCGGTGGGTCGCGAAGAGCTGCGCGACGACGCGCTCGCCACTCTCGAGGCGGACCCGGTCGGCTTCCTGCGCACGCCGGCCGAGGTGCGCGTCACGGTGCGGCGGCTCGGCGCGGGTGGGGCGCTTCCGGTCACACTGCGGCAAGGCGACGAGGTCGTGACCGAGGTGACGGTCGACGTGCCGGAAGGCGAAGCCCGCGAGGTCGCGCTGCCCTTCACGCCGCGTCGGCTCGGTCGCGCGGTCTACACCGTGTCGATCCCGCACGCGCCGGGCGACGAAGTGCCGCAGAACGACGAGCGGAGCTTCCTCGTGCGGGTCGAGCGCGATCGGCTGCGAGTGTTGCTCGTGGCGGGCGAGCCGACGTGGGACGTGCGCTTCTTGCGCGCGTTCCTCAAACGCGATCCTTCCATCGATCTGATCAGCTTCTTCATCCTGCGGACCGCCTCGGATCTCACGATGGCCTCGCCGGACGAGCTGGCTCTCATTCCGTTTCCCACCGACGAGCTCTTCCGCGAGCACCTCGGATCCTTCGACGTGCTCTTGTTCCAGGACTTCGACTTCGGTCCCTACCAGATGGCGGGGTACCTGCCGCGGATCCGTGATTACGTCCGGCGCGGCGGCTCGTTCGCGATGATCGGCGGCGAGAAGAGCTTCGCCTCGGGGGGCTACGCGGGCACACCGATCGCCGACGTGCTCCCCGTGCTCTTGCCTCCCGTCGGCACGCCGGCGTCGCGGCTCGTGATCGAAGGACGCTTCGCTCCGCGCGTCGAGCCCGCGCTGGTGCGGCACCCGCTGCTCGCGCTCGCGTCGGATCCCTCGGCGAGCTTGGCCGCGTGGTCGCGGCTCGCGCCGCTCGAAGGCATGAACCGCGTGGTGGGCGTGCGTGAAGGCGCGACGGTGCTGCTCACGCATCCGAACGAGCGTCTGCCGGTGCTCGTGACGGGGACCGCCGAAGAAGGCCGCGTGCTCGCGCTGACGACGGACACCGCGTGGCGCTGGGGTCCCACCACCGGCGGTCTGACGGGCGACGCGTCGACGTTCGAACGCTTCTGGGATCGCGGGCTGCGCTGGCTCGCGCGCGATCCGAGCCTCGAGCCCGCGCAGCTCACGACCGATCGCGAGCGCTACGGTCCCGAAGGTCGTGTGCGGACGAGCGCGGTGCTGCGCGACGCGCGTTATCAGCCGCTCGCGGCGGAGACGATTCGCTTCGAGATCCGACGCGACGGAGACGACACGCCGCTCGCGGGCGCCGACGCCGTGACGGATGCGGAGGGACGCGTCGAGCTCGCGTTGCGCGCACCGACCGAGCCCGGCGCGTACCGCGTGGTGGCGAGGCGGCCTTCAGACCCCGAGCCCATCGCGTCCGAGCTCTTCGTGGTGGAAGCGGGGGGCGACGAGCTCGCCGATCCGCGCGCGCAGCCGACGCGTCTGCAAGGGCTCGCGACGGCGACGGGCGGAACCTTCACGACGATCGAGGACGCGGGCGAGCTCTCGAGCTTCGACGCGACGCGCACACGACGCCTCGGCGCCCGTGAGCTCGCGCCCTTCGCGTCGCCGTGGGCCTTCCTCGGGATCGTCGCGCTCTTGGCGGCCGAGTGGTGGGCCCGTCGCCGCAGCGGCGCGCGCTGACGGGGCTCAGCCTCCGCGGCTTCCCACGTCCTCGTGGAGCAGCGCAGACGATAACCCTGCCTCCGCGAGCCGTCGCTCCGCGTCGGCTCGAAGCGAGGCTCCTTCGTCGCCGCCCAACCGAATCCCTCGCTGGAAGCGTGCGATCGCGGCGGCGATGGGGCGGTCGTGGCGCGTCGCGATCGCCTCGGCGCGGCCCAGCCAAGCGAGCGCAGACTCGGGTCTTCCGCGCGCATCTTCCGCATACGCCCATGCGCGCTCCGGATCGCCGGCCGCGCAGGGCGGTGCGTTGCGAGCGCGATGGACGAGCCGCGCGAGACGCCATCGCGAGGCCTCGGGCGCGCCGCGTCGCAGCGCGTGTGCCTCCGTGAGCGCGAGGGTCGCCGCGTAGAAGGCGCCGGTGTTGATCGACAAGATCCGGAAGCGGTCCACGAGCGCGCGCTCCGAGCGCGACAGCGGCTCGGGCGGGGGACCGTTCGGATCGTAGAGGGCCGGGTAGCGCGCGACGATGCTCGCGACGGCCTCTTGAACCGAAGGAAACCCCTCGGGAAGGACGGCGCGAACGTCGGAGGCGATCGCGCGCGCATCGGCGGACGCGCCACGAAACGTCGCCGTGGTGATCTCGTACAACCGCTGGTGCGAGAGCACCGCGGAGTCGTGAGCGTCGCGTTCGGCGGAGTAGCGCAGGAGGAGGCCCTCGAGCGACGCCCGGTCATGTCGCACGAACGCGAGGAACGCGAGCTGCGAGAGGGCGTATTGCTGTTCGAACACACCGCGATCGCCCGCCTCTCCGAGCTGACGGATGCACGCTTCGAAGCAGCGTGAGGACTCGTCCCAGCGCCCCGCGCGGAGGTGCTCGCTCGCCTCGAGGAAGCTCGACATACCCGAGAGGCGTGGATCCTCGGGCGCATGCTCGGCACGGAGGCGTTCGGCCGAGCGCCGGTACCGCGAGACGAGGCTGGGTGTGCTCGATGACGCCGAGCCGTGCTCGGCGAACGCCGCGAAGAGAAAGTCGCACGCCGCGACCTCGTCCCACACCCCGAGCTCGCCGTACGCACGGCGAGCGCTCAGGAGCATGCCCAGTCCGAGATAGGGATCGAAGTAGCCGATCAGGGTGCCGAGCCTGCGATCGGTGTCCGCACGATCGCGCGCGCGGTCCGGATCGCCCGCTCGCCGAGGTGCAACGCGAGCAGGCCCCATCAAGAAGTGCGCGACGGCACGCCAGCTTCGCAGCCCTCCCGCGGCGACCGCGGGGTGGCCGGTCGTGGCGAGCACGGCGTCCACGCGACGCAGACCATCCTCGACGCGGTTGGCTGCGAAGAGCGCGTACGCCGAGCGTTTGGCGCAGTTCGCGGACTCGACGGCGTCGACTTCGGCCGAGACGACCTCCCACTCCTCGGCGGCCTCGGCGTATCGTGCGCAACGCTCGAGCGCGACGGCACGGCGTCGTCTCAGCTCGACGCTCCGGCTCGGGTCTCCGTGGACGATCGCGATCGCGTACAAGTCTGCGGCGAGCGCGAACGCGAGCTGTCGTTCCGCCCCAGCGGCGGCGGCATGCGCCGCGTGGGCTGCCTCCGCGAGGCGTCCAGCGCCGAGCAGATGTCGAACGCGACGCGGCGATGCCTCGGGCCGTTCGACCCGCACGAAGCCTTCGTGCGCACGCCGCAGCTGCTCTTTCGTGAGCGCGGAGCGGAGCGCGAGGCGAACCGCGTCGTGATAGACGTCGACGCTCCCCGTGGCGCCGAGGGGGCCCGCGCGTCGGACGATGCCAGCGTGGGCGAGCTCGCGAACGCGCTCGTCGAGCGCGCCGGGGGGGACGCCCACCACTCCTGCGAGGACGTCGACGTTCGTCCACTCGTCGGCGGCCACGAGAGCCGCCACGAGCGAGGCGTCGCTCGCCAAGGCATCACGTACGATGGGCGCCAGTGGATCGTCGGTGCTCTCCGTGCGCGCGAGCGCCCGGCCCGTGAGCTCCGCGAGAAACGGGCGTCCTCGCGCCGCACGTGTCGCGGAGCGCACTGCGTCGTCGGTCGGAGATGCTCCCGCGTGCTCTGCGCTGCGACGGACGATGCGCTCGACTGCGTCGTCGACGAGTGGACCGAGGACGATCGAGTGCACGTGCTCGTGAAGCAACGCCGTGGCGGCAGCCTCGGGTTCGTCGTCGCGCACGGTCGCGAGCATCGAGACACCTCTCGGCGCGGCCCGCACCAGGTGTCGGACGAGCGCGATCGAGTCGGCGTCCGCCCACTGCAGATCGTCGAGCGTGACCAGCAGGCCAGACGCGGCCACGTGGGCGAGAAGCGTGGCGAGCGCGTCGAAGACCGCGCTACGCGATTCGACGGGCTCGGGGGGGGCGAGGTCGGCGAGCACCGGAAACGCGACCGCTGCGCGCCCGATGGCGTGGGAGACCGCGGGCGGCAACCTGCGCTCGCGACCCAGCGCCATCGCGAGCTGATCGATGGCGCCGTCGACGGCGTTGAACGGGAGCCGGTCGTTGACGCGACCGCGCCCGGAGAGCGTCAGCACCCCGCGACGCGCAGCTTCCTCCCTCGCCCACACGGCGAGCGCGGACTTGCCCATCCCGCTCGGGCTCCGAAGGAGGACGAGCGGTGCCCCGTCGAGGCCACGATCGAAGAGCGCCTGGGCCAGGGCGAGGCATTCCGACTCGCGGCCCACGAGGTCCGTGCGATCGACCTCCGGCCGCGCGAGGATTGCGGCGCGCGCGCCTGCTCGTTCGAGCAGCTCACTGACGCGCGCGAGATCGAGTCGTCGCTCGGGGTCCTTCTCGAGCAGCGCGGCGCAGAGCGTCGCGAGCGGTGCCGGGATCGTGGGTACGTGCTCGTCGAGGCGTGGTGGTGGTTCGCTCAGGTGCGCGAGCGCCTCGCGCATGGCGGACCCTCGCGAGTCGAAGACGGCGCGGCCAGTGAGAAGGACGAAGATCGTCGCACCGAGCGCGTAGAGGTCGCTCGCGGGTGAAGCCTCCGCGCCGCGGATCTGCTCGGGCGCCATGAAGCCGACGGTGCCCACCGAGGCGCGAACGTCCCCACCGGGCTCGCGCAACGACGCGAGCACGCCGAAGTCCGCGAGCTTCACGAGCCCACGCGAGTCGACGAGGACGTTGGCCGGCTTGAGGTCGCGATGGACGATGCCGTGCGCGTGCAAGTAGGAGAGTGCCTCCACGAGCTGTGGGAGGGTGTGGAGCAGGCGTGGCAGCACGATGTGGAGGTCGACCTCGACCCGGTTCGGGACGGGCGGCGCTGCGTCGAGACTCGTGAGGGTCGCGGCGAACGGCATCGCGTCGAGGGTCGGAGCGTCGAGCGGAGCGAGCTCGTGAGGCTCGTCCAACCCGCGCGTCGGTTCGGAGGTCGAGGCGGACGAGCGGCTCGCCGAGGGACGTGTACGCCCGGCACAGAAGTCGCCCAGATCGCCCCCATCGACGTGCTCCATGGTGAAGAACACGCCCTCGGCGTCTTCGCCGAGCTCGTACACACGAACCAAACCGGGATGAAGTAGACGCTCGATCGTGCGAAATTCACGTTTGAAACGAACGAGTGCGCTGCCGGAGATGGCGCGCATTCGTTTTCGAGCGACCAGCGTGTGGCGCTCGTGATCGTACACGAGGTCCACCGCACCCATGCCGCCTTCGCCGAGCGCACGCACGTGCTCGTAGCGCGCGGGGACCTGGGCAGCTGCGTCCATCGAGCGGGAGCATACCTCAGTGCATTCCCGGGTAGTTCGTGACCCGATGCGGCGAATCCGTGCAGCGGCGTCGCTCCTCGGTCACGGCCCGACGGCCCGCTCCTTCGAAGCGCCTTCGCGGTTCGCGCCCGGCGAGCGTGCCCGTGGTTTCGTCGTGCTCACGGCAGGCAGACGTCGCGCCAGGGCTCCGCGAGGAAGACCTCGAACGCGCCGGTCGCGCTCAAGATCGCGCCGGCCTCCGCGTCGCAGCGCGTGAGATCGAGATCGAAGACGGCGGCCTTCAATCCGGATTCCGTGTCCATCGCCTCGTAGGTGATGGTGCCGGACGCTCCGAGACAGTTGCCGTAGCTCCCGCCTTCGCGGGAGGGATCGCCCAAGTCCAAGTAGCGAACTGCGATGCCAGGCGCGACGTCGGCGAGGGTGACGGTGCTGGAGGTCGCGTTCGGGAGCTCGCCCGGATCGTCGATCACGAAGGTGAGCCGATTCGGGCCCGCGGCGGTGCACGCGGCCTCCGGCAGCGCGAGGGTGATGCGGAGCTGGGGCGTGGCGTCGCAGCTCGTCGGGGTGACCCACTCCGCGAGCACGGTGCCGAGCTCGAAGTCGAGGGCGAGCTCGCCGACCGAGAGGAAGAGGCGGTTCGGATCCGCCGGACCGCCGTCGACCTCGAAGCAGCTCGTCACGCCGGCGTCGTCGTCGCCCGTCGCGCCATCGGTCGACGCGTCGCTCCCGCCGCCGCCCGTGATGGGGGGCATGCCGCCGCCGCCGAGCCGCGGGGGCGGAGGTGCGGGCTCGGAGTCGCTGCACGCGAGGGCGAAGAGGAGGGCGAGCACGGCGCGACGACGCATGGGCGGAGCGTAACAGCCGCGGCAAGGCGAGCCGACTTCTCGACTGGGTCGGTGGGGTCAGCCGCCGCCGACTTTCCGCGGCGGTGCGCCGGCTCCGCAGGGCGCTATAGAGTCTCGATGTCGATCCCGCCCATCGCGCGCCCCGTCGCGCTCCTCTCCGACGTGCACGGGAACCTCGAGGCGCTCGACGCGGTGCTCGCCGCGTTGCCCGCGCACGACGTCGGCCTCGTCGTGGTCGCCGGGGACCTGCTGCTCGGCGGCGACCAACCGCTCGAGGTGTGGCGGCGTCTGCAGGGGCCGGAGTTTCTCTTGGTGCGTGGGCTCTCCGACACCGCGCTGGTTTCGGTCAGCGAACGAGCGCTCGCGGGCGCGGGGCCGGAAGAGGCGGCGGAGCGATTTCGACGCACGCGGGCCGCGCTCGGAGAGCTCGTGATCGAGCAGGTCCGGCGTCTGCCGTTGCAGCGGCGTCTGCCGCTCGTCGACGGATCGGAGGTCGTCGTCGTGCACGGCTCGCCGCTCGATCCGACGATCGCGATCGACCTCGGCGCGGACGACGACGAGCTGCGTCACGCGATCGACGACGACCCGGCGGACTTCGTCGTTTGTGGTGCCGCGCACGTGCCCTTCTTGCGGCGGCTCGAGGGCACGGTCGTGGTCGGGCTCGGTTCGGTCGGCCAAGCGCCGGAAGGTCGCGTCGCGCACTTCGGCATCCTGCGTCCGCGCATGGACGGACCGGAGGTCGCGCTCGAGCACGTCGCGTACTGAGCGTCGCGCGCCGTCACTGCGCGGCGTCTTCCTGCGCGCGGCGGACGATCTCGACGCGCTCCACGTGGCGGTCGTCGCCTTCGAGGACCTTCAGATCGAAGGGACCCGCGCTCACCGCTTCGCCGACGCTCGGCACGCGCCCTGCGAGCTGAACCATCATGCCGCCGAGCGAGTCGTAGTGGCCCGCGCCGTCGTCGATCGCTTCGCCGAGGTAGTCCGCGAGGTCGTAGACGGAGACGCTCGCGTCGGCGACGAAGCGCCCCGGCTCGCTCTGCCGCACCGGCTCGTACTCCTCGTCGAGCTCGTCGTCGATCTCGCCGACGATCTCTTCGATCACGTCCTCGAGGGTGACGATGCCCGCGACGCCCCCGAACTCGTCCACCACCACGCCGAGGTGGAAGCGACGTTGCTGCATCTCGCGGAGCACGCTGTCGATCTTGCGGGTCTGCGGCACGAAGAGGGCGGGCTTGCGGATCAGACCTTCGAGGGTCTCGTGCCCCTTGCCTTCGCGGAGCCAGCGGAAGAGATCCTTCGCGAAGAGCACGCCTTCGACGTGATCGATGGTGTCGCGGTAGACCGGGTAGCGGCTGTGGCCGAGCTCCTCCACGCGGCGCGCGACGTCCGCGAGCGGCGTTTGGATCGCGAAGGCCTCGACCTGCGTGCGCGGGACCATCACCTCGCGGGCCATGGTGTCGCGGAACTCGAGCACGCTGCGGAGCATGTCCGCGTGCTCTTCCGCGAAGGTGCCCGCTTCTTCGCCGCGCTCGATCAGGTGCTCGAGCGCGAGCGTGCCGACCTCGCCGCTCTCGCGTGGGCGCGGCATGAGCCGCTCGACCAAGGCGCCGAGCCATCCGAGCGGCGCGGCCACGGGCGCCATGACGAGCTCGAAGGGGCGCGTCCAGCGCAGGAAGCGCAGCGCGCCACGAGCACCTCGTTGGGTGACGGCGGTGGCGGCGACGTGCGCGAGCGCGCCGTAGAAGAGCGCGACGCCGACGACCACGCCGAGCCGCGCGAAGAGGCCGCCCACGGGTAACATCGACGCGCAGCCGGCGGCGAGTGAGAGCGTCACCACGCGCCCGACCAGCAGGCGCGCGCGAATGGCGTGCCCGCGATCGATCAGACGTCGCGCCTCGCGCGCCGTGGTGTCGCTGCCCTCCGCGTGCGCGTGCAACACGCCTTCGCCGAGCGATGCGACGCCACCGTTGGCGGCAGAGTAGATGGCCGCCGTCACCAGGCCTCCGACGATCGCGAAGGCCAACTCCGTACTACCTGGCTCGTCCAAGATTCCTCACCGAGCGACGTTCCCCCCCGGGGTCGTCGGTCTGCCTAGGCTAGTGGGCACGGGAAACCTCGGCAAGCCGGGGCATGGAGCGTCACGCTTCCGTCGTGATCGTCGACGTCGAAGCGTTCGAACGAGGCCACGGTGGTCGCGAATCGGCGTGGTCTTCGGTCGGTCTGGCGAGGTGATTGGAGCCAGAGCCCTTCGGCGCTTCCGTGGTCGCGTCGTGACCAGCACCCGAGTTGGCGACGCGTGACCGATCACGTCACCCTCGGCGGATGCGACCTCTTCTCGCTCTGATCCTGCTCGTCGGATGTGGCGGCCCACCGCGAGACCTCTGCGGCGACCTCATCGAAGACCGGGTGATGGACCGCTGCGTCTGCCCCGAAGGGTCGATTCAGTCCGACGACGGTTGGAGCTGCCTGCTCCCGGACGGCGGGGTGATCGTCGATCCGAACGCACCCGACGACGCATCGACGAGCTTCCCGCGCGACGGCGGCATCGACGGCGCGACCGGCTGCTCCGAGGGCGACGAATGCACGACCCCTGGCGGCGCGACGGGCACCTGCCGCGACGGCGCGTGTGTGGTCGCGGGCTGCGGCAACGACGTGGTCGACGAAGGGGAGGACTGCGACGACGGCCGAAACGGCGACGACGCGGACGGCTGCACGGACACGTGTGTCTGGACCTGCGAGGCGGACTTTCAATGCGACGACGGGAACGGCTGCAACGGCGCCGAGCGCTGCGTGCTCGCGTCGCACACCTGCACGAACGGGAGCGCGCTCGACTGCGACGACCGCGACAACTGCACCACCGACTCGTGTGACGCGGCGCTGGGCTGTCAGAACGTGCTCATCGACGGCGACTCGGACGGCTTCGCGCCGTCTCGGCTCGGCACGTGCGCCACGCGACCGGGGGCGAGCCGCGACTGCGACGACGACGACAACCAGCGTTACCCCGGCGCGCCCGAGCAGTGCGACGGCGAAGACAACGACTGCGACGAGCTCGTCGACGAGAGCACGGTGCGCTTCGACTGCTTCCGCGACGCGGACGGAGACGGCTACCCGAACCCGATGGATCGCGTAGTCGACTGCGAGTGTCCCGACGGGTTCATGCCGCGCCGTGCGGACGGATTGACCGATTGTATGGACACGAACCCGGGAGTGAATCCGGGAGTGACCGAGTTCTCGGCGATCGGGTACCCGGCGGGCGGGGGCGTGACGAGCTTCGATTGGAACTGCGATGGGGTGGAGGAGCGTCGCTTCACTGCGCGCAGTTGCTCCGAGTCCACGTGCTCGGTCTTGGGATCGAGCTGGAGTGCTGGCGCGCTGCCGAGCTGTGGCCAGTCTGCGACCTACAACTACTGTCGGAGTAACGGCTCCGGTGAATGCATCTTTGCCGCTTGCACCATGAGCGGATTCGAACTCTGCACACGTACACAAGACTGCCGTTAGCGCCCAGCCGCGGTCGCCCAACGAAAGAGGGCGCCCCGAAGGACGCCCTCTTTCACGGTACACGCCGTTGGGTCACATCATGATGCAAACGGGGTCGATTCCGCAGGTTCCCATCGGCAGCCCACCAATACAGCCGTCGAAGGCCGCGTTCTGAGTCGAGCACGCCCCGTCGAGCTCACGCTCGACGCACGCGTCGAACTCGGCCTGCGTCGTAGCGCTCGCGCACGCAGTCTCGAGGCAGCAGCCGATGTTGCCCCATTCGTCGTCGCAGCCGTTGTCGGTCGCACAGGCAAGAATGCCGACGTTGAGACAGCCGCCACAGGCGGCGTTCGCGGGGTCGTTGAACCATGCGGTGAGCGCTGCATTGCCCATCATCGCTGCGCTCTGAAGCGAAGAGATCTGAGCCTCGGTGCACTCCGCCTCGGTCGGCGCGTCGACGCGCTCCGGGGGGCACGTCGTTCCGCCAGCGTCCGGCATCGTGCCCGTGTCCGGGAGCACGATCATGCCGCTGTCCATCAGCATCAGGCCGCTGTCCGTGCCGCCGCGCGCGTCGTCGTCGCCACAGCCGATCGCGAGCACCGAGAGAATCCCCATGAGGGCGAGCTTCTTCATCCGATCCATCCTTCTTCCAAGTAAGCCCCGACGCCGTCGGCGACGGTTCATCCGTCCGAGTCCACACGCTCCGAAGAGCGTCCACCGACCTGAGTGTCGGCTGCGGCTGAGCCGCTCTCACACACCACCACCGTTCGGGGGCGACCGACGACACACGCTGGGCGCCGCACGAACGGCGAACCATGGTTGACGGCGGGTGTGCAACCAAGGGACTCGGTGATGCTCCTCACGCTCCGGAGGGAAGGTGTCGTTCACGAGCGTGAAGGGCTGTCCCGGGGGAGCTGCGAGGACCACCTGATCGAGGACCCGTAGGCCAGAAACCGAGGACGGGCTCAGCTCGCGAGCATACGCGCGACGCGGCTCTGGGCGCGGGCGAGCCAGAACGCGCGCACGAAGGTGCGGGCGAGGGCGGCGAGCTGGGCGAGCGCGAGCCCGAGGGGCAGGCCCGCGAGCCAGACGCCGAGGCCGAAGAGGACGAGCGCGCAGAGTGCCCAGGCGACGTACTCGGCGGTGGCGCCCGCGCGAAAGCCTGCCCGGAGCGAGGTGCCGATCGAGGCGTCGAGGGCGATCGCGGCGCGCGTGTGATCGCTCCAGCTCGCCCAGCGGAGCGCGGCCGCGAGGCCGGGGAGCGTCGCGGCGAGCACGCCGAGGTCGTGCACGCGGGGATCGCTCTCGGCGTCGAAGGCGAGGTGCCACAGCACGGGCAAGAGCACCGTGAGACCGCCGACCAGCACGAGCGGGACGAGGAGCACGACGCTCGCGCCGACCCCGCGCAAGACGTGTCGTGGCCAGCGGCGCAGGAAGCCGTCCTCGCCCGCCATCACGCCGAGCCAGATCAGCGAGACGGGGAGCGCGACGAGCGCTTGGAGCGCGAGCAAGGCGAACCACGCGAGGAACAACGGGCCGAGCGCGTGCTCGCCGAAGGTCGCGAGGGTCTCGGGGGCGAGCAGAGCGCCGCGGGCGAAGCCTTCGGTGAAGAACGGGTGCGGGCCTGCGGAGCCGACGAGGGCGCGCGAGACGGAGAGCGCCGCGACGGCGGCGACGAGCGCGGTGACCACGTGGACGAGGAAGGTCGTGCCGAGCGCGCGCCGAAAGCGGGGGAGGGCGCCTTCG
>CALJLK010000136.1 GCA_937982655.1 uncultured Sandaracinus sp.
GCGAGCCTACGCTCGCTTCGCTCGCTGCGCGCCGTCCGGTAGGGCGGCTTGCGGTAATCGGCCATCCGCTTCTGGTCAGCCTTCGGCGCCGAGCGCCTCGAGGAAGCGCACCCCCGTCGCGACGCCGAAGCCCGTGCCGCCGCGCGGCGCGCGACCGTGCGCGCCTTCGAGGAACGAGGGGCCCGCGATGTCGAGGTGCATCCAGGGGGTCTTGCCCACGAACTCGCGCAGGAAGAGCGCCGCGGTGATCGAGCCGCCGTACGCGCCGCCCACGTGCTTGAGATCGGCGATCGTCGAGTCGAGGCTCGAGCGCAGATCCTCGTCGAGCGGCATGCGCCAGAACTTCTCGTCCGCGACCTCCGAGGCCTTCGCGTACTTCGTCGCGAGGTCGTCGTCCGCGGTGAAGAGGCCCGCGCGGTAGTTGCCGAGCGCGACCATGCACGCGCCGGTGAGCGTCGCGTGATCGATCATCAGGTCGGGCGCGAGCTCGTCGCGCACCCACGACAGACAGTCCGCGAGCACGAGGCGTCCCTCGGCGTCGGTGTTGATGATCTCCACCGTCTTGCCGTCGAGGCTCTTGAACACGTCGCCCGGCCGATACGCCGCCGCGCCCGTCATGTTCTCGGTGCAGCCGATCACGCCGTGCACCGCGACGGGCAGCTTCAAGCGCGCCGCCGCGAGCACGATGCCGATCGTCGCCGCCGCGCCCGCCATGTCGCACTTCATGGTGTCCATCGACTTCGGCGGCTTGATGCACAGACCGCCCGAGTCGAAGGTCAGACCCTTGCCCACGAAGGCGACCTTCTTCGTCGCGCCCTCTGGCTCGTAAGCCACGTGCACCATGCGCGGCTCGATCGCGCTGCCGCGGTTCACGGCGAGGAAGAGCTCCATGCCCTTCTTCTCGAGCTCCTTCTTGCCGAAGACGGTGACCTTCAGCCCGAGCTTCTCGGCCTCGGTGCGGAAGACGTCCGCGAGCGCGATCGGGTGCATGTCGTTCGGCGGCGCGTTCACGAGATCACGCGCGAGGTTCGTGCACTCCGCGACCACGGTGCCCTCGGTCAGCGCCTGCTTGAGCGCGCGATCCTTCTTGTCCGCGCCGAGCAGGAACGCCGACTTCAGGCCGCCCTTCGGCTTGCGGTCACCGGTCTTGTAGTCGCCGTACTCGTACGCTCCGCCGATCAGCGCCTCCGCGGCGGCCCGCACCGACGCGGCGTCCACCGTCGGCAGCACGATCGCCGCGCTCTTCTGGCGGCTCGACGCCTTCGTGGCGGCGTGCGCGACCGTGCGCGCGTCAGCGACGGCGTCCTTGCCGCCGATGCCGACGACCACGAGCCACTTCGCCTTCACGCGACCGCGCGCGGGCAGCTTCACGCGCTGGCCGTTCTTCGCCTCGAAGCCCTCGTCCTTCCAGAGCTCGGCGAGCGTGCCGCCCATGGCGCGGTCGATCTTCTCGAGGTCGTCGGAGAGCTTCGTGGTGCTCGCGGTGCCGATCACGAGAAGGTCGGCTTCGAGGGCGAGCGGCGAGTCGGTCGTGAGCTGAATTTTCATGAGCGGGCGCGAGCCTGTCACCAATCGACGGAGGGCTCAAGCGCGCGACCTTTCACGCGATCCACGGCGTCTCGGGGGCGTGCGTTGCCGCTCGGATCGGCTCGAATCCTCTTCCGGAGGACGGTGGCGGCGAGCAGGCGGCTCGGTGGAGACGGCGCCCTCAGGGCACGCGTTCGCAGTCGAAGGTGACCTCGATCGGCGCGCCGTGATCGATCACCTCGAAGTCCTCCACCGTCAGCGCCGCGAGATCGCGTGGGCCGAGGCCGACGTCCTCCCACTTCGCGGTGGTGAACCGATCGCTCTGCGCGGTGAGCGCGATGTTGCCGCCGTCCGCGTGGTACATGCCGTAGCGCTGGAGCGCGCGCGCCACGACCCGCGCGGCGTCGTTCGGCAGGCTCTCGAGCGGGTAATCCGCGCGAAGGCGCAGGTGCACGCCGTACGGGGGCGCGTCGTCGTCGCCGGTGGTGCGCGTGCCGTGCGTCGCGGGCCGCACGTAGCGCGAGGCGCGCACCCGATCGTTCGGAAGGATGAAGCGGATCGCGTGATCGATCTCGCCCGCCGCGACCTCGTCGGCGGAGAACAGGAGCGGCGCGATCGGGAAGCCCGCCGCGTCGGCGCTCGTGCACTGTTCACCGCGGAGCCGCTCGTCGTACGTCCGATCGGTCTCCCAGATCGCGAGGCAACCGCCCTCGAACACGTCTCCGACCACGTTCGCGCGCCACATCTCGTAAAGCCGATTTTCGAAGGGCGCGTGCACGATCAAATGACAATCACCGTCGCCTTCACACGCATATCCGGTCTCGCCTTCGATCGCGCCGCCGACGGGCACGGGGATCTCCGAGAGATCGCAGTCGGGCACGTAGAAGTCGTCTGTCGGCTCGAAGCTCCGGAGCGGCGTGGACGCGTCGGCTTCCAGCACCTCGATGGAGAAGTCGATCTGAAAACGATCCCCGTTGCCCCAGCCACCCGCCCGGCGCAGCGAGCCGAGGATCGCGTCGGAGTCCGGAGAGGGCGCGACGCCCGAGACGTCTTCTTGAAAGAACATGGTCCCGGCCGGAAAGTACGCGCCGCTGCCCGCACGCACGGGGCCGGCGTCGACTCCAGCTCCGGCGTCGGCCCCGCCGCCGTCGACCTCCGCGTCACGTGCGCCTCCGTCGCGGCCGCCGCCGTCGGGCGAGCCGGCGTCGTCGTCACCACAGGCCAAGAGCGCGAGCGCGAGCGTCAGACCGAGCCGTGTGTTCCCCATGGCGCGAGGATACTCCTCGAGGGCGCGCGCGGAGGAGCGCTCTCGAGATCTCCGGCAATGCGCGCACGCGAGGACGTTCGGCGAGCACGTTGGGCGAGCACATTGGGCGAGCACGTTCGGCGAGCACGTTCGACGCACGACGATTCGGCGAGCACGTTCGGCGAGCACCACGAGAAACGCCCGCGCGGGGCGGGCGTCTCTCATGCTCGAACGGTACTCGTCGGATCGTTCACCAGCGGTCGCCGCCGCCGCGTCCGCCGCGGTCGCCGCCGCGGCCGCCACGGTCGCCGCCGCGATCGCCACGGTCGTCGAAGCGCGGACCACCCCGTCCGCCACCGCCGCCGCCGCCCGGACGCGGACCGCGTCCACCGCCGCCGCCGCCTCCACCACCGCCCGGACCGCGCGGCGCACGCTCGGCCGCTTCGTTCACACGAATCGTGCGGCCGTCGAGGGTCTTGCCGTCCATCTGCTGGATGGCGTTCTGCGCGGCGCCGGAGTCTTCGAACGTCACGAAGCCGAAGCCGCGGCTCCGCCCCGTGTCACGATCGAAGATCACCTTCGCCTCGACCACCGAACCGAACTTCTCGAACGCCGCGAGGAGCCCCTCGTCGCCCGTGCCCCAGCTGAGGCCACCCACGAATACCTTGGTCGTCATCTCTCACGCTCTCTTCTCTTCACCGCGCGGCCGAGAGGGCCGCGAGGACTCGTGGCGTTCCGGGGAATCCCGTCGATCGGCGCGAACGCAGGTCGACTCGCAGGCTCGCTCTCGCGCGCCTCGACGGTTCGACTCCGCACCCCTCGCTCCACGATCCCGACGGCTCCCTGCGTGCTCGAATCGATGCGAGGTTCCGGGGGACCAGCAACGAATCGGGGCCTCTGAGGCCAACGCGCGTCTGCGAGGATGACCCAGTTCGGGTCGCGGCGTCTACGGCCGCGCGCGGGGAACCCCGACGCGCTCCGCCCGAAGCGCCGACGGGGCTGTCGTCGGGCGCGGGCTCGCGTACGCTGTTCGCCATGCGCTCGCTCTCGCTCGCCGCGCTCTGGCTCGTGGCGGCATCGTCGATCTCGGTCTCTTCGCTCGCGACGGCCCACGCTCAAGCGGGGGACGCGAGCACCGCAGAAGAAGAAGCCACCGGCACGTCGTCGCGCGATCGGGAGGCGCGCGCGATCTACGAAGCCGCGGTGGTCGCGTTCGACGAAGGACGCTTCGAGGACGCGCTGCGCCTCTTTCGTCGCGCGTACGAGCTGAGCGAACGCGCGGAGCTGCTCTTCAACGTCGGCACTGCGGCGGACCGTCTGCGCTACAACGAAGAAGCGCTCGAAGCGTTCGAGGCGTACCTCGCCGCGCGACCGGACGCGGACAACCGCGCGAACGTGGAGGCGCGGATCGCCGTGCTGCGGCGAGCGATCGCCGACGCGGCGCGACCGACGCCCGAGCCCTCGATCGTGGTGGTGCGCGAGCGCGAGCCGGGCACCGAGCCGCCGCCGAAGAGCCGCTGGTGGATCGGCCTGATCGCGGGCGTGGTGGTCGCGGCGGGCGCCGCGGCGGTGATCGCGGTCGTCGCGACGCGCAACGGGGACGACGACTTCCAAGAGCCGGCGCACGACGCGGCCTTCACGACGCTGACGAGGTGGTGATGCGCGTGCCTACGGTTCGTTCCGTCTCGCTCTCGACGTTCCTCGTTTCGCTGTCGCTCGCCTGCGCCGATCCGAAACCCTCGCGCGTGATCGCGATCGTCGACGCCGAGGATCTCGTCCGCGAGAGCACCCGCGAGGTCGTGGTCTCCGTGTGGGGGGGCGAGTCGAACCCACCCGGCGAGGACGGCATCCCGCTCGAAGAGACGTTCGTGATGCGGCGCGACGGGAGCGACGCCGGCTTCGAGTGGCCGCTGCGGATCCTCCTGCGCCCGCGGGACGGTCGCGATCGCACGTACCGCATCCGCGTGCGCGCGTACGACTCCGCGATCGGATCGGGCGCCCGCCCTCCCGAGAGCTTCGTGGCGGAGACGCGCGCGGTGAACCGTTACGCGCGCGGCGAGATCCGCGAGCTGCGCATGCTGCTGATCGACGAGTGCATCGGGCAGATGTGCGAGGAGAACCAGCGCTGCGTCGCGCGCGGGGTGTGCGAAGGGCTCGTGGAGGATCCTCTCGAGCCGCCGATGGACGCGGGCGTTCCGAGCGACGCCGCGACGCCGGAGTGCGAGCGCAACGTGGATTGCGACGACGAGAACGCCTGCACCGACGACTCGTGCGTGGACGGCGCGTGCGTGAACGTGAACAACACGGCGACCTGCAGCGACGGTGACGCGTGCACGAGCGAGGATACCTGCTCGGGTGGCGTGTGCGTGGGCGGCGCGGATCCCTGCGCGGCGAGCGGGCTCACCTGCGAGGACGGATCGTGCGTCGGCTGCATGGACACCTGCCCCGACGTGCTCGGCGAGTGGTCGGAGTGTGAGTTCGGAGGCGAGTGTGCGACCTCGGGCACCCAAGGACGGAGCGTGACCCCGGCGGTGTGCATGGCAGGGACGTGCGTGGCGACGGGCGACTCCGAGACGGAGACGCGCTCGTGCACGCGCGAGAGCACGGATGGACGAAGCTGCGGTGACGTCGAAGAGACCGTCGGCCCGTGTGTTCCCTTCGGAAGCGGCTGCGGCACCCAGAGCGGGGAGCGCACCGTGACGAGCACGACCCCGAGCTGCACTTCCGGAGCCTGTTTCGGGGCGCCCGTCATGCGGACGGAGTCGTGCTCGGTCACCGTGCCGTGCGGCGATGCGGGGGTCGACGCGGGACGCGACGCGGGACCACGCGACGCGGGACGCGACACGAGCGTGGTCGTGGACGACGCGGGCGGACCGTGTCCGTGCATGCTCCCGGAGTGCGAGGGACGGTCGTGCTCGAACGGTGGCTCTTGCGGCATGCAGCAGTGCGAGGGCGGCGAGACCGACTGCTCGAACGGCACCGACGACGACCTCGATACGCTGACCGACTGCGCCGATCCGGATTGTTCGTGCGCCGACGCGGGCGGCCCGGAGATCTGCGACAACGGCTTCGACGACGACGGCGACTCGCTCGTCGACTGCGCCGACTCGGAGTGCGTGGGGCGTAGCTGCAGTGGGTGCGGCTTCGGCACCTGCACCTGTGTGGGCACGACGTGCTCCGGCGTCGCGTCACCGGACGCCGGGGTGATGTGATTGACGTTTCTTGGAGCCGGCCGCCAGGCGGAGCGACCCGACGTCACGTGAGCGTCGCCGTCAGGCGACCGAACCAAGCCAATCCGAGCCGCGGAAAGCGCGACGATGAATCTCCCGCCGGGGGATCTCGTCGCTGCCTTTCACGTAGGATGGTCTCGATGCGCCTCTTCGTCGTTGGTTTGGTCTTTTCTTCGCTCGCCCTCGGCTGCTCGCCTCGCTTGGACGTGATCCTCCGGCACCCGCTGGAGGTCGGTCAGGTCGATCAGCCCAACACCGTCGTGCACGGCGACTGGCAGGCGACGCTCACGCGGCTCGATCCGGACGCGGTCTGCGTCGACGTGACCTTCGACGCCGAGCAGCCGCACCAGCCGCCCAACGCGGAGCTGCCGAGCCAAGAGCTGCTGATGAAGGCGGGCGACGAGTGGTACCGCGACGCGCAGGTCGTGGAGCTTCGTCCGACGCAGACGAGCTCCTACGAGGGCACGGTGCTCGAGCAATACCAGGCGGGCACCATCCGCGAGTGCACGCAGCGCAATCAGAACGGCGAGTGCGACCGGTGGGAGGACCGCCCGCGCTACGAGTCCCGCTTCGTGCCGGCCACGTGGTTCCGCTCGGTGGGCAGCGGCGTGGTGTGCTTCCCGAACCACGGCCGCGTGACGCTCCAGACCACGCGCGTGGTCTTCACCATCAACCGCGTGCACTTCCGCTGGGGCCTCGAGAGCGTGATCCAGGAGCCGGTGCAGCCGGAGCAGACGTCCGGCGGCGAGAACGACGCGAGCTGAACGAATCTTCGTTCGCTCGAGCTCGTGCCGCGTGATCCGTCCGTACCCGCACCCGTCGAGCGGAGCGGTCGCGTCCGCACGCCGTTCACGCCTCCGCTCGTCGTCGCCCCGCAAGGATTCCGATCGGAACCAGCGGCAACACCAACGCGGTGAACGCGAGGCCGACCGCGACGCCGACGACGTTCGCGAGCGCGAAGGCCGCGACGTCGCTGGCTCGGGCGCGCGGTGACGTCGCGACGCGGGCGCGCGCTTCGTCGACCGTCTGGTCGAGCAGTGGCTCGAACGTGTCGCCGTAGAGCGCGCGGCTGTGGCGACCGCGCACGAACGCGCGGAACGAGCGGCGCGGGGACGAGACCAAGCCCGCCGCCATGCCGCTCAGGTTGATCGCCCACGCGGTGACGAAGCGCCCGCAGCCGGCGCCGACCTCCCAGGCGGAGATCTCGAGCTCACCCCGCGTGTCGGTGGCGTAGCCGGTGAGCACGTGGTGCAGGTCGTGGTAGCGCACGGCTCGCACACGGCCGGGGGTGTTGGGGAAGGGCATCGGGATCGGCCCGAGCTTGAAGTCGACCCACGCATCGCCGTAGCCGCCGTCGTCGCCGAAGTGGTTCTCGCGGAAGTAGCGGGCGCGGGCTTCGCGCAGCGTCTCGGCGGCGCTCGAGGGGACTTCGGCGCCCGTCGGACCGACGGCGGGCGTGTGGGGATCGGAGCTCGCGCGCGTGGACGCGAGCGGGGTGGCGGCGGTAGCGGCGGACGCGGCAGACATGGACCCTCCTCGTCGTGAAAGTAACTGAGCGCACTCAGTTTGTGGATGCGTGAGACTTGGATCCGCGGCGCTTCCGCTTCAAGATGAGCGCGAAAGAAAATGAGCGGGCTCAGATACATGGGTGCTTCGACGACCCCGAGCGGGGACGCCTCGTGACGCGCGAAGTCGAGCCTGGAGCACCGCGTGGAGCCCGACGTGCGGCGGCGATCGACGAGAAGAAGCCGCGCGGGCCCGAGCGCGGCTCGAAGAAGGCGGCGGTTGCGGCGGCGGAGTCGAAGCGTGGGGAGTCGAAGCGTGGGGAGTCGAAGCGCGGGGAGTCGAAGCGTGGGGAGTCGAAGCGCGGGGAGTCGAAGCGCGGGGAGTCGAAGCGCGGGGAGTCGACGCGTGGGGAGTCGAAGCGTGGGGAGTCGACGCGTGGGGTGTCGACGAGCGAACCGAGCGCGCGGGTGAGCCCGCCGCGCCCGCCCGACGGGTCTCCGGTGGACGGTCGCACCCGGCGTCGGCTCGAGACGCGCGAGCGCGTTCGGCAAGCGGCGTTCGAGCTCTTCGTGCGCGACGGCTTCGAGCGCACCACGACCGGCGCGATCGCGAAGCGCGCGGGCGTCGCGGCAGGCACGATCTTCCTGCACGCGCCCGACAAGGCCGACCTCCTCTTCCTCGTCATGCACGACCGCCTCGAAGCGGTGGTCGAAGAACGCGCGCGCGACCTCCCCGACGGTCCGCTGCTCGACCGCCTCATGCACCTCTTCGATGGGCTCTTCCGCATGTACGGCGAGTATCCGGGTCTCGCGGCGGACTTCGTGCGCCACCTCCCTGGCGCCGACGGACCCAACGCACGTCGCGTCTCCACCCTGACGCTCGCGTTCCTGCACCGCCTCGCGATGCTCGTGGTCGACGCACAACGTCGGGGCGAGGTCGCGCACGACGTCGACCTGCTCACGTGCAGCCGCAACCTCTTCGGCCTCTACTTCGTCGCGCTCCTCACTTGGCTCTCCGGCCAGGTCACGCTGGAGGGCGCGCTCGTCCCGACCTTGCGCGATTCGTTGGCGCTGCAGATCCGCGGGCTGCGCGCGTGAGAAGGGTCAGTCGGGCTCTGCGTCTTCCGCAGTCTCGCGGATCGGAGCTTCCGCGCTCTCGCGCATCGGAGCGTCCGGGCTCTCGCGCATCAGAGCTTCCGCGGTGAGCACCCGAGCACCACGCGCGATCATGTCGCTGACGATCGTGCGTCGCTCGTCGTCCTCTTCGATCAGGAAGAAGCGGCCGTTGGCCAGGTCGAGCGGCATCCCGTCGATCGTGGGGTCGTGACTCTCGTCCTCGATCGAGATGACCCACCTCGGTTCTTGGTCGGACATCGCGGTCACTCGTGCTCGAAGCGCCGCATCTGCACCACCGTGAGCACCCCGAGCGCGACGAAGAGCGCGGTGAAGTGGAGCTCGTCGTTCAGCGCGCACCAGACGGAGACGATCGCGTAGAGGACGAGCGAGACGCGGGCGACGAAGTGTTTGTCGTGGAGGTAGCGACGCATGGGATGGCCCGGTTGCTGAAGCGACGACGGTACGGGGCCGCTCGGGGATGCCGCGAGTCGCTCGACCGGGGTCGGCTGTCGAGGCACCTCGACCCTCGCACGCTCGCGTCGAGGCGGCACGAGGCCGTGGCGGTCGCTCGACGACCAGCGACCGGCACGGGAGGTGCTCCACTGCCTCCGCGACGGAGCGTGCGCCGCATCTGCCATACTCGCGCCGCATGTCCGTCGTCGTCGTCGTCGGAGCTTCGCGCGGCATCGGGCTCGCGCTCGCCGATCGCTTCGCGCAGCGCGGCGACCGCGTGGTCGCGACCTACCGCGACGAGGCGGGGCGCGCGCGGCTCGAGGCGCTCGGGCACCCGTCGGAGCGCTGTTCGCAGGTCGTGCTCGACGTCCGCGACGGTGCGGCGGTCGCGCGTCTCGCCGAGCACCTCGCGGGCTCCGCGGTCGACGTGCTCGTCCTCAGCGCCGGCGTCTTCGGCGAGGCGCCGCGTGGGCTCGACGTCGACTACGACGCGTGGTCCGACCTGCTCGCGGTCAACGTGCTCGGCCCCTTCCGCGTGACCGCTGCGCTCGTGCCGAGCCTTCGTCGGAGCACGCGGCCGCGCGTGATCGCGCTCTCGAGCCTCATGGGCTGCCTGCACCGCAAGAGCTCGGGGCACTACCCGTACCGAAGCTCCAAGGCGGCGCTGAACAAGGTGATGCAGCTGCTCGCGAACGACCTCGCGCACGAAGGGATCGTCGTGTGTCCCGTGAACCCCGGGTGGGTGCAGACCGACATGGGCGGCGAAGGCGCGCCCCTCTCGGTGCACGAGTGCGTGGACGGGCTCGTCGCGCTGGTCGACGGATTGACGCCGGAGCACTCGGGGCGGCTCTGGCAGTGGGACGGCTCGGAGCTCGCGTGGTAGCGGCTCGCGACAGAACGGCGACGGCGACGACGACGAGGCCACGTGACGCGCGTCTTTCGTGAGAACCCGCGACGACGAGAGCTGACGCTCACCGACGACGAGCTCGTCGCGCTGTGTGTGCGGAGCGCGGCGAGCTTCGAGGCGCTGCCGGCGCTCCACCTCGGCGAGAGCCTCCACGTTCGCCGGACCTCCGTCCCGGGCGTGGCGATCCAGCGGATGGTGCCCTCGCTCAACTCGATCACCTTCGAGCGCAAGGGCGAGGTCGTCGGCACGGATCGGCTCCGCCTCGACGTCAGCGAGTTGTTCTGGTCGGCCGCGCACCGCGAGCGGATCGCGACGTGCCACCTCGCGCGCCACGGCGATCACGTGCTGATCACGGAGGAGCGCCCGGTGCCGGTGGAGGTGATCGTGAAGGCCGCGTGGGTCGGCACGCCGACGCGCGTCTACCACGGTCTCTCCGGGCGAACCGATCGCTTCGGCGAGCGCTTCGTGGAGCGCGCGCGCCACGCGCCCTACGTGCGCTTCGACTACCGCAACCCGTTGCGCGGCCCGAACGGCGAGGCGCTGCGCGACGAGTGCATGCCGGAGGCGCTCGCGGATCGGCTGATCGACACGCGCGCCGCGGCCGACCACGCGCTCCGGATCTTCGCGCTCGTGCGCGATCGCCTCGTGCCGCTCGGCCTCGACGTGCTCGACGCGTGTTTCCTCTTCGACGAGTCGGGGCGGGTGCTCTGCTACGAGCTGTCGCCCGACAACATGCGCGTGAAGGACGTCGGCTGGTTCGACGACCCGAGCGCGGCGCGCGAGTTCGACAAGGACCTCTGGCGCCGGGGCAGCGATCCGGCGTCGTTGCATGCGCAATGGTCGAGCCTCCTCGAGAGGCTGCGCGCGCGGGAGCCCGCCGATGCGCGCTAGCACCGCCCCGATCGAGATCGTGATCGACGGCACGGACGGCGCGGGCAAGACGCCGTGCGTGGAGGTGGTGTGTGCGCGCTTTCGAAGCCGAGGCCTCACGGTCGCGAGCCACGCGCCGTACCGCGAGCGCGAGGTCTATCCCCTCTGGGCCACCGCGCCGGAGGAGGCGGCCGCGGTGATCGTCGACGTGATGGCCCGCCGCCGCGCCGCGAGCGGGCACGCGCGTGTGATCGTCTGGGATCGCGGCTGGCCGACCGCGTACGTCTCCACCGATCACGCGGCCGCGCGTGCGCTCTTCCTCCCGCTCCCCACGCGGACGGTGTTGCTCTTGAGCACGACCAAGCGGACGCGGCGGCAAGCGCGGCGTCATCCGAACGCGGGCGTGTGGGCGACGGACGAGGCGCGGGTGCAGCGCTACCACGCTGCCTACCACGCGCTGGAGCTGCCGGCCCCGAGCGACGCGCTGCGCTTCGTGCCGGACGCTACGGACACCTTCGACCTCGAGGCGATCGCCGACGCGGTGGAGGCGTCGGTGCGCGACGCGCTCCGGTGATCGAGCCCTCCCGGACGGCACAGCTCACGCCTCGCGCCATCGCCTCGCGCCTCGTTCGTGCCGCCCTCGTGCGCCGCGGCTCGCACGCGCCTCGCTCGCTCCGCATCGGCTTCGCCTCGCCGCGGAGGGCGCGCTCAGCGCCGAATCAGGACCTCGTCCGACGGCTTGCGGTGGATGTCCGGCACGCGGCAGTCCGCGGTGGGATAGCCGACCGGGAGCAACAGGAACGGACGTTCGTGCTCGGGGCGCCCCAGGATCTCGGAGAGAAAGCCCATCGGGCTCGGCGTGTGCGTGAGCGTGGCGAGGCCCGCGTGCGCGAGCGCGGCGATCAGGAAGCCGGTCGCGAGCCCGACCGACTCGTGGACGTAGTAGTGGCGACCTCGCGCGTCGTCGGTGCGCTGGAGGAAGACCACGACGAGCGCGGGCGCCTCTTCGAGAAACGGCTTGTGGGCGTCGGTGCCGAGGTGCGCGAGGTCGTCGAGCCACGCCTGCGGCGCGCGCCCTCCGTAGAAGCCGCGCTCCTCTTCTTCGGCGGCCTGCCGGATGCGGCGCTTCGTGTCGGGTTCGGTGACGAGCACGAAGGTCCACGGCTGCTTGTTCGCGCCGCTCGGGGCTTGCGCGGCCGCCTCGATGCAGCGCTCGACCACGTCGAGCGGGATCGGCTCGTTCGAGAAGTGCCGCACGCTGCGACGACGGCGCACGGTCTCGAAGAACGCGTCGGCACGCGCGCGCATCTCGCGCTCTTCGAGTCGCTCGAACGACAGCGGAACGGTGGCGGGGTCGGAGCTCATGGTCGCACCGTACGCGGCGGCGGAAGGGAGCGTTAGCCTGCCGAACCGAGCCGCGCACAACGAGCGTTCAGAACGCCGGGCGGACGCTCGACACCGGGAGCGCGCGTTGTTCCCACCCGCCAGCGAGTCCCCAACACGCGAGTCCGCGACCGCGGCGCGCGCACGCGCTCTGCCGGCCGAGCCAGAGCTCTTCGCTCGTCGAACCGTGTGCGGCGGCCACCGGCGTCGTGCTCTGCGGTGTCCGAACGGCGGTCCCGAGCAGCCCGTTGTCGTTGCCCCACGCGACCCAGCCGCCACTCGTGCGACGCGCGAAGCACGTCGTGTGACTGCACCGTAGCGCGGTCGCGTCGTCGAGATCCGCCACGGGGCCGAAGGTGCTCGAGGTGGATGACGTGCCCCGACCGAGCTGCCCCGAGGTACCGAGCCCCACGCAGTGCACGCGCCCAGCCTCGAGCACACACGTGTGGTTCGAGCCGAGCGCGACATCCGTCGCGTCGTCGAAGCTGCCCGTTCGTACCGGCTCGCTCGCGAAGCCGACCGTGAGCCCGTCGCCGAGCGCGCCGTGGCCTCGAAAGCCCCAGCACCAGACTTCGCCGCTCGACGTCACACCGCAGGCGTGGCTCCGACCCGCGCGCAGCCGCACGAACGCGTGAGCTCCTGCGACCGCGACGGGCGTCTCGCAGCGCGTCGTCGAGTCTCCTGCGCCGCAGAGCGCGCTGCGCGGCGTGCCGCTCGCTCCCCAGCACCAGGCACGACCCTCCGAGGCGAGCGCACACGCGAAGTCGACGCCGACCGTGATCGCGGTCACGGGTCCCATCGCGCGCGCGTCGACCTCACGTGGCGTGATCGTCCGCGCGAGGCTTCCGTCCCCCGGCAGCGCGTCGCCACCCCAACACCAGACGGCGCCGGCGCCGGTGCGCGCGCACGTGAAGTCCTCCGTCGACCGAAGCTCGACCACGTCGCTCGGCGCGCCGGGCACGGCGACGGGCTCGACGTAGACCATGCTCCGCGGCGGGACGAACCCGAGCTGGCTCGAGCTCGCCCCGAAGCATCCGAGCTCGCCGCTCGCGTCGGCGGCACACGCCGAGTCGGAGAGGCCGCCCAAGGCGATGCTGCGGGCGTCGTCGAGCGTGAACGCGTCGACCGGCCCGTGTGTCCGTGGCTCGCCGTCCCCGAAGAAGAGGGCGTTCCCGCGCCCGCGGCATCGAAGCTCGCCGTCGCTCACCACGCAGCAACCGAGATCTCCGCACGCGAGGCTGTCGGCCGCGGGCAAGGCGGTGGCGGTCGCGGGGAACACATGCGACGCGTCCACGAAGGGCTCGGGCGCGAGCGAATCGACGACGCCCCAACACACGACGCTGCGATCCGCACCGATCGCGCAGCCGGTCCCACGGCCGACCGCCAGGTCGCGCGCTTCGGTCTCGACCGCCTGAAGCGGTACCGGCACACGCACGTCGGTCGAGCCGATCGCGTCGAACGCGAGCCCGGTGCCCCAGCACCACCAGCCTTCGTCGCGCCGCGCGCAGAACGAGCCGGTGGCGCTCGATGCGCCGGACACCAGCGCGTGCGCACCCTCGAGCACTCGCCGCGGGACAGGCGCGCCCGCCGTCGCTCCGTCTCCGACCGGGCCACGCCCCCAACACCACACGCCGCCGTCGTGGCGTCGCGCGCAGAAGGTCGAGCGCTGCGCGACCAGCTCCACCACCCGGTCGAGCCCGGGCACGACACCCGGCGACGACCGCGACACGTCCCCGCCATCGCCGAGCTCGTAGTCCTCTCCGCGACCCCAGCACTGGACCTCACCGCGGGCGGAGAGCGCGCACGCGGTGCTCGCTCCGAGCGCGACCTGGACGATGTCCGAGAGACCGAGCGGGCTCACCGGGACCATGCGGGGCGCGCGATCGCCGACCCCGAGCTCACCGTCCTCGTTGTTGCCCCAACATCGGACCGTCGCGTCCTCGAGCACCACGCATGCGAAGTTGGTCGACATCGCGAT
This sequence comes from uncultured Sandaracinus sp., assembly GCA_937982655.1. Classification (GTDB taxonomy): domain Bacteria; phylum Myxococcota_A; class Polyangia; order Polyangiales; family Houyiibacteriaceae; genus JACKEH01. The sequence goes on from CALJLK010000136.1 coordinate 14,216, forward strand.
CGAACGCGCCCCCGAGACGGGCAGCGCGATGGGGGTCGTCGTGGCGAGATCGGCGACGGTCAGCGTGAGATTGGCGTGATCCCACACCATGCGTGTGGCCTCCCCCCAACAATGCGGAACGCCGCCGTCGAGCGCGCACGCCACACCGACGGACATCGCGAGCGGACGGCGATCGAGGCAGCCCGCTTCGCACGTGCCGCTGCGGCACTGCGTGTCGGCGTCCTCGTCGACGCGTCCGTCGCAGTCCTCGTCGAGGCCCGAGCAGAACTCCGCCGCGCCGAAGAAGGTCACCGCGCGCGTGTCGTCGCAGTCGTCTCGCGGGAAGCCTCCTTCGCAGGCCGCCTCGAGAGGCGCGTGACCGTCGCCGTCTGCGTCCTCGCGTGGATCGGCGCCGCCGGGGAGCTCCGTGGAGCTGCAGTCGTCGTCCACGCCGTTGCAGAGCTCGGGCGCGCCGGGGTAGGTGTCCGCGCGCGCGTCGTCGCAATCGCCGGAGCGTCCGACGTAGCCGTCCGGCGCGACGCAACCGCCGAGCGACATCGTGACGTCCGGATCTCCCCAGCCGTCGCCGTCCGCGTCGCGGAAGAACGTGTTGTCTTCGAGCTCGTCGATCGCTCCGTCGCAGTCGTCGTCGCGGCCGTTGCAGCGCTCCGCCGCGACGGGCGAGACGTCGGCGCTCGTGTCGTCGCAGTCGAGCGCGGCATCCGCGAATCCTTCGGGGCGCGCGCACGCGAGCACGCCCTCGGCGCCGAGCGCGCCGTAGCCGTCTGCGTCGGCGTCGGGAAAGTAGCGCGTGCGCTCGATGCCCTCGTCGGCGACGCCGTCGCAATCGTCGTCGGCGCCGTTGCAGACCTCGCTCGCCCCGGGCCCGACGCTCGCGATCGTGTCGTCGCAGTCGTCGCCGCAGCGCGGGCCGTTGCAGCAAGCGGCGTCGATCACGCCGTCGTTGTCCGCGTCGCGCGCGCCGAACGTGCTCGGATCGCAGTCTTCGTCGACGCCTTCGGGATCGCAGAGCTCGGTCGCGCTTGGTGAGATGCGCGCGTCGCCGTCGTCGCAGTCGTCGCCGCCGCACTCGACGGCGTCGTGTCCGTCTCCGTCCGCATCGGCGTCGACCGCGCAGTCCACCACGCAGCGATCGGCGACCGCGTCGCAGACGGCGCAGGCGACGGGCACGACCACACAACCGCGTGGGTCGGCGCCGGGCTCCGTGGGCGCGCAGCGCTCGGTGCCGCTGCAGAACCGTCCGTCGTCGCAGTCCCGATCTTCCTCGCACGCGATGGGGCCGTCCGTCGAAGCATCCGATGGATCGGAGGCCTTCAGACAGCCGACGACGCCCAGCAAGAGCGCGGAGAGACGCAGCAACGAAGCGAAAGACATCGCCCGAAGGTGTCTGCTCGGGTCGTGGAGTCCAGCGGACGCAGGTCCGCGCCGATGCGGTGCTGCGACCCGCGAGACGATCGGAGTCGCTCGCCCGTGCGGCGTGTGATGGCGGCGCTCGCACGGTCGCTTCACCGCGACGGTGTCGCGCTCACGAGCGCCGTGCGAGCCGTGCGCTCACCGACACCCGCGGCGGTCGCGCAGGTCCGTGCACTCGGTCGGGATCTCGCTGCACCGCGTGTCGTTGACGCAGCGGCCGCAGGTGATGCTCCAGCCGCAGAAGCCGTCGCGATCGCACGCGCTCTGGCTGGTGTGGTTGCAGCTCGGGCAGAAGAGTTGGTTGTCGATCCAGGCTTCGGCGTCGCATTCGCGGGCGCGCGAGCGCGGCATGCAGCCTTGGCCTTCGCACCAGCCGCAGGCGGTCGACTGACAGCCGCGGCAGTCGGTGGCGTCGCAGGTGACGGCGCAGAAGTCGGTCTTCGGGACGAGCGCGCTGCTCGACGAGCTCACGGGCGCCGACTCGTCGAAGCGCGCGGCGCGCAGGAAGGCGAGCACGCCGAAGGAGAAGTGGTCTGCGCGGCCGTCGCGATCGAGGTCGAGGTCGGGCGCGAGCCAGTCGCCGAGCACGGGGTGCGTGCGGAGCTCGGCGCCGCTGACCCGTCCGTCGTCGTCGGCGTCGGTCGCGGCGAGCAGCATCGCGATCGTCTCGTCCTCGCAGGCCTCGGGGCAGCCGGGCGTCTCCGCGATGCGTGCGTCGAAGGACGACGCGATGGTGTCGACGAGGGTGATGAGCTCGCGCTCCGAGAGCGCGCCGCCGAGGTTGAGCACCGCTTCGTCGAACGGGAGCTCGGCTTCGATCCGAACGCGCGTGAGCGGGAGCGCGAGGAGGCCGTCGCCGAAGGGGAAACGAAGCGTGAGCGCGTCGGTCTCGGCGACGAAGGGGGCGTCGGGGACGAAGGCGCCGTCGAGGCGAGTCGGCTCGGCGTCGGTGACTTGGAACTCGCCGTGGCCGGTGAAGTCGGCGCCGCCTTCCGCGCGGCCTTCGCGGAAGGTGAGGGTGCCGCGCTCGTCGCGGGTGGTGAAACGCGCGAGGAGCGCGTGATCGCCGAGCGCGAGGGTGTCGTTGATCAGGGTGGTGAGATCGAGGCCGAGGTCGCCGAGCGAGGTGACGAGGGTGCCGAAGGCGTCGTCGACCTCGCCGTCGTCGTCGAGATCGAAGCCGACCGGGCGCGTGGTGGAGGACGCGAGCACGACCGCGACCGCGTAGCGGTGGTCGAGCGGCTCGTCCGAGGCGTCAGCGTCGGCGGTCGCGGCGTCGGCGGCCGTCGACTTGGCCTCGCCCGCGCACGCGAGCGCGAAAGGAACGAGCGCCATCGAGAGGACCGCGCGTGTCTTGGCGCCTGCCGCGAGCTCGAGCGACCGGCTCGCGTGCGTGGTCGTGCGAGGCACGGCGCTCGTCGACGTCGCGTGCGTGACGGACGACGAAGCCGGCGCGGCACGCGACGAAGCTCGCGCGGGGCACGTCGCGGTCGACTTCGCGCCGCGGGACTTCGCACGCGGGGAGCGGGGCGGCCGACGTCGCGTGATCCACGCGCCGATCGCGAGCAGGAAGAGCGCCGCGCCGCTCGGGTCGCCGTCGCTCGCGCGACATTCGACCGTGGACGGGAAGCTCGGCGTGCTGGGCGTCGTCGTGCCGCCCGGGCCGGGCGCGACGGGCGCGGCGGTGCCGCAGAGGTGCGTCGGGCGCGTGACGAGGTGGTGCGGATGGCTCGGGTTGCAGAGCGCTTCGATCACGGGCGCGAGCCACATGTGCGAGTTGGTTCCGCGGAGCAGTCGGACCTCGCGATTGCAGCCGGCGGCGTCGTCGCGCGGGTAGAACTCGCGGCTCTCACCGGGCGCGTCGGGGGCGTTGGTCACGACGCCGATCAGGGTCGAGCCGAAGAAGGTGCCGCCGCCGGAGTTTCCGGGAAAGACGTCGGCGCCTTCCGTGCCGAATCGGATTTGACTGGAGGCGCCCGAGAACGTGACGAGCGAGCCCGGACTGACCTTCACGGGGATCCCCGAGGGATGACCGACCGTGTAGACGGTGCCCGACGAGCGTCGGGCGGTGGAGATCGCAGCCGGTCGGTAGGGCGCGCCGACGGGAGTCGCGGCGCTGCCGTTGCGGTCGCGCTTGATGGTGAAGACCGCGAAGTCGGGTTCCAGGGTGCCCGGTCGGTAGTGCGCCGCGAGCATCTCGTGGCAGTAGTAGACGTCGCGGCTCCGAAGCACCTGCGCGCGTCGATCGCCGCTCTCCATGCGCCAGTTGAAGACGACCGCGGTGCCGCTGCAGGAGCCGCCTGCGCGGATGGAGGCCAGAGAAGAGAAGCAATGACCAGCGGTGACGACGGTGTGGCCGTCGATGAGGGTGCCGCTGCAGCTCCCGAGCACCTCCTCGCACGCGAACGCTTCGTCGGGGCAGAGCGAGTGTCTCGCGGAGCGGGTGGTGCGCGAGCGGACCTCGTTGCCAGAGCCGATGGAGGAGGCGGGAAGGAGCATCACGGTCGAAGCCTGGACCACGCTTTGAAGCGAGCCGGCTTCGAACCATTGTTGGCGATCGTCGTTGCCGAGGATCGCGGGTTGTTCGATGAAGCCGACGTCTTGTGCGTGCGCGGGCGCGAGCCCGAGGAAGAGCGCGATCGATCCGAGCAGCGAGCTCGCAGTGCGCGCGCGGCGGCATTCCGGTCGGGGGCGACGGGGCGTGCGGCGGGCGCGGCCGGGCGTGCGGGAGACGTCGGGTGCCATACGTCGACCCTAGTCGGGGGCGACCGGGAGGTGGACTCGCGCGCGGATCGGCGAAAACGCTTTGAAAATCAATGCTTTGTGTCGCGGTGTCGTGAACGGGCTCGCGCACGCGAACCGTCCTCGTGGTAGGACTCGTCCGGTGTCCAAGCGAGCCCCTCGTCGCGAACCTCGGCGGCGCACCGGACGCGCGATCGTCGACGCGCTGCTCGATGCCGCGTCGGGCCTGCTGGCCACCCAGGGGCTGGCAGGTATGACGACGAACGCGGTCGCGGAGCGCGCGGGCGTGAGCGTGGGATCGCTCTACCAATATTTCCCGAACAAGCAGGCGTTGGTCTCGGCGGTTTCCGACCGGCTCAACGCGGCGTTGGTCGCGGAGGTCGAGCGTCTCGTCGCGTCGGACCTCGCCGCGGACGTGAAGCTCGACGCGCTGGTGGCGCTGCTCTGCTCGAGCGACGTCGGCGACCTCGCGGTGCGGCGCGCACTCTTGCGAGACGTGCCGCGCGGTTGGGTGGAGTCGGGCGTCGAGTCGTCGGAGCGACGTGTCGTCGCCGCGCTCGTGCCGCTCGCGCGGGAGCTCGCGCCGCGGCTCGCGGACGACGAGGTCGCGCGTCGGGTGGTGCTCGCGCTCTTCGCGATCCGCGGGGCCGCACAGGGGGCGATGCTCTACGAGCCGTCGATGCTCGCGTCACCCGAGCTGCGCGCGCGGCTGCGGGCTCTGGCGCTCACCGCGCTGTCGTGAAGCGTCGCGTGCGTCGAAGCGCGAGACGAACGGGACGTTCACGCCCGACCGCGGTCCGCGTCAGCCCAAGTAGCGTTCGCCGGTGTCGCAGAGGATCGTCACCACGCGCTCGCCCGGCTTCATGCGTCGCGCGATCTCCCGCGCGGCGTGCACGTTCGCGCCCGCGCTCGGGCCGACGAACAGGCCTTCTTCGCGCGCGAGGCGGCGCATCATCCGATCGGCCGCGAGGTCGGTCACCGTGAGCACGTCGTCGTAGAGCTCGGTGTCGAGCACGCCGGGCACGAAGCCCGCGCCGAGGCCTTGGATGCCGTGGAGGCCGGGGCGTCCGCCGCTGAGCACTGCGCTCCCGCGGGGCTCGACCGCCACGAGGCGCACCGAAGGGAGCCGCGCCTTGAGCACGCGCCCGACGCCAGTGAGCGTGCCGCCGGTGCCGACGCCCGCGACGAACGCGTCGATCTTTCCCTCGCACGCTTCCCAGATCTCTTCTGCGGTTCCCTCCGCGTGCGAGTCGGGGTTCGAGGGGTTGTCGAACTGCGTCGGCATGAAGGCGCCGCGCTCTTCGACGAGCCGCTCCGCGTGCTCGACCGCGCCCGCCATTCCGTCCTCGGCGCTCGTGAGGAAGACCTCCGCGCCGTAGCTCTCGAGGATCGAGCGCCGCGCGGGGCTCATGTCCTCCGGCATCACGATCACGCAGCGGTAGCCGCGCACCGCGCAGATCATCGCGAGGCTGATCCCGGTGTTGCCGCTCGTGGCTTCGACGACGACGGCGCCGGGTTGCAGCAGGCCTTCCTTCTCCGCCGCGAGGATCATCCCGAGCGCGGGGCGATCCTTCACGGAGCCGCCGGGGTTCTGCGCTTCGAGCTTGCCGAGCACGTCGGCGCCGCCTTCGGGAGAGAGCTTCGCGAGGCGAACCAGCGGGGTGCTACCCACGAGATCGAGCACGCCGTCGTAGATGCGATGGGCCATGAGCGGCGCGAGCATAGCAGCGCGCGCGATCCGAGCGACCGGCGAGCGATCGCACGCGCGCGACGATGCTGGTAGCGTCCGCGCCCATGCGCACCCTTCGCGTTCTCTTCGTCGCCGCCGCGCTCGTCGCGAGCGCGTGCACCGTCTCGCTCACCGTCGAGGCCTCGCTCTACACCAAGCCGACGACCTACGTCGTCGCGACCGAGCCGCCGCCTCCGCTGCGCGAGGACGTCGCGCCGGGCACGCCGCCGAACGAGGCGTCGGTCTGGGTCGAAGGCCATTGGTCGTGGAACGGGCGCTGGGAGTGGACGCCGGGGCAGTGGAAGGAGCCGCGTCCGGATCACGTCTGGGAGCCGCCGGTGTGTGTGGTCGAGGACGGCCGCTACGAATACTTCCCGGGGTACTTCCGCCCGCGTACCGAGCTGCCGCCGCCCGTGTATCGCGAGCCGGGTCACGTGCAGCTCCACGTGCCGGCCCCGAGCGTGCGTCCGAACACCGAGCTGCCCGATCGCCTCGTCGTGCGCCCGGGCGTCGAGATCCCGCGCACCACGGGACCTGCGACGAGCACCGTCACGCCCGGCACCGACGTCGGCACGGTCGGCGGTGTGACCACGAACCCGACCTTGCCGGAGGGCACCGACCTCGGAGGCGGGACCACGACGCCGCCGGAGGAGACGCCGCCGGAAGAGAACGTCGCGCCCGCGCTCACGTGCACGCTCGGGATCGCGCGTGTGCCGCGCCGCAACGCGCGCTTCTCGTTGCAGGGCACCGGCTTCGACGAGAGCGTGGTGGTGCAGGTCGGCGGCACGCTGCAGACGGTGCGCTCGTTCACCGAGACCACGATCGAAGCGCAGACGGATCGCGCGGGAGAGGTCGTGGTGGTGCGCGGCGAAGAGCGCGTGAGCTGCGGTCGCCTCGCGCTCTTTTGACGCCGATTGCGAACAGGGCGATCGATGGTCGCACCCACGAGCGCGCGGTCGGCCGCGCGCCGTGGATCACCATCGATCGCCATCGATCACCATCGATCACCGACGATCAGGGCCGTCGCCGCGACATCGCCCTTGACCCCGATCACCCGCCCGCGAAGAGTTCGCCTTCGTGAGCAGTCACCTCCTGGCCATGTCGTTCGACACGGGCTCTTCGCCCTCCATCACGCTCAAGGCCGGGCGCGACAAGAGCCTCGACGCCCCCGCGGGTTGGGGCTTCGCGTGGTACCCGATGGACGACGCGGCTGCGACGGTCGTGAAGGATCCGAACGCGACCCACGAGACGCCGCTCACGCGTGTGCTGCGCGACTGGGATCGTTTCCGCTCGAGCGTCTTCCTCTGCCACTCGCACGGCGCGGCCAAGCGCGTCACGCAACAAGACACGCACCCCTTCCAGCGCTCGTGGGCCGGACGCGATTGGATCTTCGCGCACAGCGGCGACCTCGGGCGTGATCTCCCGGAGAAGCTGCCGCTCGGCGAGGACGCGTGGTTCGAGCCGGTCGGCCGCACCGACTCCGAGCACGCGTTCTGCTGGTTGCTCGGGCAGATCCGCGAGTCGGGCGCGCGCACCCTCGGTGAGGTCGGCTGGGAGCGCCTGCACGCGTGGCTGCGCGAGCTCAACGACCTCGGCAAGCCGCTCACCGAAGGCGGCGCGCCGACCTCCAACGGCAGCTTCGTGCTCAGCGACGGACACGACGTGGTCGCGTACTGCGACGCTCGGGGGAAGCACCCCTTCCACCGCATCCGCCGCGTGCCGCCGCACGAACGCTACGTGCTCGTCGGCGAGCAGCTCGTGGTGGACGTGTCGAGCCCCTACGACGTGAACCGCACGATGACGATCGTGTCGCGCACGCCGCTCTCCGACGAAGAGGGTTGGGAGCCGCTCGCGCCGGGCGAGATGATCGTGATGCGCCGCGGGGTGTTCACGTGGTCGAGCGTGCACGGCACCGCGCTCGATCGGCCGCGCACCCCGACCGGGAGCGTGGCGACGGAGAGCCAACCGCCGGTCGACACTCGGGGAGGGCGCGCTCAGGCCGCGAGCGAACAATCGCGTTTGCTCGGGGTCCCGCGCGGTCAGACCCGCACGCGCGACGTGCTGCGTGACGGACGGATTCTCACGGTCGAGCACGAGACGATCTACCGCTACGACGAGGCGGTCGAGCTCTCGACCCACGTGTTTCGTCTGCACCCGGTGCACGACCTCGGCCAAGACGTCCTCGACTACCGCCTCGAGATCAGCCCGCCCGGCGCGGCGCGGCGCGCGGAGGACGTCTTCGGCAACCAGATGCTCCAATACAAGATCGAGCGTCCGTACCAGGAGCTCTGGATCCGCGCGCGCTCGCGGGTGCGGGTGCGGCCGCCGGAGCCGATCGCGCCGCTCAAGCGCGCGACGCTGCCGCTCGTGTGGATGCCCTGGCAGCGCCAGATGATGACGCCCTACCTGCTGCCGCCGGAGCTCCCCGAGACGCAGCTCCAGGAGCTCTCGGAGTACGCGATGAGCTTCGCGCTCCGAAACGACTACGATCTCGTGGAGACGCTCCGGGATCTGAACCTGAGCATCTACCGAGATTTCGCGTATCAACCGGGCGCGACGATGCTGGAGACCTCGCCCTTCGTGGTGTACGTCGAGCGCCGTGGTGTCTGCCAAGACTTCGCGAACTTGTTCATTTGTTTGTGCCGTCTGTTGAACGTACCCGCGCGCTACCGCGTGGGCTACATCTTCACCGGGGCGGACTACGCCAATCAGATCCAGTCCGAGGCGAGCCACGCGTGGGCCGAGGTGTACCTGCCGAACGTCGGCTGGCGCGGCTACGACCCGACGAACGGCATCATGGCGGGCCTCGATCACGTGCGGGTCGCGCACGGCCGCAACTACCGCGACGCGACGCCCACGAGCGGCACGCTCTTCCGCGGCGGCAAGGGTGAGCGGCTCGAGGCGAAGGTGCGCTGCGAGGTCGAGACGGAAGCGCCGAGCGATGGCGCGTTCCGCCGCGGGTGAGACGGCGTTCCGCGAGGACGCGCGCGACGTGTGCGCACGCTCGTGAGGGCGAACGCGCGAGTCACCGTGACGCACGGCGCGAAGAGAAGCGCGCGATCAGCTCGAGAGCAGCGCGCCGAACGCGCCGAGCTGCGTGGCCTCCGTGACGGCCGCGCTCGCGCGATCGAGCACGCCCATCACGTGCGCGACCAGCACCCGCATCGCGCGTTCGGCGTCTGGGCTCCGCGAGAGGCGCGCCGCTTGGAGCGCCACGAGCGACGCGTGCGTGCCCGAGAGCACGAGCGTGCGTTCCTCCGCGCGGTAGCGGACGAGCGCCTTCTGGGCGTCGTCGATCCGAACGTGCGCGATGCGCTCGGGCAGACCGAGCGACGCGAGCTGGGCGAGCAGGTGCTCCGCCAGCGGGGCGAGTGCGTGGGCCTTCGCGGTCTCGGGCTTCGCCTTCGGCGCCGCACGTGAGGGCGCCTCCGCGCGTGGCTCCGCTTCGGGCGTACGCGTCGCTTCGTGCACGTGTTCCGGTGGCGACGGCGCGTCCTTGGGGGACCACTCGACGTTCGTGACGTCCGCCGCCGCGTGCTCCGCCTCGACCGCTTTCTCCGTCACCATCGCCTCGGCCGCGGGGCGTCGCGCGCGATCGCCGAGCGCGAGCTCCATTTGCTCGCTCGTGCGTGAGCCGTCCGCGAGCAGCGCGACGAGCTGCTTGGGCAGCTTGCCCGGCGCGCGCACGGGGAACGCGTCGTCGCGCGCGAGCAGATCGCGGAGCTGCGGGAGCGTGAGTGGCTTCGGATGAAAACACGGCACCACGATCGAGGCGTCGGGCGGCTCGGGCACGTAGACCCCGAGCGCCACGCCGCGCACCACGTGCGCGAGCAGGACGTCGTCGGATTTCGTGCCTTCGCGCAGCTCCGCCACGAGCCCCTTCACGAGCTCGGCGTAGACCCCACGAAGCGCCGCGTTGATGCGTGGGAGCGGGAGCTGATGCGAGGGCAGCGCGGCGAGCACCACGCCATCGACCGGCATCGCGCGTCGCGGTCCACCGCGGGGCGGCTGCACGTCCGGTTGGAAGCTCTCGGTTCGCCCCGCGATCTTCACCTCGACGGTGCCCGGACCGAGCTGGTCGCGCAGCCCCACCACGCCGCGCACCGCGCCCGGTCCACCGAGCGCGCTCGAGTGCCGCGACGTGAGCTTGGTGGTGCGCACCACGCGCAGCGTCGGCTCGCCGAGCAGCGCGTCGAGGGCGGCCTCCGCGGCTTCGCCCACCGCTCGTCGGACCGTGGCGAGCGCGGCGTCGTCGATCGCCGCGTCGTACACGTCGTTCGGCGTGAGCTTGTCGCTCTCCGAGAGCGCCACGATCGGCCAGTCGAACGCGGTCAGCGGCGTCGTCCCGAGCGGCAAGCCTTCGCGGAAGAGATGGATCCCGACGAGATCCGACGGCTCCGACAGCAAGCCGACCACGCCGTGCTTCTTGCCGCGCCCGTACTTGCCCTCGCCGACCAGGTGCGGCCTCACGCGGGTGGAGAAGTAGAGCTCGGTCACGCGCGGACGCGCGAGGTTCTGTCGCGCGACGTCCTCGCGCTGGAGCCGCTCCGCCGCGTCGAAGAGGGCCACCACGTTCAGCAGCCCCGCCGGCTCGTCGGGTTCGAGCCGCAGCACGAAGCGGCCCTCGTCGAGCGGTCGTCGCGTGCGCTCGACGGCCGACGCGCGCGTCGTGTACCAGACGTCGCCGTAGGTGTTCGCTTGATCGAAGAGCGCCTTCGTGGTGAGCCAACGATCGTCGGTGGTCTCGAAGAGCTCCACGTCGTCGACGTCTTTCGCTTCGAGCACGCCCGATCCGAGCGCACGCCGCACCGCGACCCGAACCCACGGCGGCTGCGCGTCGAGCGACGGGATCACCTGCTCGCGCAAGAGCCGCGCGGTCAGTCCGCGCAGCGGCGCCGAGAGCCGATCGCCCGTGGAGGCCGGCATCTTCTTCGCGTCCTCGGCGAGCGCGGGGATCTCCATCGCGGCGCGGATCGGCGGCACGACGCCGATCGGCAGCCAACCGACGAGCCCACCGTTCGCGAACACACCGGCCGTCGCGGGGCCGCGTTCGAGCAGACCGAGCTCACCCGGACCGAGCGGCGACGGGATGCGTTTGCGCGGCGAGAGATCGCGGACGGTGCTCTTCAGCGCCTTCGAGATCTCGGGCAGCGTCGGCGCCGACACCACGCCTTGGCGCACGCGACGCTCCGCTTGGAGCGTGCGCACCGCGCGGGTGTGATCGAGCAAACCCTTCGGCGCCGCGAGCGCTTCGAGCAGCCGCTTCAGCGAGCCGTCCTCGGGCACCGCGAGCACCGGCTTGTCGAGGGTGTGCTCGTCGTCCTCGTCGATCGGCCCGAGCCACGCGCCGACGTGATGCGCGATGCGGACGCGGCTGTGCGTCGAGGCGTCGTCGATCGACGCGCGCCCGCCCTGCACGGTGGGGAACGCCGGGATCGCGCAGAGCTTCGCGGCGATCTTGCTGCCCTTGCGGACACCGCCGGACACCCACGCGTCGAGCGCCTTCGCGACGCTCGGATCACCGAGCAATCGCTCGGGCGCCTTCGTGCCGACGTTCACCAGGATCGCGCCGAGCGCGCGCTCGCACGCGTTCGTGATCTCGGTCTGCGCCTCCGCGGTGAGCCCCGCGCGATCGGGACCGAGCGCGTCCATCGGGACGTCGACGATCGCTTCGAGGCCGACCGGCGAGTCGACGTCGACGATGCGGTACGCGTGCCCTTCGACGCGCAGATCGATGCGCAACAAGCGCTGGAAGTGCCCGCGCCCGAGCCGCACCACGCCGTGCGTGGCGGCCTTCGCGACGTTGCCCGTGAGCGCGACCCACTCGTCGTCCGCGGGCGGCACGCTCATCACCGTTCCGCTCCGCACGATCTCTTCGCGTCGTTTGCGATCGGCCTCGCGTCGGCGCCGCTCGAGCTCCGCGCGTCCGTCGTTCGGGCGGCGCTCCACGAGCAGCGCGATGCGTTTGGCCGCCTCCTCGCTCGCCACGATCGGGTGCCACTCGAGATCGCGATCGACGCGCGCGTCGCGCGGGACCCAGGAGAGCATGCCGCGCTCGGCGCGCAGATCGTCCAACGAGAGTGGCGTCGCGTGCGCGCGGGGGATCAGCGGGTACGCCGAGATCTTCGCGCGCCGCGCCGAATCGAGCGAGCCGAGCCCGCGCTTGCCGACCGCGATCAGCAGCGCCTCGCGAACCCAGTCGAGCGCTTCGAGCACGAGCCGTCCACCATCCACGATCGCCGAGGGTTGGTCGCCGAGATCGTCGATGAGCGCCTCGAGCAGCGCGCGCTCCCACGCGTCGACGTCGAGCGGGATCGGCGAGTCCGCGATCACCGCGGTGGCGTTCACGTTCGGGACGATCCGATCGTCGTCGACCGCGATGCGGCACGAAAAGAGTTTCGGCTGAAAGGGTCGTCGCTCCACCCGCATCCCGCGGTGGTAGAGGGTGAGCTCCGGCTCGCGCTGCGTGAGCGCCACCACGCCGCGGCGGCCTTCGTCCTCGCGCTCCACGAGCGCGCACACTTCGGAGGCCATCGCGAAGCGCTGCGCGAGGCGCTTGGCGGTGACCGCCTCGCCGCGCGCCGCGTCGTAGGGGGCCCACTCCACCGTCGGGAAGAGTCGATCGAGGATCGGTCCGTCGTGTGGACCCACCACCGCGGCCGCGCGCGGCAGGGCCCGACGATCGCGTGCGCTCTCCTGCACGCGGAGCCGCAGGGCGCGCTCCTCGCCGTCGTTCGGTGCGTCGTCGAGCAGCTTCCGCAACGGCGTCCACACGGGCTCGTTCACGCCGTCGTCGATCGGCCAGAGCGGCAGCCGTGCGAGCGCGCTCGTCTTGAACACCTGCGCGATCGCGCTCGCGGTCCGCGCGTCGAGCAGCTCCACGAACGTACGCTGCGACTGACGAAAGTGGGCGACGGCCTCGTGCGAGAGGGGTGCGCCCCGCGCCTTGCGTGCGTCGGTGGGAGGCGCGAGCGCCGCCGCGAGATCCGTGTGTCGTCGCGACGCCTGCTTCGGCCAACTGTCGCTGGGTCGCAGCAGCGCGTGCGCGAGCAGCTCCACCGCTTCGATCGCCGCCGCACGCGCGGCGCTCACCGCGCCCTCGTAGCTCGTGTCGAGCACGATGCCGCGGTAGTCGGGCTGCGCGACGAACGTGCCCTCCACGACCGCGATGAACGGCCACGGCGCCTCGAGCTGAGCGACGCCGATCGGGCGGCCCTCCAGCAACACGTGGAGCTCACCGACCGCGGCGCGTTTGGCCCCGAGCGTCGACGGATCGAGCAGCGCGAGCTCGCCGCGCACGTGGGGCTGATTCAGGAAGCGCCCGAGCTTGCTGCCGCGCGGCGCGCCCGCGTCGCTGCCGAAACGCAGCGCGAGCAACTGTCCGGGAGCTGGCTCCACGCGCGGCTCGCGGGTCGGGTGCGCGAGCCACGCCTCGCGAATCGCGAGGTGTCGACGCGCTTCCTTCGCGCGCGGCTCGGCGCCACCGAACTTCGCGTCGGCGAGCAAGAGCTGCGCGGCGTCGCCGGGCGGACAGAAGAGGATCTCGCCGAGCCAGGGCGCGAGCGCGACGTCGTAGGGCTCGCGCCCGGTGTGCACCGCGTTCTCGTGCGAGAAGGAGTCGATCGCACGCGCGCGTCCGACCGCGTCGCGTACGAGCGGGAGCTTCGCGAGCGGCGCGAGCAGCGGCGGCAGGGCGCGCGCGTCCATCGTCCAGCTCGGCCCCGCGCACGCCGCAGCGAGCAGCCGGAGCGTCGCGGTCCGCGCGTCGTCGTCGACGGTCGTCCGTGGTGGATCCGACGGAACCGCCACGACCGCGCGCTCCGCGAGCGCTTCGAACAGCTTCGGCAAGATCGCTTCGACGCGCGGCGCGAGCTCGGAGAGCGGTCGCTCGTCGAGTCGCACCGCGGATCGTGCGGCGTTCGTGGGCAGGCGTTCGGCGTCGACGTAGACCCGGACCGGCAAGCGCCCGCGTGGCGCCGCGAGGCCCGGCATCTGCATCACGAGCTCTTGCAACACCGCGCCGCGCTCCGCGACGTCGAGGGTGATCCCGAGCTGCGATCCCGGTTCGGTCGTGATCGCGACGAAACCCTCGAAGCCCGGCCCGAGCGGCAGACGCACCACGTCCTTGCCGGCTTCACGCGCGCGTCCGCCGATCGTCACCGGCACGCGGCTGTCGCGCGTCGCGCGTCGCAGCCGATCGAGCTCCGGTTGGTCACCGCCCCAGAGCCAGCGCCCCATCACCTCGGTGCCGAACGCGCGCCGCATCTGCACCGCGCCACCGATCGTGTCGGCCGCAGCACCGTCCTTCGAACCGGCACCGTCCTCGGCACCCGCCGCAGCACCGTCCTTCGCCGCCGCGAGCGCGCGCACGAGCTCCGCGGGCGGCGTCGCCTTCTCGGGCGCCAGCGCACGCAGCCCTTCCCCTTCGTTCGCGAGCAGACCTGGCGAAAAGCGCACCCGCCGCGCGCCCGCGTCGTCTTCGGTCGGCGCTCCGAGCGACCACAGATCCACGAAGCGCGGCGCGAGCCCGAGCGCGGTGTTCACACCGATCGCGAACAGACGCGCCCAGCGCCGATCGCCCTTGGTCTGCGGGCTGACGAGCACGTCGAGCAACTTCGCGAGCTCCTCCGGATCGGGCGCGGGACCTCGCCACGCGAGCCACACGTCGTCCGCGTCGCCCCACGCGACCACGTGCGTCGAGCCGAGCCCGACCGCGCCCCGGAAACACTCGAGGAGCCACTGCAGCGGATCGGGGAGCTGGTAGTCGCGCAGCTTCGCGACGGCCTTCGCGGCGTCGACCCGCAGGTGCCCGGAGCCGATCCTCTTGCCCGCGCCGCTCATCGTGCACCTCCGAGCATCGCGTGCAGCGACGCCTCCGCGAGCGTCTGGCAGGCGCCGTCGTCGAGGCGCTCGTGGCCGATCAAGATCGTGCGCGCGAGGAGCTGCGCGGCGAGCTCTGGATCGCTCGGTGCGAGCTCGCGTGCCTGTCGCACGAGCATCATGCGCGCGTGGATCCAGAGCTCCGCCGGACGCCGCAGCAGACGAAACGGATCCGCGTCGAGCCCACCACGCACGAGCGTCGCGCCTTCGAGCTTCGGTCCGCCGAACGCGAGCTTCGTCTCGTCGCGACCCTGCACGTGCACGAAGCGCAGTGTCTTCGGCGGCCGCGTCGCGAGGTCGAGGAGCGCGCGTGTGCGATCGAGGAGCACGAGGTCGCTCGGGGTCGGCTCGATCGGCGTCACCCACGCACCGTCCGCCTGCGCGTCTGAGAGCTCGAGGCGCGCGCGGTACGCCTCCGCGCCTCCGTCCATCTCGCGCCCGAGCCGCGCGTCGATCACGTCGCAGCCTGCGGCGGCGTAGGCGCGGCTCAGATCGCTCTCGCGGGTCGCGGCCACCGGGCTCTTGGCCGCGTGTCGCGCGACCACCGAGAGCCCTCCGCGCGGATGAACCAGCCGCACCGGCAGATCGCGCACCCGCACCGAGAGGATCGCGCGCTCCTTCGTGGCATGCGCGAAGAGCGCCGCGTAGCGCTTGGCGTCGTCGCGTTCCGCGGCCTCGGTGAACGCGGCCATCACCGCCGCGCGCAGCTTCTCGTCGATCACGCGCTGCACGTTGCGCAGGGCGCGCTCGAACGCCGCGTCACGTCGCACGTCGTCGCGGCTCAGCGTGTGGGAGAGCCGCGAGTCGAGCACCTTGATCACGAGCCCCTCGAACGCGGCGCCGAGGTTCGTGGTCTCCGCGAGCGTGAGCCCGTGGTTGAAGAACGACGCGCGCGAGATTCCGCTCGGCATCATGCCGACCAGCACGCGCGTGCCGTCGTGCTCCGCATGCACCGACACGAGCGCGTTCTCGAGCGCCTCGAAGGGCGAGTCGATGCGCACCTCGGGCTTGCCGTCGACGTGCAGATGGATCGGCACCTGCGCGTGCCGACACCAGCGCATCAGCGACTCGTGGCTTCGTTGCCGCGCCTCCTCGAGCGCGAGCCCGTCCACCTCGATCGCGACCGTGGTCCCTGGCTGCGTGCCGCCCGCGCTCTCGAAGAGCTCGTAGCTGTGGTCCGGAAACAGGTGCAGCGTCCACGTGCGACCACTGCCCTTCGTGGTCGTCACGGTGACGCGCTTCGGACCGAGCGCGAGCACGCTGACGAAGCCGACCCCGAACTTCCCGATCTTGCCCTGCTGCCCTTCTTTGCCGCTCCGGAAGAGCACCAGCAGCTTGTTCTCGATCACGTCGGGATCCATGCCCTCGCCGCGATCGCGCACGGAGATGCGCACGCCCGCGCCCGCCGTCTCCACGCGCACGAAGATCGCGCTCGAGCCCGCGTCGATCGCGTTCTGGATCAGCTCGCGCAAGAACGCGTACGGGTCGGCGAACTGCTTGACGAGGTCGTCGACGAGACCGTCGTTCTCGACCGCGCCGTCGGGCGTCGCGGCTGCACCACCGCGGTAGGGAGAGGCCATCGGCGCGAGGGTACACGAGGCGTATCGCGGACCGGGACGCAGCCGCATTGGTGACGGCTACGTGCGGCGCGGGGGCGCGATCGTCAGAAGAAGCGAGGCGCCGCAGGACGGGCAGCATGGTTCGTCGACGTGACTCACGATCGCCGCATCGGCGCGGTCCAGTGCGGTAGCGGAGCGCCGACATGCGATGCACCGAAACGTCGTCGCCGAGCTGCGTTCTCCTTTGGGCACGTAGCGGACACCGTCGACGTCGAGCTCCACGACCCACCGTCGGCGAGCTGCGTCGTAGTGCGCGGTTCCATGGCCTTCGAGGTCTTCGTCGTCGTCCGAAGCGTCCCACGTGATCAGCGGCATGCCTTCCTCGAGCACGACGCCCGCGTTCGCGAGGTCACGCGCGCTGCCGAACGTGTCGAGCACCACGGCGATTCGCCCGGGCTCGCGCGCCTCGACCAAGCCGTTGAAGTCGGCGTAGATGCGCGGGGGAGTCGTGAGCTTCGTCATCGGTCGAACGTCGAGAACGCGAGCACGTTCATGAGCTGCATGAGTGGATTGAACCTCGCGGAGCTGGTGGCTCGCACCGACACCACGGTTCTGGAGCGATCGACGCTGTGTGCATGCGCGAGCGCGATCGAATCGTTGGCCGAACGTGTCGATGGCTCGTCGATCTTGCCACCCTCGACGGTGGCGTTGCTTGCCGGCATCGAGGAGTTTCGGCCGTCAGTCGAGACCCGAGAGGACGAACGGATTCGACTCGCACAGGCCTTCGTGCGCTCGGAGACGGATCTCGTGAGCGCGATCGAGAGCTCGGGCGGCCGAACGAGCGAGGCCAACTTCCTCTCCGTCGTCAGCATCGTGATGCTGCTCGCGTTGGAGGTTCTCGCGATGCAGATGAAGGGGGCGTGGGCGTCGCAGCTCCGCGAGCGCGTGGTTCTGTCCCTGGAGAGCGCGAGGAGCTACGTCGTCGCCGACTACCCGGAGCTGGGTGGGCTGTTCGACGACGCGGTGCGCGAGACGTTCGGCCTCTCGTGAGTCGCGTCAGCCCGCCAACAAGCGCTTGAGGTCCCAGCCGAGCTGGGTGAACGGACGACCCGGCGCGCGCGCGTCGACGAGGTCGCCCTCGAGCTGCCACAAGAACACCGCGTCGTAGCCGGAGGGCTCCGCGTTCACGGCGTAGCTCAGGAGCTCGTGGTGCTCGCCGTGCTTCGGGATGCCGGCTTCGCCCGCGAAGAGCGGGAGGCCCGGATCGAGCAGCGCGTCGTCGCCCACGTCGCGCGCGAGGTGATCGCGCGGCGGCAGTCCGCCGCGCTCGAAGTACACGTGCACGTCGATCGCGGAGAGGCCTGGCTCGCTCTTCCAGAGGTGCGGCAAGAACACGTGCATCGTCCCCGACGTCACGAGCACGCTCCGCTCCGCCGCCGCGGCCTTCGCGGCCATGCGCAGCGTCGCGCCGACGTCTTCCCACGCGACCGGCTCGATGCCGGGCTTCGCTTCGTCGCTGTCGCGCATGCAGTCGTGCGTCGCCGTCTCCGGCTCGTTCACGATCTCCACCGCGAGGGTCACCTTCGGATCGAACGTCCGCACCAGCGGCGCGACCACGTGCTCCGCGAACGCCTCGCGCGCGTCGTGCTCGGCCAAGATCGCGCGCGTCAGCGGATCGCCTTCGCGCGCCACCGCGTTCCCGTCGAGCAGCGACCAGTAGACGCGCACGCCGTTGAGCGCCGCCGCCTCCTGCACGATCTTCACCGCCTCGATCAGCTCCGGGTGCACGCCGACCGGGCGTCCGTCCTTCGTGACGATCCCTTCGCCGTTCTCGCAGAGCCAGAGGCGAATCGCGCCGAGCCCGAGCTCCGCGGCCTCCACGATCGGACGGTACGCGGTCATCGCGGAGAAGCGGACCGGCCAGTCCGGATAGCGCGGGTTGGGCGCGAGATCGTGACCGTAGTCGCCGCGGAGATAAGGCGCGTTGACGCCGACGAGTGCCATCGCGCGCGGTGTACCACGCCGCGAGCGCTCCGCGCCTCCCGGACGAAGCCGTCGACCGCCGCACGAGACGCCGAGTATCGTGGGCCCATGCGCGCGCTCGCCCTCGTGCTCCTCCTCGCCTGTGGTTCCTCCGAGCAACCGAGCTCGGCGCCGCCTCCCGAGAGCACGCCCGCGCCCGTCACCGCGCCGACGCCCGAGCCCGACGTCTGCGCGCCCTTCGTCGCCCGCGCCCGCCACGTTGCGGCAGCCGATCCCGGCTGCGCCCGCGACGAAGAGTGCGCGTGTCGCTCCGGCCTCTTGTTCGAGGACTGCGGCGGCCCCGCCTCGCGCGACACCGCAGTGCGCCTCTCCGAGATCCTGCGCGAAGCGAGCCGCGACGGCTGCTCTCCCGACGGCCCTCGATGTGCCGCGCGCGAGTGCGCGGTGGCGTGCGTCGAAGGTCGCTGCGTGGAGCGCTGAACGCTCTCGGGCCCGTCAGCCCGAGAGCGCGTTCGCCCGCTCGAGGATCGCCTTCGCGCTCATCACGCCCTTGTAGACGTAGAGCGCGGCGGGCACGTCGTCCGGGAGCACCTCTTCGCTCACCCGCAGGCGGCTGGAGCAGCAGAACAGGAACGGCGCGGGGAGCCCTCGCTCGGCGGCCTCCACGCGCTTCCACACCGCGTCGCGCGACCAGTGCCCGAGCACCTCCACGAAGACCTCGCGTGCGCCCGTCGAGGCTGCGTCCGCCTTCGTGTTCTTCTTCGAAGCGGCCTTCTTTCCCTTCGCGGTCTCGGCGTCGGCCTTCGTCAATCGCAGATCCGGCACCAGCTCGCCGAGGCCGGGCACCGTGAAGATCGTCTCCGCGAGCTCCACCGTCCATCCGGCGGTGCTCTCGCGCAGTCGCTCGATCAGACCCGCGAGCTCCTCCGGCAGCGCGACCTCGCCGTCGTGTGCGCCCATCCGGTGGCCCTCCGTCCGGAAGTGCAGCCGCGTGCGGTCCTTCCCCCAGCGCACCTCCGCGTCGAGCGCCCAGGTGTCGCACGCGCGGATCGCGGGCAGCACCAGCGCGAGCTGCAGCCCGTACTTGGTCGTGCTCCCGAACAGGCTCGCGGGCCCGTCGATCTCCACCAGGTAGCCGCCTTCGGGGATCTTCGCGATCCGGTGAAGCAAGCGGTGGAACTTCAGCGCTCGAAACAGATGCCGATATCCCGCCGGATCCACGCAACGCACGCTCGCGGTCACGCGCTCCGCCTTCAGCAGCACCGCCTGCACCTGCCCGAGCTCGTACTCGCGGACGATCGCGCTCGGCTCACAATCGGCGAAGCCGAGCAGCCGATGGGCCTGCTTCAGATCGGCGTAGAGCAGTCGCTCGAGCTCCCCCGCCGCCACGCCGTGCTTCTGCGCCACCGTCGCGAGCAACGCCTCGCGATCGAAGCGCCCCTCCGCCCGCGCGGTCGCGGCCTCCGTGAACACCTCGGCCCGCAGCGAAGCCGGATCGAGCTCGGTCTCGCTCTCGAACTCCGCGCGATCGAGGACCAGCTTCTTGAGCCCCTCCGCCAGCTTCTGCTCGCGCGCCTCGAGGTCGACGCCGTCGAGCGCCTGCATCACGTCCTGGCGCTCGTCCCCGATCGCGCGCCGCACGATCTCGAGGTACTCGCCCGCGAGCTGCTCCGCGCGCTCGGCGAGCTTCTTGTCGAAGCTGCGCAGGTGCAGCTCGTCCTTCTTCCGATACGCCCGTACGTGGTCCGTCTGCAGCATCGCGTCCCTCGTCGTTCACCGGTACGCGACGTGATCGCGACGCCGCTCGCTCGTGAACGCCTCGCCGGTCTGCGCGGTGATCAGCTCGTACAGGATCGCGCGCTTGTCGCCCTTCTTGCGGAGCACGCGGCCGAGCCGCTGGACGTGCTCGCGTACGCTGCCGCTGCCGCTCACGACGATCGCGACGTTCGCGTCCGGGACGTCCACGCCTTCGTTCAAGACCTTGCTCGTGACCACCGCGCGATACCGACCGGAAGCGAGCCCTTCGAGCACCTGGCTTCGTTCGCCGATCTTCGTTTGATGCGTGATGGAAGGGATCAAGAAACGTTTGCTGATCTCGTGACAGGTCGCGTTGTCCTGCGTGAACACGATCGATCGATCGTTCGCGTGCTGTGTGAGCAGGGCGTCGAGCACCTCGAGCTTCGCGGGCGCGCAGAACGCGAGCTGTCGCTGCTCTCGGTACGCCGCCATCGCGCGCCGTCCCT
This sequence comes from uncultured Sandaracinus sp., assembly GCA_937982655.1. Taxonomy (GTDB): domain Bacteria; phylum Myxococcota_A; class Polyangia; order Polyangiales; family Houyiibacteriaceae; genus JACKEH01. The sequence goes on from CALJLK010000136.1 coordinate 34,765, forward strand.
CTTCGCTGCGCGCGGTGCGCTGGATGAACTCCGCGAAGCCGGCCGGCGAGCCGAGGCGAATCCCCTGCGACACCACGAAGCCGCGGTACGTCGCGCGCGCCTGCTCGTAGCGCTGGCGCTCGTCCGGCGAGAGCTCCACCTCGACGCGCTCGGTGTCGTAGTCCGCGAGGTAGTCGCCGCTCATCGCGACGATCTCCTTGCGGTAGACGATCGGGCCCACGATCTCGTCGAGCAGCGACTCGCGGCCGTCCTGGCGCTCCGGCGTCGCGGTGAGCCCGAGCCGAAAGGGCGCGATCGAGAGCCGCGCGGCGAGCGCGTAGGTCTCGCTCGGCAGGTGGTGCGCCTCGTCGAAGACCACGAGCCCGAAGCGCGCGCCGAGGTGCTCCATGTGCAGGTAGGCGCTGTCGTAGGTCGTCACCGTCAGCGCCTCGACGCGGTGCTCGCCGCCGCCGACGATCCCGACCGGCACGCCGAAGGTCGCGCGCAGGTTGTCGTACCACTGCCGCACGAGATCGAGCGTCGGCGCGACCACGAGCGTGCTCCGCCGCGCCTTGTCGATCGCCATCATCGCGACGTACGACTTGCCCGCGCCGGTCGGCAGCACGACGACGCCGCGCCCCCGCGCCTTCCACCACGCGTCGATCGCTTCGGTCTGATACGGCCGGGGCTCGCGCCGCGCGCGGATGCCGCTCTCGAGCTCCAGGTACGCTCGCGCCTCGTCGCGGTACTCGCGCTGCTCCTTGCGGAAGCGCAGCACGAGCTTCGCGTAGTCGATCGCCTCGCAGCGATGACAACCGGTGCGCGAGTCCCAGCGAGCCTCCGGCGGCACCTCGTCGGATTCCCGCGCGAGCCCGTGCAGCTCGAGCGTCCCGTGTGCGAATCGCAGCGTGATCACGTGGCAGTCCTAGCACGCGCACGATCGGGCGCGCGTGGGTGTCTCTCGGGCCGAGTGACCCGCGGTTGAGCGGGTGCATTCGCGGCGCGCGGGCGGTTCGTGATCGGAATCGCCCCCGACTGGGAGCGGGGCTTCGAACGATGCGCGCTTCGACGGGCCGCTCCGAACGGCCCCGACGGAGGCGCGACGCAAGGTGCGGCCCCGTGCTCGGCCGACCATCGACTCGACGGCACGTGCCGAAGCGCGCGAAGTTCTGAGCACCGCGCTGTGACGCATCGCTCGCAGTTCCGAGCAGCGCTCGACGCGTCGAGTCGTAAGGTAGCGGCATGGAACGGTTTCAGATCGCCCGCGATCCGCTCTGGCGCGCCCCGCTGATGATCATCGGCGCGGACGCCGAGCGGAGCCACGTCACCTTCGCGACCGACGCGCTCGACGTGCAGCTCGGCATGGCGCGCGTGCGCATCCCATACGCGAACGTGCGCGAAGCGAAGCGCCGCAAGTGGCCGTGGTACCTCGGCATCGGCATCCGCATCGCGGGCGACAAGACGCTCGGGCTCGTGGGCTCGACGAAGGGCGTGGTGCAGATCTCCTTCCGTGAGCCGACGGTCGACGGTGTGCTCTTCATGCGGCGACCGAACCACCTCGCGGTGTCGCTCGAGGATCCGGAGGGCTTCCTCGCCGAGCTCCAGAAGCGCTTGCCGCGCTGAGGACACGTCGAGGACCTCGTGTGGATCGCCGCGCGGGGTCGTCCGCTCGCCGCGTAGGAACATCAAGTGAATCCCAGGCGGGATCACCGCGTGAGAGCGTCGTGTGTGAGTCGAACGACCTCGCGCGCGTCGCTCAGAGTCGGCAGCCGATGCGCTCGGTGGCGACCACCACGTCGTCGTAGTGAATGGTGGACTCTTCGCCGGGATCGAGGCCGAGCTCGCGCATGCGATCGCGGCGGGCTTCCCACGAGCCGCGCTCGTAGTACGCGTCGAGGAAGATCTCCTTGAAGCGCACGTCGTCGGAGGTGCGGAACTCGAAGCCTTCGAAGGGCACAGGCTCGGTGCACGCGCTGAACTCGCAGCCGCCGGGGTGGAAGGTCGCGCGCAGCCACGTGCCGATCGGGGTGCCCGGAGCGAACTCGCCGATCGGTCGGTCGTCGATCCACGCGGAGAGCGCGCCGTCGCTCTCGCCGACGGTGTTCGCGCGGGCCGCGAGCTCGACGCAGGTCCACGCGTCGCGTGCGAAGCGGTTCTCCTCCGCGGCCGGACGAAAGACGTTGCCGTAGTAGTAGGTGGTGCCTTGATCCCCCGCGCATCCGGGGGTCGCCGAGCCGTCGTTGCAGCGGCCCGAGCGCATCGCGTGCCAATACGCGTAGAACTGGAAGGAGTCGTCGAGGTTCGCGTCGAAGTCGAACCAGAATCCTTGGTCGCCGTCGGGCACGGTGTTCGCGAGGCCGCTCGAGCGGAACGCTTCGGTACCGGCGGCGACGCGGATCCAGTGATGCGGGTTGGGGGCGACGCCGACGAAGCGCACGTGCAGGCGCCAGTACATCTCGTCCACGCGACGTGGGAAGGCGACGCGCGGTGACGCGGAGATGTATTCGTCTTCGAGGAGCTGGTCGTGCGTGACGGTGGCGCGCAAGAAGCGTTCGCCCGCGTGGGCGTCGCCCGTCTCGAGGAAGAGGTGCGCGGTGTCGGCGGTCGGTGCGTCCCAGCGTCCCCAACCGGATTCGAAGTCGTCGTGGAAGAGCACCGCCGGATCGTCGGCGAGGCCTTCGTCTCCGGGGTAACGATCGCGGAGCCAGCCGGTGGTGCTCGCGTCCGCTTCGGGCTCGGCGTCGCGTGCGCTCGGGGCGTCGACGGTGCTCGCGTCGCGCACGCCAGCGTCGCGTGATCCGCCGTCGACGGGTGGGGTCGAGCCGTCGTCGTCTCCGCAGGCGAAGAGTCCGAGTAGGACGGCGAGGAGCATCGAAGGACGTCGCATCGGATCACGATGCCGGATTGGAGCGCGGAGGTGTAGTGGCGTTCGCAGTCCGAGAGCGTCGACGTGGGTCGCGGCGTGGTGCGCGGCGTGTGTGCGGCGTGTGCGCGGGCGTGATGCGATGGCGTGATGCGATGGCGTGATGCGATGGCGTGATGCGATGGC
>CALJLK010000137.1 GCA_937982655.1 uncultured Sandaracinus sp.
CGGCCGTGTTCGACGGCCTCTACGCGCTCGCCGACGACGGACGCCCGATGTCCTCACTCGCCGAGGGCCCGCCCACGCTACGCGACGACGGCTCCTTGCTCGTCACGATTCGAGCGAACGTTCGCCGCCACGATCGCCGCACCCTGCGCGCGGTCGACGTCGCACGCGCGCTCCGCGCCGCCTCGCGCGCGCAGCCCCATTGGCTCGTGGGCTTCGCGTTCGAAGGCCCCGAGCTCGACGTGCGCGCGGAAGGCGAGCGAGGCCTCCGCTTCGTCGCGACGCGCGCGTTCGCGTCACCCGCCGACGCGCTGATGCGCCGCCTCGCCGCCGCGCCGCTCGCGATCGATCTCGGCCGTGGCGTCGGCACCGGTCCCTACCGCGCGACCCTCCGCGCGGGGGTGCTCGAGCTGCGATCGTTTCGCACCGCGGCCCGCGGCGCGGCCTTCGTCGACGTGATCCGCTTCGATCCTCCGCGCGCGCGCGACGAAGAGCTTCGAGCCTTCGAGCTCCGCCAGCTCGACGCCGCGTGGCAAGGCGCCGCGCTCTACGGCCGCCCCGACGCCACCGTGCGCGAGCACGCGCTGGCCGCGAGCACCGCGGTGCTGCTGGTCCCGAGCCGCGCTCTCATGGCCTCGAGCGCGACCCTCGATCGTGCGCTCGATCGCCGCCGCTTCGCGCGCGTGGGCCTGCGCCCGACCGATCGACTCGCCGAAGGACTGCCGCCGCCGAGCCTCACCGGCGCGCGCGCCCTGCCGACCACCTTGCGTCTCGTCATCCGCGCGGACGACGCGTTCGAAGCCGCGCTCGGCGCCGCGCTCGCCGCGCGCTTCGACGAGCTCGGCATCCGCCTCACGATCACACCGAGCGCCGCGGATCGATTCGAGCGCGATCGTGCGAGCGCGGACCTCGCGTTCGCGTACGTCGTACCCGTGCTTCCCGGCTCCGACGCGCTCGTCGCTGCCGCGAGCTTCGCGAGCAGCCACGATCCGAACGTCGCCGCTCGCGCGCTCGATGCGCCCCCCGAGTTGGTCGCGCGCGAAGCGGCTGCCCTTCCCGCGCTGGTGCTCGGTCACCTCGCGCGCACCCTCCATCACCGAGACACCCTGCGCGGCGTCGGCCACGACGTGCTCGGTCGACTTCGCCTCGAACGCCTCCACCTCCCGCGCAACCCCAGCGCCAACGAGGACGAATGAGCCTCCGCCTGCGGCTCGTGTTGCTCTTCCTCGTCGCGGCCTTCGTGCCCTTCGGCGCGCTCGGTCTCGTGGTGCGTGACACCTTCGTGCACGACCTCGTCGAGGATCATCGCCGCCGCCTCGACTCGCGCACCGAGTCGCTCCGCCGTCGCCTCGACGAGACGCTCGAGGCCGACGCGCGCGCGGTGCGTGCGCTCTGTACGCACGATCCCTTCGTCGACCGTGTGGTGCTCGATCTCGCGACCGATCGTTTCGATCCGAGCCGCGAGCAGCAGCTCGTCGCCGCGCTCCCTTCGCTGATGCGCGGGCGACGCTTCGACACGCTCCACCTCCTCGACGCGCGCGGCGGCCCGGAGCGTGGGCGCGTGCTCGGCGCCGGCCACTACCCCGATCAGGCGGGCGCGCGCGTGCCGGAGCTGGTCGACGCGCTCGCGCGCAGCCGCGACGCCGCGTGGCTCGAGACGGTGCGCGTGCGCGACGACGAAGGTCCCCACGACGAACGCGTGCTCCTCGTGGGCTGCACGGTCACCCGCGACGGCGCGGCGGTCGCGGTCCTCGGAGGACGCCGCGCGACGAGCGACCTCCTCGGCCTGCAGAGCGACGACGAGTCCCTTCGCTTCGCGCTCCTCGCGCCCGGCGAAGAGCTCCCGCCGACCACCGGCGAGCCGCCGCGCGTGGTGCGCGCTTTCGAGAGCGCGGAGGGTCCTCACCGCCTCGTCGCGGTGCTCGACGACGCGCCCCTGCAAGCCGACCTCGCGCGCCTCCGCGAGCAGACGCTCTTCGTCGCGGGCGTCGCGCTCCTCGTCGCGCTCGGCTTCGCGCTCCTCGTCGGTTGGATGTTCTCCCGCCCGCTGCGCGAGATCGAAGAGGCCACCCGCCGCGTCGCCAAAGGCGACCTCGAATCCCGCATCGCCACCGCCACCACGCGCGGCGACGACGTCGGCCGCACGCTGCGCGCGTTCGACGCGATGACCAAGGAGCTCGCCGCCACGCGCCAGAAGCTGCTGCGCGCCGAGCGCATCGCGGCCTGGCGCGAGGTCGCGCGGCGCATCGCGCACGAGATCAAGAACCCGCTGCAACCAATCCAGGTCGAGATCGAGACCATGCGGAAGCTCCACGCACGAAAGCATCCGAGCTTCGACGAAGAATTCGATCAGTCGACCGGCGTGATCCTCGAAGAGGTCAAACGCCTCAACGACATGGTCACCGAGTTCAGCAAGTTCGCGCGCATGCCGCGTCCGAAGCCGATTCGCCTCGATCTTCGCGAAGTGATCCAGCACGTCGCCAACCTGCACGCGGACGACGAAGTCGCATTGAAGGTCGTCGCGCCGAGCACCCCGGTGGAGATCCGCGCCGACCGCGATCAGCTCACGCAGGTGCTCTTGAACCTCGTGCAGAACGCGAGCGACGCCGCGAGCGCGCGCCACGGCAGCCACGGCGGTCACGTCGAGATCCACCTCCAGCCGATCGAAGGCGGCGCGCGCCTCCGCATCGACGACGACGGCCCCGGCATCCGGCCCGAAGATCGCCTGCGCGTCTTCGAGCCCTACTTCACCACCAAGGCCAAAGGCACCGGCCTCGGCCTCGCGATCGTGCACCGCATCGTCGGAGACCACGGCGGCTCGATCGACGTCGGCGACGGCCTCGACGGCGGCGCGCGCTTCGAGATCACCCTCCCCGCCTCCGGCCCGATCGACGAAGAGCCGAACGCGAGCCTCTCGGACACCGCGCTGCCGCTCGTCCGCCGAACCTGATTGCGTCCTGCACGTTCTGCGTATCCCGCTCGTGCGGTCGTCCACCTCAGGGCGCTTCGATCACCAGACGCTCGGGCGTGCTCGAGTCGACGCGCAGCGACCGCTGCACCGTCGGCCCGCGCGGCCAGCTCACGCGCAGCTCGAGCGTTCGCCCGTGCGCGAGATCCTCGAGCCGCCGCGGCAACGCGCCGTGCAGCACGCCGTCGATCCACACCTGCCCGCCGGGCGGTGACGAGTCGACGACCACGTCTCGCCGGAGCGGCACGAGCACCGCGACCTTCTGCAGAGTCCCCGCCACCGGCGTGACCTCGCCGCGCCACGGCTCGTGCTCTTCCAAGAGCACCTCGAGCGACAGCGCGCGGCCGACCGGCAGATGGGCGATGCCCGTGACCGGCGTGCGACCCGGGAGCTCGCGTCCGTCGAGCACCACGCGCGCACCGGGAGGGCGCGACACGATCTCGAGCGTGCCTTCCACCGGAGCCTCGTGCATCAGCTCCCGCGCGAGCCACCCGCCTCCGAGCGCGAGCACCACGAGCGCCGACGCGATCGCCCAACGGATGCGGGTCGCGCGCGCAGCGTCGCCGACCGCGGGGAGCTTCATCGTGGCCTCGATCGGTCTCACGACGAAGGGATCGTTGGAGACCGGAGGCGGGGGAGGCGTCCCCGTCGGATCGCCCCACGGATCGCGCGACAGATCCGGCAACGCCTGCGAAGTCGACGGCCCCATGGGCCAGCTCGCGCTCGGCGTGGTGTGCGCGGGAGCGATCGGAGCCGCCGGAGGCGACAC
>CALJLK010000138.1 GCA_937982655.1 uncultured Sandaracinus sp.
TCGTGGGTGCGGGCTCGACGGTCGGCTCGACCGCGCCCGCCGTGGAAGGCTCGTCGGCTTCGCTCGCCGCGCTCGGAGCGGACGCCGACGCGACCTCCTCCGGCGTCTCGCCACGGTTCATGAAGAAGATCGCCGCCGCGGCGACGCCCGCGCCGAGCACGACGCCGAGCAGGGTCTTGCCCATGCCGCCGCCGCTCTGGGGCTGCGCGACGACCTCGGCCGCCGCGGGACGCGGGGCCTCGACCGTCTTCACGACCGGCTTGGACTGCGGCTGCGGCTTCGCTGCGCTCGGCTCCGGGGCCGGGCTCGCGGCGGCCGCCACCGCCGGCGCGTCGTCGTCCGCCGCCGGGGGCGGCATCGACGTCGTCAGCGCGCGAAGGTCGATCTTCGCGTCGTCCTCGTCGTCGTCGACCGACGACGCGGTCGGGGGCACGGAAGGAAGGGACGGACGCGCCAGCGCGGCCAGCGCATCGGCATCGAAATCCTGTTCGTCGTCCGGACGATCGCTCACTTCGACCTCTGATCTCGAAAGGGGATCCGCGCCCGGCTGTGGTGGAGGGTCGCGGGGAAACCGGGGGACGCTAGCACGCGGCGAGCGGCCGGTCAGGGAAGCGCGCTCCGATGCGCTTGCATCCGACGCGCGCGTACCCTGACACCTTGGGTGGCACGTTTGCGGTGTTTCGGCTCACGTGATCCGGAGTGGCTCGCTGGCGAGTCGCCGGGGCTCGGAGGAACGAGCGCTCCACGCTCGAGTCAACCGCCGCTCGCCAGCACCACGACGACGAGTAGCGCGAGCCCGAAGAGCGCGCCGGTCGCGACGCCGAGGACCCGAAGCGCGCGGTCACCCAGCCGATCCGCGAGGTGCATTCCGCCGAACGCGCCGAGCACGAAGAGCACGAAGCTCGTGGGGGCCACGGGATACCCCTCGCCCACGAGGTGAAACGCGACGAAGTTCACGAGCAACGCGAGGCCGCCGCCCGCGATCCACCCGAGGACCACGGCCGCCTTCGCGTCGTTTCTGCGCGTCTTGCCGCTCATGCGGACCGGAGCATGCGGGAGCCGCTCGCGTCGCGCACGCCGAAGCTCCCATCGGTCCACGGCTCACTCAGAGGTCTCGTGCGATGGACGGAAGCTCGTGCGTCAGCCGCTCGTTCACGCCTCACGCACGCCGAAGAGCGCAAGCAACGCGTGCGCGGCCGCGGTCGGAGGCGTGCGCCCTTCGCGTACCGCCGCTTCGAGCGCGGGGAGCGCCGCGCGCACGCCGACGTGACGGTGCAGCGCGGAGTGCAAGCCGTCCTCGATCATCCGCCACATCCAGCGGACCATCTGGGCCTCGCGTCGGCGCGCGAGCTTGCCGCTCGTTTCGGCTTCTGCCCGCACCTTCACGAGCGCGTCCCAGACCTCCGGCAGGCCCGTGCCTTCGGTGCTGCTGCACGTGAGCACCGGCACCTCGTGCCCACGCAGGAGCCGCAACGCCGCGCGGTGCTCGGACTTCGCCTGTTCCGCGCGCATCACGTTGGCGCCGTCGGCCTTGTTCATGACGAGCACGTCGACCGCCTCGAGGATGCCGCGCTTGATGCCCTGCAGCTCGTCGCCGCCGCCCGCGATGAGCAGCACGAGCGTGACGTCGACCATGTCGCTCACGACGGTCTCGCTCTGACCGACGCCCACCGTCTCCACGAGCACCACGTCGAAGCCCGCGGCCTCGCAGAGCAGCATCGACTCGCGGGTCTTTCGAGCCACGCCGCCGAGGGTGCCGCCGCTCGGGCTCGGGCGGATGTACGCGCGCTCGTCGCGGGAGAGCCGCGCCATACGCGTCTTGTCGCCGAGGATGCTGCCTCCGCTCACGCGACTCGAGGGATCGACCGCGAGCACGGCGACGCGATGACCCGCCTCGACGAGGCGCATGCCCATCGCGTCGATGAACGTGCTCTTGCCCGCGCCGGGCACACCGCTGATGCCGACGCGGACCGCACGACCGGTGTGCGGCAAGAGCTCCGCGAGCAGCGCTTGGGCGCGTGCTTCGTGTTTGGCGTGCTCGCTCTCGACCAGCGTGATCGCGCGCGCGAGCTTCGCGCGATCGCCCGACCGCACGCCTGCCGCGAGCTCGGCTGCCGAGGGCGCCATCAGTTTCCTCGAGGGGCCCCTCCCCCACGGGGCCGGAGGCCCCGATGGGGCCCCCACCCGCGAGCCTCCGCGCGCTACGCGCGCTGCGCGCCGTCCGGTAGGGCGGCTTGCGGTTATCGGCCATCGGCATTCTTCACTCGTCGAGGTTCGCTTCGAGCGTGTCGAGGAGCGCGATCGCGGCTTCCCCGATCACGGTGCCGGGTCCGAAGATCGCGGCCGCGCCCGCGCGACGAAGCGCCTCGTAGTCGTCGGGCGGAATCACGCCTCCGACGACGACCACGATGTCCTTGCGGCCGAGGTCGTCGAGCGCCTTGCGGAGCTGAGGCACCAGCGTGAGGTGCCCCGCGGCGAGGCTCGACGCGCCGACCACGTGCACGTCGTTCTCCACCGCCTGACGCGCGGTCTCTTCCGGCGTCTGGAAGAGCGGCCCGACGTCGACGTCGAAGCCGAGATCCGCGAACGCGGTCGCGATGACCTTCTGCCCGCGGTCGTGGCCGTCCTGGCCCATCTTCGCCACGAGGATGCGCGGGCGACGCCCGTGGTCTTCGAGGAACTTCTCCGCGCGCTGGCGCGCCTTCGTCACCGTCGCGTCGTCGCTCGCTTCGCTCGTGTACACGCCGCTGATGCTCCGGAGGGTCGCTTCGTAACGACCGTACACCTTCTCGAGCGCGTCGCTCATCTCGCCCACGGTCGCCTTCGCGCGCGCGGCGTCGATCGCGAGCGCGAGCAGGTTGCCCGCGTCCGCTCCTTCGCGGCCCGCGGCGTTCGTCATGGCCTCGAGCGCCTGCTTCACCGCGCTCTCGTCGCGCGACGCGCGCAGCTCGCGGAGGCGCGCGATCTGCGCCTCGCGCACCGCGGCGTTGTCGACCTTGAGCACCGGGATCGGCTCTTCCTTCTCGAGCGGGAAGACGTTCACGCCCACGATCGGCTGCTTGCCGGAGTCGATGCGCGCCTGGGTGCGCGCGGCCGCCTCTTCGATGCGCAGCTTCGGGAGGCCCTCCTCGATGGCCTTCGTCATGCCGCCGAGCGCCTCGACCTCTTCGAGGTGCGCCCACGCCTTCTTCGCGAGCTCGTGGGTGAGCCGCTCGACGTAGTAGCTGCCACCCCAGGGATCGATGGTGCGGGTCATGCCCGTCTCCATCTGCAAGTGGAGCTGCGTGTTGCGCGCGATGCGGGCGGAGAAGTCGGTCGGCAGCGCGAGCGCCTCGTCGAGCGAGTTCGTGTGCAGGCTCTGGGTGTGCCCGTGGGTGGCCGCCATCGCCTCGATCGCGGTTCGTACGACGTTGTTGTAGACGTCTTGCGCGGTGAGCGACCAACCGCTGGTCTGACAATGCGTGCGGAGCGCGAGCGATTTGTCGTTCTTCGCGCCCTGAGACTTCACGATCTTCGCCCACAGAAGGCGCGCGGCGCGAAGCTTCGCGACCTCCATGAAGAAGTGGGTTCCGATCGCGAAGAAGAACGACAGACGCGGCGCGAAGGCGTCCACGTCGAGGCCGGCCGCGACGCCGGTCCGGATGTACTCGAGGCCATCCGCCAGCGTGTAACCGAGCTCGAGATCGGCCGTCGCGCCGGCCTCCTGCATGTGATAGCCGCTGATCGAGATGCTGTTGAAACGCGGCATCTCCTTGGCGGTGTGCGCGATGATGTCCGCCACGATCCGCATCGAAGGCTTCGGCGGATAGATGTAGGTGTTGCGGACCATGAACTCTTTCAGAATGTCGTTCTGAATGGTGCCGGTCAGCTTTTCCGGTGGCACGCCTTGTTCTTCGCCGGCCACGATGAACAGCGCGAGAATGGGCAGCACCGCGCCGTTCATTGTCATGGACA
>CALJLK010000139.1 GCA_937982655.1 uncultured Sandaracinus sp.
GTCTCCTTCGGGCCTCCGGCGGCGAGGGGGCTTCGCCCCCTTCGAACCCCTCGTTTGCGCGCGCTTGGAGACGTGCTCGAGTACACGTTCGAAGTCGGCGCAGCCGACCAGAAATCAGCAGTCGATGTCGTTCGGGAGGCAGGCGAAGGTCACGCTTCCGCCTTCGGGGCAGCCGAGGCAGCGCGTTCCGATCGGGCACTCGCCGTCGCGACAATCTTCGACGTCCGGGCAGGGGCCTTCGGCGGCCACCGAGACTCCCGCGGCCTCGGCATCGCATGCGTTGTTGTAGGTCGCCCCGTTGCAGCCACAGACGGGATCGACGCCGTCGTCGCAGACGGTCGGTCGCGTCGTGCACGTGCCGGCGCCCGCGCAGCCGGAGGTGAAGCGGCAGACCTGCGTGCCCGAGCATTCACCGTCGCCGCACTCGCACACGAGGGTGCCGCACTGGCACTCCGTGGCGCCCTCGTAGCGGCAGCCGGTGGAGAGCGGAGGGCAGAGCGGCGTGGCGCATCCGTCGAAGAACACGGGGTTGGCGTCGAAGGGATCCGTCCCACCGTCGATCGGAGGCACCGCGCCGTCGTCGCAGACGAGCGTGCCGCACGACTCGCAGGTGCCGCCGACCAAGGAGCAGCCCTCGGGGGGCGCACCGCAGATCACGCACGACGACGCATCCATCGATCCGTCGCGCCCTCCGTCGCGCGGGGTGGGCGGAGGCGCGGAGTCGTCACCGCACGCGACGAGCGAGAACAACACACCGACCGAGACGACCCACCCGAGCTTCGACATGCGCGATCCCATCCCTTCCCACTCTATCAGGCCGCCGAAGAAACGACGTGGTGTGATCGCCGGTCGTCGACCGCCTCGCGGACGTCGCGATCCGAGTGTCGCCGCAGCATCGGGCGCGAACGTCACGGCCGCCGCACCGCCGCGAGCGCTTCCTCGTCGATCGACATGCGCGCCTCCGGCAACGCGCGCGCCAGCATCCGCTCGTACGCGCGCTCCGCGTGCAACTGCAGCAGCTCGTCGCGTGCGTCCTCGAACGTGATGCGCGTCTCCGGCTCACGCACCAGCGGGTAGACGACCCAATACGCGCCGTCGGCTTCGACCACCTCGGGGTGCAGACGACCGGCGGGCGTCGCGTGCGCGGCCTCCGCGAAGGCGCGTGGCACCGGCATCGCTTCGCGCCAGCCGGTCGAGGGGTGCGCGAAGGGACCGAGCTGTCCGCTCGCGACGGTCGGCGAAGCGGTCCGCTGCGCCCACTCGCGCATCCCGCGGATCGGATCGCGCTGCGTGCGCGCGTGCTCGAGCGCCGCCGTCGCTTCTTCGCGCGTTCCCCGCACGAACTCGGCGCGCACGCGCTCCGGACGAAGCCAACGCTCGGGCTCTTCGGTGAAGAGGGCGAGCAGCTCGGCCTCCGTCGGCGCGCTCGGTGGGCTCTCTTCGCGCAGGAGCTCCACCAACACGCGACGCATCGCCTCCTCGCGCGCGGTGATCACTTCGGGAGCGTCGGCGTGGCCGCGACGTCGCGCCTCGTCCGAGAGCAGCTCGTCGCGGAGGCGGAGCTCGAGCAACGCACCGCGCTGCGCCGGCATCGCGAAGCGCAGGCGGTCGGCGCCACGCAGGCGCTCGTAGTCGTCGAGGTAGTCGAGGACGGTGATCGGACGGTCGTCGACGCGCGCGAGCACCACCGCGCCACGTTCCGTCGGCAGCCCGTGATCGTCGCGCGGAAAGCTCGGCGCGGGCGTCGGATCCGCAGGTTCGACCGGCGGGCGTGCGTCGACGGAGCGCGCGTTCTCTTCGGTACCGCAGCGACACGCCGCAAGCGTGAGGAGCACGAGAACGAGGAGACGCCCGATCATCGCGCGTCCTCGGGGTCGCGGAGGCGAAGCTCTTCTCGGGTGACTGGCCCTTCGGCGAAGGGCTCGTCTCCGCTCGGTGCGTTGCCCGCCGCGCCGACCGAGGGTGACGGTGCGTCCGACGTTCCACGGGCTGCGGGCGCGCGCACCGAGCGCGGTCGGGGATCGAGCGCGAGCGGGTAGAGCGGCGCGAGCTCGACGTCGCGCACGTGCTCGGCACGCAGGCGCGCAACGAGCGCGTCGACGGACTCCGTGTCGGCGCCTCCGAGCCGTTCGTGCGATCCGAAGTCGCGCGCCAGCAGGACCTCGACGAGGGCGCGTCGCTCGGCGGCCTGGACGTCCGGATGGGCGGTGAGGCCACGACGTTCCGCTTCCTTCGTCAGCCGCACGCGGCGGATCGACGCGTCGAGGGCAGCGCGCACGTCGTCTTCGGTCGCGCCGAGCGTGAGCAGATCTTCGAGCTCGCCCACCGTGATCGCGACGCCCTCCACGCGCGCGACCACGCGTTCGCGCCGGGCGTGATCTTCAGGGAGCTCGACTGTGGTGGTGGTGGACTCGCTCGCCGCGCTCGGGACGGCGGCGTAGCGATCACGAATCTCGGGAGGAGGGGCGGCCGACGGGCTCGCCTCGCCCACCTGCGTCGGTGTGCTCGGTGGCTGCGAAACCAGCGGGGCGGCGATCGTCGACGTGGCGAGCGCGCCTGCCAGCAACACGACGCGGAGGCCTCGACGCACGCGGTGCGTCGAGGCTGTCTCGCGGTGGCTCACTCGGTCGGGACGCATCGGTACTCGACCCCGAACTCGTGCAGCACCGGAGTTCGGGTCCGTGTCGCGTTCGCACGGAGCACTGCCGCGACCCCGAGGAAGGGCTCGTTGCGCGGCATGCCCGCGGCCTGCAGCGCGGTGTCGACGTTCACCGGCGGCATGCTCGAGGGCACCGAGATCACGACGGGAAGGGCGGTCATGAGCGCTGCTTGCGTGGAGGCCGTCGTGACGAGGAAGTCGATGCTCGTGCCCTCGTGGCCGGTGTCGGGATCGACCTGCACCGTGAACGTCAGATCGCCCCAGACGGGACGCGTACCGCGCGGGCAGCCGAGCTCACGGGCTGGATCGGTGGGATCGGGACGGTCCGGGCTCGCGTCGTAGTATTGCGCGTAGCCACCGACCGGCTCGAAGATCGTCCGGTCGCACATGCCGGTCGCCTGAACGTCGTAGACGCGCGGCGTGACGGTGCGGTCGTCGGTGGCCATGCGGATGTCGACCTCGAGGTACCGACCCGCCGGGACCGGTCCGGGCGCCGCGAGGAGGCTCGCGGGGGACGTTCCGCGGAACGGACCGATCCACGCCTGGGTCGCGAGGCCCGCGGTCGTGCCCGCGGATCTCACGTAGTACTCCACGCTGGTTCCAGCGGGGAGAGAGCTCGTCCACGTGAGCTCGCTCCAACGATGACCCTCGCAGTCCGAGTCGATGGTGAATCGATAGTTGCCGCGCGGATTGGCGAAGACGTTCAGGCCGAAGCCGATGAAGTCCGAGTAGGTGTACGGCGACACGAAGAGCGCAGGTGTACGAATGTGGCTCGCGCGATCGGGCGCGAGTCTCACCGCGTTGTTGGTGCCGGCCGCGACGCTCCACACCGCGTTGTCGAAGCCGACGCCGATGCCGAGGTGGCAGCTCGTGCTTCCGATGCTGTACGCCTCTCCCGTGTCGAGGTTCGGCAACCGGAGTCGAACGAAGCGGTCCGAGCAGCCTCCACCCCAAGCATTGTTGTTCGAGTAAGTGGCCACCCAGAGATCCGTCTCGCTCGCCGCGACACCGCGGGGAGTTCCGGAGAAGCTCAGTGTGGAGAGGTCGCGGACGAGCCAAGAATTCGTGTTGACGTCGTACCGGAAAATCCGGTTGTTATCGCTTTGAGCGATGTACAAGTATGTCTGTGTCAGGGTCGGGTTCGACCAGACCGAGATGCCGTACGAGACGAGGTTGCTCGGCGCGTTCGCTGCCATCGTCCAGACCCCAGTCGACGGGTTGACGTGACCGAGCGCCTCGACGGACGAGTTGCGGCTCGTGAACCAGATGCGACCGGCCGGATCCGCCACCGCACCGTACGGGTACACCGGAGAGATGCTGGTGCAGCCTCCGATCGCCGCGCCGGTATTCGGGTTCAAGCGACACGCCTGGCGCGTGTTGAAGAGGCCGACCCACACGTCGCCGACCCCCGTGGCCGCGGTGCCGACCGCGAGCGCGCGCGGCACCGCGTTGCGTCCGCCGACAGGCACGGTCCACAGCAGGCACTCGTCCGCCTCGCCCGGGAACTCGGCGGCGCTCGTGCGATCGATGACGCCGTTGCCGTTCACGTCGCGGCTGGTCTGGATGATCCCGTCGCCGTTGCGATCGCGGCAGCCTTCGAGCGAGCCCGCGATCTTCGAGACGGTGCCTTGGTTTCCGAACGCGCGGTTCGCGACGTAGACGTCGAAGTTCTGATCGACCGCGGTGCGTGAGGGGCAGTTGCCGCGGTTGCTCCAGTTGCACGCTTCGGCGGCGGGCCGCGCTCCGTTCGCGACGGTCGGTCGAGTGGAGAAGTACCGACCGACCTCACGACCAGTCACCGGATCGAGACGCGAGACGGTGCCGTCGTCCATGCTTGCGACCCACACGCCGTTGCGGTTGCTGGTCGAGAAGCCGAGCGTCAGCGCGTTGTCGACCGGATCGACGACCACGCCTTCGGAGTTGCCCGGCGTGGGCATCCACGGCGAGCCGGTGCCGACGCCGCTGCCGGTCGTGGTCGCGCAGTCGGCCGACATGCAGACCACGAACTCACCTTCGAGCACCACACCGCCTTCGGTGGAGTCGTATTCGACGTTCATCGAGCGGCCCGGCAGATCCGCGGGGCCCGGCTCGTCGTTGAAGCTGCGGCACGCGGGGTCGCACGCGTCGCAGCGCACGGGGCCGACGATCAGCGGCGCGGTCACCGAGCCGAGCGAGCCTTCGAGCTCCGCCACGCACGCGCCCCACACGCCGCCTTCACAGGTGCGCGTCCCGAGCATGCAGCCCGCGCCCGCGTCGTCGCCTTCCGCCGTCCAACCACACTCGACCGGCTCGGTCGCCGTGCACGGGCAACCGGTCGTGGGAATGGCGCCGCACTCGGCGGTCGAGGGCTCACTCGGAGCCACGTCCGGGGTGGCGTCGGGGCGCTCGCACGCTCCGATCACGAAGAGCGAGCCGAACGCGAGGAACGTCGTCAGAACGTTCCGCTTCCCTTGCTCGAAGCTCATTCGCACCTCCCGATCGCGATCCGATACTCGACGACGTCCTCGAGGGTCTCGCCCCACGCCACCACGAAGCGCTCGCCGCCTTCGGTCGCGGTCACCGTGGTCGGGCTGCCGACCTCGGTCGCAGCGACGCCGACCGTGATCTGTTCGTCGACCCGACCAACCTCGCACGACTCGCGGTCGAGGACTGCGACGCGTACCCGCGAGAATCCGCCGTCCTCGGCGCGCGCGCGGTACGCCACGACATAGCCACCGCCCCACGCGGTCGCCGAAGAGGCCCAGGCGTACTCGCCCGCGGCCGACACCCGGTACTCGCCGTAGGCGGGCACGCCGTCCACGTCGAGCACCGCGAGGCGCACGCTGCGGAACGCGTCGCCGATGCGCACGTCGAACGCCACCGCGCCGTAGAAGGGCAGGGTGCCCGAGGGCGCGATCGTGGTGGGACCCGCGACGCCGACCGAGCCGACGGACTCTTCGCTGCCGCCGACCGTGAGCGTGGTCGCGCTGCCCTCGCTCGGGACGCGCCGACCCGCGACGCGGGCGGGGCTCGCGTCGGTGCCACCGTTCAAGAGCACCGCACCGTCCGTGCCGTGGGCGTTCAGATCGAACGCGCCCGAGGCCGTGCCGAGATCGAACGTCGCGCCCGGCGCACCCGCGGCAGAGACGCGCCGCGCGCGAACGGTCGAGCCCTCGCGCCACGCGACGAGAGCGCCATCGGCCGCGCGGGTGATGCGGGCGTCGGTCGCACTGGTCGCGAGGTCCGTGGCGGTGCCGACGCGCGTGAGCTCGGTGTCGAAGCGATGCAGCGAGAGCGCACCGCCATCGACCGCCACCACCCACCACTCGTCGCCGATCGACGCGACGTCCGCGCTGCGCGAGCCGGGCGACACACCGTCGAGCGCGCTGCGTTGGACACCGTCGTCGTCGATCGTGACGAGGCGGAGCCCGCGCGCGCCGCCGAGGTCGTCCGAGAAGACGATCGCGGACGCGGTCGCGGAGGAGTCGGAGGCGACGTGCGCGAAGCCGGTGTCGGTGTCGGTGCCGACCACCATCAGGCCCTCGCCGGGATCCACGGTGCAGCGACCGGGTGCGACGATGCCCGAGTCGTCCGTGGCGCCGTCGGGGCGCGTCGCGTCGAGCCCGGCGTCGTCGAGCCCGGCGTCGTCGATCACGGGCGCGTCGACCATCGCGTCGCGCGGTGGCGGAGGCGGCGGCGAGTCGTCGTCACCGCACGCGACGAGCAGCGCGCATCCGAGCGTGAGCTTGGTGATGGAGCGTCGAGCGCGCGCCGCGCGACCACCATCGGGTGACCCGTCCGGCCGAGGCCTCGAATCCGTCCACGCGCGGTTCTTCACCGCCGAGCTCCCCATCATCGCTCGCTCTCCTCCGAGGCCGGCCGCCTTCACCCATCCAGAGCCGACAGGGGGTCGCGAGCAATCCACGTGCCCTCGGCCGTGCGTCGGCGACTGGCGTGTCGAGAGTCGGTTTCACACGGAGCCCAAGTCCGAGTCAAGTTCGCGAAACCACGACGTAAACGAAATCTCTGCCGCGCCGCTGGTGCGCGCGAACGACGATGGCTGAAAGCCTCGAAGGACCGCCGAGCTACGCAACGGTAGGCGGGGGCTCCCACAAAGTTGCGAGGGGTTTCCCGGGCGTGGTTCCGTCGAGGATGAATCGTGCCGTTGTCACGGTATCGGTGCCGACGCGGTGGGTCGTTCGTACCGCGTCAGGGCGCGTGCCCCTCGTCGGACCGTGCTCGCCGCGCTCGTCGCGCGACACGCTCGGTACGCGACCCCGCGCACGTCACGCTGGACGCTTTGCACCGACCACGCAGCCCATGGCGGACATGAACGGCAAGGTGGTCCTCGTCACGGGGGCCAACACGGGCATCGGCAAAGAGGCCGCGCTCGCGCTCGCGAAGATGGGCGCGACGATCGTGATCGCGGCGCGCAACCGCGCGAAGGGCGAGCGGGCAGCCGACGAGATCGCTCAGAAGGCGGGCCTGCCCTCGGCGCGCCGTCCGGAGCTGATCGATCTCGACCTCGCGTCGTTCGCGTCGATCCGCGCGGCCGCCGCGACCTTCCTCGCGCGGCACGAAAAGTCGGCGGCTGACCCCGCCGACCAGGGCAAGACGTCGGCGGCTGACCCCGCCGACTCGGGCAAGAAGTCGGCTGACCCCGCCGACTCGGGGGCGAAGCTGCACGTGCTCGTGAACAACGCGGGTCTCGTGCTGGAGACGCGCACCACGACCGTCGAGGGCTTCGAGACCACCTTCGGCGTGAACCACCTCGGGCACTTCCTCTTCACGCAGCTCTTGCTCGGCGCGCTGAAGAAGGCCGCGAAGGAAGACGGCGAAGCGCGCGTGGTGAACGTGTCCTCGGACGCGCATCGCTGGGCGCGCCGCGGGCTCGACTGGGACGACCTTCAATCCGAGAAGAAGTACGCGTCGTTCGACGTGTACGCGAAGTCCAAGCTCGCCAACGTCTACTTCACGCGCGCGCTCGCGCGCCGCCTCGAGGGCACGGGCGTGACCACGAACGCGCTGCATCCGGGAGTGGTCGCGACGGAGTTCGCGAGCTCCGACGACGTGGGCTTCTTCACGTCGTTCGGCTTCAAGATCGTGCGGCCCTTTCTGAAGACGCCCGCGCAAGGAGCGGCGACCACCGTCCACCTCGCGAGCGCGCCCGAGCTGCGTGGCGTGAGCGGGAAGTACTTCGCGGACTCCAAACCCAAACATCCGATGCGCATCGCGCAGGACGACGCGCTCGCCGAGCGCCTCTGGGCGATCAGCGAGCAGCTCGTCGGCAGCGTGACGACGTCCGCTGCGGCGTAGCGACGGACGTCCTTCGCACGGTTCTCTCGACGGCTCTCGTGCTCAGCGCGCGGTGCCGTCGAAGTAGGTGCGTGCGAGCGCGACCGCGGCGGTCCCGACCTCCGAGCCGATGCGACGTCCGGCGTAGTCGTCCTGCCAGACGTGGATGCCGCCCCAGCGTCGCGAGTTGCCCGCCTCGTCGGCCGCGTCGTAGTAGCTCGCCCACTGCAGGCGCACCTCGACCGAGGGGCCACGCTCGAACACGAGGTAGGTGTTCGCCGGCGCCACGTACTCGCCGAATCCTCCGGGGAAATAGGGCGATCCGGTGAAGGTCGTCAGCGTCTCGGCCGCCGCGCGGCTGAACGTGCTGTGCCCCGAGACGAAGCCCGGGAACGCGGGCGACACGAACGTACGCCGCTGGTAGGGGATCCACTCGGTGCCGCGGATCCACGCCGTCTCGCCGATCTCGGTCGCGCGATCGCCCGGCTCGCCGCGCCAGCTTCGGATCACGACCTGTCCGAGGTAAGGCGCGAGGTGCGCGTGACGCTCCCCCGGCGCGCTGCTCTCCGCCGTCACGAGCTCGATGAGCCCCGGCACGAGCGGCAGGCCGTCCTCGTGGTAGCTCGGGCCGCTCGGGTCGCTGCGTTGCCCGAGCCCCGCCATGTAGCGCACGAGGCTGATCGGCCGCGCCGCGTTGTGCACTCGCTTCTGTTCCCACGCCGCCACGGCGGCGTCGTGCGTCGCGCCGTTCACCGCGAAGAGGAGCTTCACGTCCCACTCGAGCCGATCGACCTCGTCGCCTTCACCGAAGAGACGGCGCTCGACGAGCGGCGAGTCGCTCACGCGGTTCGCGAGCGTGTTCCAATGACCGGGCGGCGTCTCGCTCTGCGGTCCGTCCGCCCAATGCTCGGCGATCACGCGGCCGTAGTCTCCGAGCGGCACCACGTTCGGCGCGTAGGGCTCGCCGGTCACGGGGTTGTTCCCGTGACCTTCTCCGTCGTCGGTGCCGAGCCGGTTGTTGCCGAAGGCGCCCGGCGAGATGTCGATCATCGTCTCCTCGTCGGGATCGAGGATCGCCGAGAGACGAATCATCTCCACCGTCGACTCCACGAGCTCCTCGTCGTCCACGAGGCCCTCTTCGTCGAAGTACGGCACGCCCGCGCCGGTGCGGCGGAGCGCGAAGGGCGTGACGCCACCCCAGTTCGCGCCGATGTAGCCCTGGATGCCGGCGTCGGTGACGATGCCGTTCTGGGTGACCGCGACCGCGAGGTTGAGCGGCTGCCACTTGAGCCAGTCGTTCAGCGGCGCGCCGGGCTGGTCGACGACCAGGGGCGGGTTCACGAACTCGTAGCCGGTCTGATCGCGGTAGTTCTCGCCCTCGTTCGCGCCATCGTCCGCGAACTCCGCCACGATCGCCGCGCCGATGCGGTTGCCGAGCGCGCGCGGCGAGTCGCCCGTCGCGGTCGTGTCTTCCGGATCGAAGCCGAGGCGATCCATGAGCGCGTCGAAGCACGCGAGCGAGATCGGTCCGCCGTTCTCGAAGGAGTAGCGGTGCGAGAGCACGCGGTACGACGCGTAGCTGATGGCCTCCGTGCGCGCGGCGTCGACGTCGGCCGCGGTGAGCTTCTCGGTCACCACGTAGCCGTCCGCCGTCGCGTCGTAGGCCGCCCACGCGTCGTACATCGCGACCGCGTTGTGGAAGAGGTTGCGCGCGTGCACGCCGGGGCGCGGGATCGCACGGCGGATCGCGTTGAGGTTCGCCTCGTTCCAGCGGCGCGCGATGCTGCCGGTGGGGACCGGATCGATCTGCGCCTCCGGGCAGACGACCTGCGGCATCGTCGAATCGGGCATGCCGCCGTCCTCCGGAATCGGGCGCGTGTAGCGGCCGATCTCGCGGCCGTACGTGAGGATCGCGCCGTTGGTGAGCGCGGGAGTCAGCACGTTGCCGCCCACCGCGAAGAGGGTGCCCGTGGGATCGACCCACGCGGCATGCAGCGACTCGACGTCGATCGGCAGCTCGTGCACGAGCTCGACCCAGCGCGCGCCGCGTCGCTCGTACACGGTGCCCTCGAAGCCGGTGGCGAAACCGCCGCGAGAGGTCAGACAGACACCCTGGAGCAGCGGGCACGCTTCCGGCGTCTGATCGGTGACGATCTCTCCTTGGCCACCCACGAGAACGCCGTTGGAGGCACCTCCTACGGCCGCGACGTTTCCGTCTTCGACGTGAACGGTGAACAGCGTTTGATCGGTGCCGGTCTCGATCGTGGTGAAGGTGCCGTCGTTCGCGCGTTCGAGCAACAAGCCGTCGCCGCCCGCGATCCACAGGTGCTCGGCGTCGCCCCAGACCTTGAAGAAGCCAGGCACGTTGCCGCGGGCGTTCTTCGGGGTGCTCGCGGGCAGATCGACGTTCGACCACGCGGTGCCGTCGAAGCGCCAGAGGAAGCCGTCACGACCGCCTGCGAGGCTGCCGACCGCGTAGACCTCGGACGCGCTGCGGGCCCAGACACCGTAGATGGTGTGGGTCGCGACCCCCGGGGTGCGCATGCGCGTGAAGCTCGTGCCGTCGTAGCGGAGGATCGTGGCGTTCGCGCCGGCGAGGTACACGGGGCCGCCCGGGATCGCGTGGACCCACCAGAGGTCGCCGCGCGTGCCGGTGGGCACGCGGGTCCAGGCGGTGCCGTCGTAGCGCAGCACGATCGGACCGGCGCCGCGGTCGGATCCGACCACCCAGACGTCGTTCTCGCTCGTGCCGTGCACGCCGAGGAGCGCCTCGTCGAGCCCGTCCGCGGCGAGTGTCCACTCGGCCGGGTCGTCGTCGTCCGGACAGCCCGTGACGGTGAGAAGGAGCGCCGTCACGAACGCGACGGAACCAACGCGTGAGATCCCCATGGCGGCGCAGGTTAGCAAGGTACGGGCCGCTTGGGATCGTGCCGATGCGTGCCACTTCGATCCGACCTTCGATCCGCCCGCTTCGGTCCCGCACCGGCTCTCTTGCAGAGCGACGTCCCTCACCCGGTCGCTCCAGAAGTCGGCGGCTGACCCCGCCGACCAGGGCAGAAGTCGCGAAGGTGACGGGAGAACCGTCTATCGTTCGCCGTCATGACCGCGATCACCCACGAGCCCACGACCGTCTCCGTGAGCGACGGAACCGAGATGTCCGTCTTCGTCGCCCGTCCTGCCGACGACCACGACCATCAAGCCGGCGTGATTCTCTTGCAGGAGATCTGGGGCGTCAATTCCCACATCCGATCCGTCGCCGATCGTCTCGCGCGCCTCGGGTACACCGTCGCCGCGCCGGACGTCTTTCATCGAACGGCCCCGGATTTCGACGCGCCTTATACCGATTTTTCGGGCATGCAGCACGCACAGAAGCTGAGCGGCGAAGGCATCCGCGCCGATCTCTCCGCGACCTACGACCTGCTCTTCTCGACCCTCTCGCAGCGCGTCGACGCGCCGAAGATCGCGAGCCTCGGCTTCTGCATGGGCGGACGCCTCTCCTTCTGTGCCAACGCCTTCCATCCGCTCGCCGCCGCCGTCTGCTTCTACGGCGGCGGCATCGCGCAGAACCACCTCGATCTCGCGGCCGCGCAGCACGGCCCGGTCGCGCTGCTCTGGGGCGGCAAGGACAAACACATCACGGCCGAGCACCGGCGCAGCGTCGCGGACGCGCTCACGAGCGCAGACAAGCCGTTCGTCGAGCTCAACTTCGGCCACGCCGACCACGGCTTCTTCTGCGATC
Organism: uncultured Sandaracinus sp.; assembly: GCA_937982655.1. Lineage (GTDB taxonomy): Bacteria > Myxococcota_A > Polyangia > Polyangiales > Houyiibacteriaceae > JACKEH01. Next base: position 11,673 of record CALJLK010000139.1, read on the forward strand.
AGCGCGCGAGCCACGACGCGCACGCGGCCAAGGAGGCGTGGGCGTTCGTGACGACGTTCCTCGAGCACCACCTCGTGGACGACTGACCTCGCACCACCTCGCGGAGGAGTGGCGAACGAGGATTGGTCGCCGTTCGACGTTTGGTGAGCACGAGGCTCGGGATCGGCTCGGTCGTGCTCAGGTCCTCTCGGTGACGCTCATCGACGCGCGGGTGCGCCCGGGATCTCCGGATGCGTGGCGAGCCAGCGTTGCATGTCGTCCGCGGGCGCGTCGTAGCCCTCGCGTCGCGCGGTCGCCTCGCCCCGGGCGACGAGGGCGCGGCCACGCGTGGTGTCCTCGCCGCTCTCGTAGAGCGCGCGTCCGTACCAATAGTCGAGGTCGGCGCGCGCGAGCGGGCTCGCGGGCGACTCGTGCCGGATGCGCCACGCGCGCTCGAGCACGCCGAGCGCCTCGCGCGCGCGCCCTCGCTCGGTCTCCACGCTCCCGACGTTCTGCAGGATGATCGCGAGGTCCGGGTGGTTCGGGCCGAGCAGCCGCTCGCGCATCGCGAGCGCCTCGCGCCAACGCGCGATCGCTTCGTCGGCGCGTCCCGCGCGCGCTTCGGCCCCGGCCGAGTTCAGCAGCGCACGTGCGACCTCCGTGTGCTCGGGACCGTAGGCGGCGATCGTCGCCTCGAGCGCGGCGCCGTACTCGGGCAGCGCTTCTTCGACCGAGCCCGAGTGCACGAGCGCATCCGCGTACTTCAACCGCACGAACGCGAGCACCGGGTGCGTCTCCGGCAAGCTCTCCATCGCGAGGTCACGCGCGCGTCGCGCGATCGGCAGCGCCTCGTCGTGCCGGCCGGCGCCGACCATCGCGGCCGAGAGTCGAGCGTCGATCGCGAGCCGCTCGGGGTGGGCGTCGGGCAACGTCGACGGGAGCAGGCGCGCGCGCTCGAGCGGCTCGATCGCACCCACGAAGTCGCGCAGACGCGCGCGCACGTCACCGAGCTGTCGCAGCGGCTCGAGCAGCGCGAGATCTTCGGCGCCGCGTGCTCGCTCGACGAGGTCCACCGCGCGGGCGGCGTGGGTGAGCGCTTCGTCGCGTTTGCCCTGCGCGCTGCGGAGCTCCGCGAGCACGTTCTCGAGGCGCGACTGGAAGACCGGGCGCTCCTCTTCGAAGCTCGCGAGCGTGCCTTCCGCGATCTCGGCCCACACGTCGCCGAGCTCCGGCCGCGTGCGACGCACTCCGTCGACGTCGACCAGCGCGGTCGCTGCCTCCACGCGGCGATCGCGGTCGCCGATCCCGAGCGATCCGTAGAACGCCGCGCGAAGCTCGCGCGACGCGTCGTCGAAGCGACCGGCGGCCGCGAGCGCTTGCCCCTGCGCGAGGCGCGCATCGACCTGGAGCGGCGCGTAGTCGATGCCATCGACCTCGCGTCGCGCGACCTCGGCGCGTCGCAGCGCTTCGGTGAGCTCGCCGGACGCGATCGCCGCGCGCACGGAGGCGATCGTGAGGTGCGCGCGATCGACGGCTTCGACCAGCGCGCTCGGCGGTGGGTCGACGCCCGCGAGCAACGCGTCGGCATCGGCGCAAGCCGCGAACGTCGGGTAGAGCTGCAGCGCGCGCGTCAGTCGCTCGACCGATTCCGCGTCGGCGTCCGCGAGCTCCGCGGCGAATGCGTCGAGCTCCGCGCGGCGGCGATCGAGGCACGCCACGCGACGATCGAGCAGCGGCTGGCTCTGCGTCTCGCGCACGAACGTCGCTTCGCACGCGCCGCGGTAGCTCGAAGCCAGCTCGCTCGCGTAGCGATCGGCGGCGCGCACCGCGTCTTCCGCGAGGCGCTCCGCGAAGGGCACCGGCAACGCCCGCACGTGCGCCTCCAGCCGCGCCCGACGTGCCGCGCTCCACACCTCGTCGACCGGCGCACCCGCGTCCGCGCACGGTGCGACCTCACGAGACGTCCACAAGACGACCGAGCCGATACCGACCACCAGCGCGGCACCGAGCGCGGCGAACAGCCGTAACCGCCGTCGACGTCGTCGCGGTCGCTCGAGCTCGTCGCGCAGCGCGTCGACGAGCGCGCGCATGCTCTCGAAACGGCGCGTCGGATCGACGTCCAGCCCGCGGCGGAGGATCGCGCGCAGCCGCGCCGGCACGGGCGGCTTCGGCGGCGGCTCTTCGAAGCGGCCTTCGACGGTGGCGAGCGCGAGCTCCGGAAACGAAGCCGCGCGGATGGGCCGCTGTCCGTGGAGTGCTTCCCACAACGACACGCAGAAGGCCCATTGATCGCTCTTGTCGTCCGCGCGCTCCCCGCGGAAGAGCTCCGGCGCGATGTAGCCTGGCGTGCCGAGCACCGTGCCCGTCTTCGTCATGGCCTCGTCGCTCGCGTGCGCGTCGTCCTCGAACGCGCGCCCGTCCGTGACGTCACCCTCGCGTGCTTCGGGCCGATCGCTCACGGGCTGGTACGAGCGCGCGATCGACACACCGTCCGCTGCGCTCTCGCCGAGGTTCGTCGAGAGCGCGTCCACGAGCTCGTGCCGATCGTCGTCCCGATCGCCGCGCGAGAGCCCGAAGTCCCCCACGCGCACGCGCCCTTCGCGATCCACGAGAACGTTCGCGGGTTTGAAGTCGCGGTGCACCAACCCGGAGGCGTGCGCGGCCGCGAGCCCTTCGCCGGCGTCCACGAAGAGCGCGACCAGCTCCGCCCACGCCGCGCCCGCGCGCCAGCGATCGGTCGCGTGGAGCGCCTTGAGGCGCGCCGAGAGATCCTCCCCGTCGACGAGCTCCATCGCGATGAAGACCTGCGGCTCACCGCCCGAACCCTCGAAGGTGCCCGCGTCGAACACCTGCACGACGTTCGGGTGGCTCACGCGGGCCATCGATCGGGCCTCGCGCGCGAGCCGGGCGCGCGCCTCGGTGCCGATGCCGTCGCCGCCCATGATCTTGAGCGCGACGTCGCGTCCGAGCCGCGGATCGTGTGCGACCCAGACGACGCCCATGCCGCCTTCGCCGATCGGACGCTTCAGCCTGTAGCGACCGACGCGATCGGGACGCCGCTCCGCCTCGCGAGGGCGGGCGCGCTCGGGCTTGGTGGTCGGCGTGTCGCTCACGCGCTCCGGATCGTACACGCCCGGTCGAGGATCGCGCAGCGGTGGGTTCGATCCGCGCGAGGAGGTCGCGAGCGGTCGAAGGCTCGGTGTGAACGGCGCGCTGCGAACGGCGCACTTCGAACGGCGCGCTGCGAACGGCGCACTT